>CAZAQG010000024.1:6983-31010 GCA_964487445.1 uncultured Chromatiales bacterium
ACTTATCCCCGGCGGCGCGGCGCGCACCGGAGAGGAAGCCACCGGAGAGGAAGCCACCGGAGAGGAAGCCACCGGAGAGGAAGCCACCGGAGAGGAAGCCGCTACAGAAGAGACCGTCCGAGAGGAAGCCGCCGAGGGGGAAGCCGCCGGAGAGACCGCCGGGGGGGCGGAAGACACGGTACTCGGGGAACCCGACGAGGTCGGCACGAAGCTCGATCTGGCGCGCGCGTACCTGGACATGGGCGACCGGGAGGGGGCGCGCGAGTTGCTCGCGGAGGTGATCGAGGAGGGCAGCGATCCCCAGCGCGAAGAGGCCGAGAGTCTCATGCAGCAGTTGAGCACCTGATCGATCCGCTCATGCCGCCGATGGGCGTGGAGGTGCGGGTGGGGCCTCGCGCCCGGGTGCGGCGGGCGCCTGCGGCGCCCCTCGGACTCTGATCTATGCGCATCGCCCTCGGTGTGGAGTACGACGGTACGGACTTCTCCGGCTGGCAGGCCCAGGCGGGCACGCGTACCGTGCAGGAGGCACTCGAGGGCGCATTGTCGCGGGTGGCGGATCGGCCGGTGCGCGTGGTGTGCGCCGGGCGTACCGATGCCGGTGTGCACGCCACCGGCCAAGTGGTCCACTTCGACACCGAGGTGGTGCGTCCGGAGCGCGCCTGGGTCCTGGGTGCCAACGTGCACCTGCCCCCGGAGGTCGCGGTGTGCTGGGCGCGGGCGGTGGACCCGCGGTTCCATGCGCGATTCTCCGCCGTCAGGCGCCGCTACCGCTATGTGATCCTCAACCGCGTTACCCGCCCGGCACTGTTGCGCGGCCGGGTGTGGTGGGTGTACCGCCCACTGCATGTGGATCGCGCGCGCGAGGCGGCCGTGCACTTGGCCGGGAAACACGATTTCACCTCGTATCGCGCCCTCGCCTGCCAGGCCCGCCACCCGGTGCGTACGGTGCATTGCCTGGAAGTGCAACGCGTGGGGGAACTCCTGTATATCGACGTGGTGGCCAACGCCTTTCTGCACCACATGGTGCGCAACCTCGCCGGGGTCCTGGTTGCGATCGCCCGCGGCGAGCATCCGCCGCACTGGGCCCGCGAAGTGCTGGAGGCGCGTGACCGCACACTGGGCGGCGTCACCGCGCCCGCGGCCGGCTTATATCTGGTTCAGGTGAACTATCCGGCGTCCTTCGGCCTGGAGTGCCCCGCGAGTCTGCCGGTGTTCGGCTGACGGGGCGCGAATTCTGGTAGTCTGTGTTCGGGAAAGGCGGCGTCGTGGTGGCCACCGGTGCGCACCCGGGTTAAAATCTGCGGCATCACTCGACCCGAGGACGCGGGCGAGGCTGCGCGCCTCGGGGTCGACGCCATCGGACTGGTGTTTCACCCGGGCAGTCCGCGCGTCGTGGATCTGCGTCGCGCCGCCGAGATCGTCCGCGCTCTCCCGCCGTTCGTGACGGTCGTGGGACTGTTCGTGGATCCGCCGCAGGGCCGGGTGGAGGCCGTGCTCGCGGCGCTGCCGCTGGATCTGCTTCAGTTCCATGGTCGCGAGCCGGCGACGCGCTGTCGCGGATTCGGGCGCCCTTATATCAAGGCACTGGCCGCGGGGGCCGGCTCGGACATCGCCGCCCGGGCGGCCGAGTACCCGGACGCCGTAGGTATCCTGCTCGACACCGAAGTGGACGGGCGCAGCGGCGGCACCGGTCGCACGTTCGACTGGCGAGGGGTGCCGGAGGGGTTGAACCGCCCGCTGATCCTCGCCGGCGGCCTGGGTCCGGAGAACGTCGCGGAGGCGATCCGCGCGGTGCGCCCCTACGCGGTCGACGTGAGTAGCGGCGTGGAATCCGCCAAGGGCATCAAAGACGCGGCGCGCATGGCCGCGTTCGTGCGAGGTGTGCACAGTGTCGACGCAGGCAAAGACCCGGTCCACCATCCCCGCTAGCGCGCTGCCGGACGCCGACGGGCATTTCGGTCCCTACGGCGGACGCTTCGTGGCCGAGACCCTCATGGGGGCGTTGGAGGCGCTGCGCACGACCTACGAGGCGTTGCGCACCGATGCGGAGTTTCTCGCCGAGTATGACCGCGACTTGGCGCACTACGTCGGGCGTCCCTCGCCGCTGTATTTCGCGCGGCGCTGGAGCGCGGCGGTGGGCGGGGCGCGGATCTTCCTCAAACGCGAAGATCTCAACCACACCGGCGCGCACAAGATCAACAACACCGTCGGCCAAGCCCTGCTGGCGCGCCACATGGGCAAGATGCGGGTCATCGCCGAGACCGGTGCCGGTCAGCACGGCGTCGCCACCGCTACGGTCGCGGCGCGCTTCGGCATGCGTTGCGTGGTCTACATGGGCGCCGAGGACATCCGACGCCAGTCGATCAACGTCTATCGAATGCGTTTGCTGGGTGCCGAGGTGGTCGAGGTGAATTCCGGCTCGCGGACCCTCAAGGACGCCATGAACGAGGCGATGCGCGATTGGGTGACCCACGTCGACGACACCTTCTACATCATCGGCACGGTGGCCGGCCCGCACCCCTACCCGGCGATGGTGCGGGATTTCCAGGCGGTGATCGGCCGCGAGGCGCGCGCCCAGATCCTGGAGCAGGCCGGACGCCTACCGGACGCCTTGGTCGCCTGCGTCGGCGGCGGATCGAACGCCATCGGGCTGTTTGCGCCGTTCCTCGAGGATCGGGACGTGGCCCTCTACGGCGTCGAGGCGGCGGGCGAAGGGCTCGATACCGGGCGCCATGCCGCACCGCTCAACCGCGGGCGGGTCGGGGTGTTGCACGGCAACCGGACCTATCTGATGGAAGACGCCGACGGCGAGATCCTGCCCACGCATTCGATCTCGGCGGGACTCGACTATCCGGGGGTCGGGCCGGAACATGCGTGGCTCAAGGACAGCGGGCGCGCGCGCTATGTCGCGGTCACCGACGGCGAGGCGCTCGGCGCGTTCCACGATCTCACGCGCGCGGAGGGGATCCTGCCGGCCCTGGAATCCAGCCACGCACTCGCCTACGCCGCCCGGCTCGCCGTCGAGCTGGGGCGCGACGCGGTGCTCATCGTCAACCTCTCGGGGCGCGGCGACAAGGACATCCACACGGTGGCGGCGCACGAGGGCATCCGCGTATGAGCCGCATCGCCGGGATGTTCGCAAGGCTGCGGCGCGACGGGCGTTGCGCGCTGATCCCGTATTTCACCGCGGGCGACCCGGATCCGGAGACTACCGTGCCGGTGATGCACGCCGCAGTCGCGGCCGGCGCCGACCTCATCGAGTTGGGCGTCCCGTTCTCCGACCCCATGGCCGACGGCCCCGTGATCCAGGCGGCCTGCGAGCGCGCCCTCGCGCATCATACGACCCTCGCCCGCGTGCTGGAGATGGTGGCGCGCTTCCGCGAGACCGACCCGGCCACGCCGGTCGTCCTGATGGGTTACCTCAATCCGGTGGAGGCGATGGGCTACGGGCGCTTCGCCGCGGCGGCGGCGCAGGCCGGCGCCGACGGCGTGCTGACCGTGGACATGCCGCCCGAGGAGTCGGCGGCGTTGGAGCAAGGACTGGCGGAGCAGGGCCTCGATCCGATCTTCCTGATCGCCCCGACCACCTCGCCCGCGCGGATCTCTCGGATCTGCGCGTCGGCCCGCGGCTTCGTATACTACGTCTCCCTGAAGGGGGTGACGGGCGCGGCGAATCTGGACGTGGACGCCGTGGCGCACAAACTGCGCGAGATCCGGGCGGTCTCGGATCTGCCGGTGGGCGTCGGTTTCGGGATCCGCGATGCCGCCGACGCGGCGCGGATCGCGGCGCTCGCCGACGCGGTGGTGGTCGGTAGCGCCTTGGTCCGTCGCGTCGGAAGCCACGCCGGCGATCCGCAGGGGGCGGCGCGCGAGGTCTCCGCGTTGCTTGCCGACATGCGACGCGCCATGGACCGGGTTCGCGATCCGGTCGTTGCGACGAAGGGCCGAGCGGACGCGCGGTAATCGACCTGCTTTGCCGGGGCGAGGCGAAGGAGGCGTCGTCCGCCTGCTTTGCGCCGCACCGGGGAAGCCCTGAATGATCGTCTCGACGCCGGGCCGGGCGGTCCCTCTCCCCCTGCGCATGCAGGGGGAGAGGGACAGGATCACGGCACCTTGGTATACATGCGCAGGAACAGATGAACTGGTTCAGAAAATTGGTGCCGTCGCGGATCCGGACTGAGGGGGGCAGCAAGCGCACCGTGCCCGAGGGTCTGTGGACCAAGTGCGAGGTGTGCAGCGCGATCCTGTATCGCGCGGAACTGGAACGGGAACTGGACGTGTGTCCGAAATGCGGCCACCACATGCGCATCGGCGCACGGCTGCGTCTGGAACGATTCCTGGATCCCGAGCCGCGCCGCGAGATCGGCGTGGGTCTGGAGCCCGTGGACACGCTCAAGTTTCGCGACAGCAAGCGTTATCGCGACCGCTTGGCTCAGGCCCAGAAGACCACCGGCGAGAAGGACGCATTGGTGGTGATGGAGGGGGCGCTCAGCGGCATGCCGGTGGTGGCCGCGGCCTTCGAGTTCGCCTTCATGGGGGGGTCCATGGGCGCGGTGGTGGGCGAGCGCTTCGTGCGCGGCGTGGACCTGTGCCGCGAGCGCGGGATCCCGCTGGTGTGCTTCTCGGCCAGCGGCGGGGCGCGTATGCAGGAGGCGCTGTTCTCGCTGATGCAGATGGCCAAGACGGCGGCCGCGTTGGCGCGGCTGGCCGAACAAGGGATTCCGTACGTTTCGGTGCTCACGGATCCTACCATGGGCGGGGTTTCGGCGAGCCTCGCCACCCTCGGGGACGTGCTGATCGCCGAGCCGCGCGCGCTCATCGGCTTCGCCGGGCCGCGCGTGATCGAGCAGACCGTGCGCGAGACGCTGCCCGAAGGCTTCCAGCGCAGCGAGTTCCTGCTCGAGCACGGCGCCATCGACCTGATCGTGCACCGCCACGAATTGCGCGACACGGTCGCCTCGCTGCTCGGCCAGTTCACGCGGCGACCGCTCGCCTGAGCGCGCGCGATCCGTTTTCGCCATGCGTTTCGAGGCCCTCGACGAGTGGCTCGTTTGGCAGGACTCGCTGCACCCGCGCAAGATCGACCTGAGCCTGGATCGTGTCGGTCGGGTCGCCGGGGCGCTGGGGCTGGATCGTCCGCCGTTTCCGGTGGTCACGGTCGCCGGCACCAACGGCAAGGGCTCGTGCGTGGCGCTGCTCGAGGCGGTGCTGTCCGCCGCCGGCTACCGGGTCGGCGCCTATACCTCGCCGCATTTGCTGCGCTACAACGAGCGGGTGCGCGTGGCCGGCGCGGCGCTCGACGACACGCAACTGTGCCGTGCGTTCGCGCGCATCGACGACGCGCGCGGCGACACGGCGTTGACCTATTTCGAATTCGGCACGCTCGCCGCGCTCGATCGGTTCCGTGCGGCGCGCGTCGACCTCGCGTTGCTCGAGGTCGGCATGGGCGGGCGCCTGGACGCCACCAACGTGGTCGACGCGGAGGTTGCGTTGGTCGCGGCCTTGGGCATCGACCATCGCGACTGGCTGGGCCCGGACCGCGAGAGCATCGCGCGCGAGAAGGCCGGCATCTTCCGTTCCGGCCGCCCGGCGGTGTGTGCGGATCCCGAGCCACCCGAGTCCCTGGTGCGGTACGCGGCGCGTCTGGGAACGCCGCTCTATCGGATCGGGCGCGAGTTCGATCTTCGGCTCGACGGCGCCGGGGGCTGGGAATGGGAATGCGGCGCGCGTCGGCGCCGCGCCCTCCCGCCGCCCGCCCTGCAGGGCGAGTTCCAGGTGCGCAACGCCGCCGCCGTTCTGATGACGCTGGAACTGCTCGCCGAGCGGTTTCCGGTGACGCAGGACGCGGTGCGTCGCGGCCTGCAGGCGGTGTGTCTGCCGGGCCGTTTCCAGGTGATCCCGGGGCCGGTGGAGTACATCCTGGACGTGGCGCACAATCCGCAGGCGGCGCGGTCGCTGGCCTCCAATTTGGCGCGTCGCCCGTGCCGGGGGCGTACCCTGGCGGTGGTGGCGCTGCTGTCCGACAAGGAGATCGAGGCGGTCGCGGCGGCGGTGGACTGCGTGGTGGACCGCTGGCTGGCGGCGGGCCTCGACGGCCCGCGGACCCTGCCGGCGGCGGAGTTCGCGGCGCGGATCCGGGCCGCGCCGGTCCATGCGCCCTTGTCCGTCCACCCGAGCGTCGCCGAGGCGTTGGCCCATGCCGATGCGCAGGCGCGCCCGGGCGATCGCATTGTGGTGTTCGGCTCGTTTCGCACGGTGGAGGCGGCCCTGCGTCACCTGGATACCAAGCCGACCCCTTGAACCCCCCTTCGCGGCCATCGGTTTTCGTTGTAAGGTGAGGGTCCGTTCGGGGAACACGGGCGATTACGTTGCGGCGCGCGGCACAGCGATGGAACGACCCCTCAAACAACGCCTGATCGGTGGGGCGGCCTTGGTCGCCCTGGCGGTGATCTTCCTCCCGATGATCCTGCACGGGCCGGGCAAGGGCGAGAGCCTGTTCGGTGGCCCGTCGATTCCGCCGAAGCCCGACTGGGCCCTCGCCCCGCCCCGTGGCACCACGGGGCCGGCGCGGGGGACGCCGCCGGCCCCGGCCGGTCCGCTTATCGTCGGTGGTCCGTCGGGCGCAACTCCGGAATCGCCCGTACCGGCGAAACCGGTATCGGTGCATCGAAAGGCGCCGGGCGCCGGGACCCGGACACCGGTGGTGGCCAAGGCGCCGCAGGCACCGACGCGCGGTGCGGGCGGTGCGGTTTCCAGTGCCTCCCGCAACGCGAGTCCCGGCGCAACCCCCGGTAGGACTCCCCGTGCGACCTCGGGTACTGTGCCGACGCCCGCGCAGCACCCGCCGGCGGCGTCGGGGCTGCACGCCTGGGTGGTGCAACTTGCCAGCCTGAGCCGTGAGTCGAACGCCGTGGCGCTGCGTGATCGGTTGCGCAGGGCCGGGTTCAAGGCCTTTGTGGAGCGGGTGCGGGTGAACGGCAAGCCGGTGTTCCGTGTCCGGGTGGGGCCGGAGTTGGATCGGGACCGCGCCGAGGCATTACGCAGGCGCCTGCAACAGACCCGGAACCTGCACGGCATCGTCCTCACCTATCCATGAGTATTCGGGAAGCGATTCTCGCGAGTCCTTCGAGGACCGGCGGGTGGGGCACGGAATGACGGATTCCAGGGTCGGTGCGCGGCCGCTGCCGGAAGCGGCGTCGTTTCCCCGGTCGCGCCCGTCTGGTATGATTTCCGACGAAGGCGCTTGCGCCCGGAGCCGGCCTTCGAGGGGAGTTTGCCCGATCGTGCTGGACCCTCTGCACAGGCCCCGTGGCGGCGGCCCCCTCCGATCCCGGTCGCGATCCGGACCGGGTCGACCGGCATCGTGGTGCAGATCGTGTCCGCGATGACGTGGGTCGACTACGCCATTGTGGCGATCATCGCACTCTCGGCGGCGGTCGGCTTGGTCCGCGGGTTCCTGCGCGAGGCGCTGTCGCTGGCGGCGTGGATCGTGGCGTTCTGGGTGGCCCTGACTTTTTCCTATGGTCTCGCGCGCTTCTTCACCGGTCTCATCGCCTCGCCGACGGTCCGGATTGCGGTGGCGTTCGCGGCGCTGTTCCTCGTCACACTGCTGCTGGGGGCCCTGATGAGCTACCTTGCCGCGCAATTGATAAAGGGCAGCGGTCTTACCGGGGTCGATCGGCTGATCGGCGTGGTGTTCGGCCTGGCGCGTGGGGTCGCTCTGGTAGCGGTGCTGGTGTTGCTCGCCGGGTTGACCTCCGCGCCCAAGGACCCCTGGTGGCATGAGTCCCTGCTGCTGGGGCATTTCCAGACCCTGGCGTTCTGGCTGCGCGGGCTGCTGCCCTCGGGGGTTGCGGCGAACTTCGTCTTCCATTGAGCGGCGCGTGCGCCCGCGCGGCGTCACGTACCGTGAATCACGCGAGGTGAGGCGCCCATGTGCGGGATCATCGGCATCATGGCCCGGGGCCCGGTCAACCAGGCCCTGTTCGACGGCCTGACGGTACTGCAACACCGTGGTCAGGATGCGGCGGGCATCATGACCTGCGATCGCGGGCGGTTGTTCCTGCGCAAGGACAACGGACTGGTGCGGGACATCTTCCGCACCCGCCACATGATCCGCCTGCCCGGCAACCTGGGCATCGGCCACGTGCGCTATCCCACCGCGGGCTGCGCGAGTTCCGCCGAGGCCCAGCCGTTCTACGTGAACTCTCCGTACGGCATCGCACTCGCCCACAACGGCAACCTGACCAACGCCGACGACCTCAAGCGCGATCTGTTCCGCGAAGATCTGCGTCACATCAATACCGACTCCGACTCCGAGATTCTGCTCAACGTCTTCGCGCACGAATTGCAGCGCCGCGGCAGGCTGCGTATCGACGAGGAGGATCTCTTCCAGGCGGTGGCTGGCGTGCACCGTCGTTGCCAGGGCGCCTATGCGGCCGTCGCCATGATCCCGGGCTACGGTATCATGGGTTTCCGCGACCCCTACGGGATCCGGCCGCTGGTGTTCGGTGCGCGCGAGACCGCCCGCGGTACGGAATACATGATCGCCTCGGAGAGCGTCGCCTTGGACATCCTCGGTTTCGAGCTTGTGCGCGACGTCGAACCGGGCGAGGCGGTGTTCTTCGCCTCCGACGGGCGGATGCATACCCGGGTGTGTGCCGAGCACGCGGCCTATTCGCCGTGCATCTTCGAATACGTGTATCTGTCGCGCCCCGATTCGATCATCGACGACGTCTCCGTCTACAAGGCGCGATTGCGCATGGGCGAGAAACTCGCCGACAAGATCTTGCGCGAGCGTCCGGAGCACGACATCGACGTGGTCATTCCGATCCCCGACACCAGCCGGACCGCGGCGCTGCCGCTGGCGTACCGCCTCGGCGTGAAATACCGCGAGGGCCTGATCAAGAACCGCTACATCCCGCGCACCTTCATCATGCCCGGCCAGAAGCAGCGCAAGCGCTCGGTGCGCCAGAAGCTCAACGCCATCGGGCTCGAGTTCGAGGGCAAGAACGTACTATTGGTGGACGATTCGATCGTGCGCGGCACCACGTCCCAGCAGATCATCCAGATGGCGCGCGAGGCGGGTGCGCGCAAGGTCTATTTCGCCTCAGCGGCGCCGCCGGTGCGCTACCCGAACGTGTACGGCATCGACATGCCGGCGGCCGGCGAACTCATCGCCCACGGGCGCACCGAGGAGCAGGTCGCGCGCGAGATCAAGGCCGACTGGTTGATCTATCAGGACCTCCCGGACCTCATCGACGCGGTGCGCCGAGGCAACCACAGGCTGGAACGCTTCGATACCTCGATCTTCACCGGCGAGTACGTGACCGGAGACGTGGACCAACGCTATCTCGCCCGGCTCGAGCGCCGGCGCAGTGACGCGGCCAAGCAGCGGCGCCGGCACTCGGAGGAGGAGGAAGCCGATCACTCCCGGGACAACCCGGTGATCGAGCTGCACAACGCCTCCTGATGCCGCGGCCCTTGGCGCGGCGGCGTATTGTCGGGAGGTACAGAATGAAAACAGACTTCGGGGATGCCGCTACCCGGCACTGGGAGGATGCGGAGTTGCTCCGCAGCAATGAGCGGTGGGCCAACGCCGACCACCTGTATGGTGTGGCAGCAGAGTGTGCCCTCAAGGCCGTCATGGTCTGCTGGGTATGGCGGCGAGGCCTGATGATGGATCTCCAGCCGACCACAGGCATAGGCGTCACATCAATCACATCTGGTCGGTGTTCGAGTCTTTTGCGGCGGGTCGCAGCGAGGGGCGATACAGCGGGGTGTTGCCGGCGGGAACCCCCTTCGCTGATTGGGATGCGGCCCAGCGTTACGCCGCGCGCTGCGAGTTCTCGGCGGGGCGCGTTACCCCCCACCGTGCTGCAGCCCACGGTGTACGTCGGATCCTCGACCGTGCGAGATTGGATGGGAGTCTCCGATGAAATCGCCGCCCACCTTCGACACGATCCTCAGCGAAGTCTGCGAGGCCCTACAACAGTCTCAGTCCAATCTGCAGGGCATCGGGAAGCTCACCGTGGTACGGGATCTCTGGGGCAGGGTGCGTCTGGTTGCGCCCACGCGCCCCGAGTCCGCCCCCCTGGCGCAGGCCCTCGAAGGGCTTGCCCGCAACCTGCAGGATCGCCTCGGACGCCACGCCTATCCGCCCGAGCAAACCTTTCTCTATGTCGACGAGCTTGCCGAATCCGCCGATCTGGAGACTGGGTGTGGTATCGATCTCGCGGTTGAGGGGCTCGACGCCCGCCTCATCGACCGCCAGCTTACTGGTACCTCGTGGGCCGAGGTGACGGCGCCGGCGAACCTTCCACAACACCCCGCGCGTCTGACCTTCTACTCCATCAAGGGCGGCGTCGGGCGCAGCACCGCGGCTGCCGTCGCTGCGTGGCGGCTGGCGCAAGAGGGCCGGAACGTCCTGGTCCTCGATCTCGACCTCGAGGCGCCTGGTCTTTCCTCGGCCCTGCTGCCGCAAGGGATCCTTCCACGCTTCGGTATCGTCGACTGGTTCGTGGAGGACCTCGTGGGACAAGCGGACGAGATCCTCGAGGATATGGCTGTCCGGAGCCCCGTGGCCACGGATCTGCCCGGCGACGTGTGGCTGGTCCCGAGCCACGGTGGCGCAGGGGGCGAGTACATTGCCAAGCTGGGTCGCTGCTATCTCGACCTGCCGCCGTCGACAGGGCGGACGGATGATGGAAGCTGGCCGCTCCGCCTCCTGCGCCTTCTGGAAGCGCTCGAAGCACGGTATCGGCCCGACGTGGTGCTACTCGACAGCCGCTCCGGTCTTCACGACGTGGCCTCGGCCGTGGTGACGGATGTCGATGCCCAGGTCCTCCTCTTCGCCGTGGGCTCGGACCAGACGTGGCGCGGCTACCGCTTGCTCTTCGAGCACTGGCAGCGCCACGATGCGGCTCGCACCATCCGGGAGCGCCTCAAGGTAGTGGCCTCCATGGTCCCGGAGACGGGGCGGGCCGAGTACCTCTCGGCGTTCCGCGAGGCATCCTGGGACCTCTTTCGCGAGCACCTCTACGACGAGGTAGGTGAAGGCGATCTGGACAGCTTCAGCTATGATCTCGCTGATGCCGCCGGACCGCACGCGCCGTTGCTCACCCACTGGAGCCGGGGTTTTGCCTCCCTCAGCAACCTCGTCTCCCTCGACCCCCAACTCGTGGAGGCGACCTACGGTTCCTTCCTGGACAGCCTCCAGGAGTTGTTGCCGCCGCTGGAGGGTATATGAGACCGGAAGAGCCACACCTGCCCTCGGCATGCGAGGCGATGTTGGAGAGCCTACCAGAGGGCACATCCCTCCACGGCGCGGTCCCCGAGCTGCGCTTTACTTACCTGCCAGCCTCTCATGAGAAGGCGTTGAATCTCGATGTCATGCTTGTGGTTGGCATGCGCGGCGCCGGCAAGAGCTTCTGGTGGGCGGCGCTGCAGCAGCCCGAACACCGTCTGCTTGTGCACCGCCTCGCCAAACGATCCGGCCTCACTGAGGAGGTGCAGGTCACGGTCGGCTTCGGTGAGCGTCCAGACCCGGGGGCCTACCCGGGGAGGGATGTACTGGGTCACCTCCTTACCCAAGGCCACGACCCCCGCCTCATCTGGCGCACCGTCATCCTGCACGCCCTTGCACCATCGGATCACGCCTTGCGCGGATGCGCCGACTGGCCCGATCGCGTTGCCTACGTCGCGGCGCAGCCCGAGGCGATGGACAACCTGCTCTATCATCGGGATCAGGAACTGGACGAGAAGGACGGTCACTGGCTCATCCTCTTCGATGCACTGGACGGCAGCGCGTCGGACTGGCCGACCATGAAGGCCCTGATTCGCGGCCTGCTTCAGGCGATTCTCGACCTGCGCCGCTACCGCCGACTCCGCGCCAAGTGCTTTCTCCGGACCGATCAACTCGACGAGCGAGCGGTCGCGAGCTTTCCCGACGCCTCGAAGATCCTCGCGGAATGCGTCGAGCTGACTTGGCCCGACCCAGAACTCTACAACCTGCTGTGGCAGTACCTGGGCAATGCTCACGATGAAGCGGGCGAGGGCTTCCGGCGGGAGCTGAACTCGGTTTTCGGAGGGCGCTGGAGTTCCGAGGACGTTCGTGGAGAGACTGTCCGGATGCCACCGAACGAGCTGCGCCGCAATGGTGATCTTCAGCGCCGGGTCTTCCACGCCATCGCAGGGCCGTGGATGGGCAAGGGTTCGCGCCGTGGCTACCCGTACACCTGGGTTCCGAACCACCTCGCCGACGCCCAGGGCAAGGTGAGTCCACGCTCCTTCCTGGCGGCGCTGCGTAGGGCCGCCGAGGACAGCGTCCAACGCTATTCGGATCACGAGTGGCCACTCCACTACGAGAGCATCAAGCGGGGCGTGCAGGCGGCATCGAAGATTCGTGTAAATGAGATGCGCGAGGACTACCCGTGGGTCGATGTGCTGATGGAACCGCTCAAGGGCAAGGTCGTGCCGTGCGACTTCGAGGAACTGGCGCAGATTTGGCACGAGGGTGAGTTCCTCGATCGGTTGGAAACGCGGGTCAAACAAAGGCAAGAGCGCCTGCCGCCGGCGCACCTGGACGAGGGCCCCGAGGGGCTACGCCGAGACCTCGAGGAGCTTGGTGTCTTTCTTCGTATGCGAGACGGGCGAGTGAACATCCCCGATGTCTTTCGCGTCGGCTATGGTCTCGGTCGCAAGGGCGGGGTGCGGCCGATCCAGCACAATGTGGGCCGATGAAGGCGATCTTCCTGCGGATCCTGGAGGCGGAGGACAAGGCGGCGTTGCGGGAGGCGGTGGGCGTCCCGACGTGGTGAATCGGTTCGAAGTCGACCCGGCGAGTTCTACCAGCGCACTGGGGACGCCCTTTGCCTAATACTTGGCCAGAAGCAGCGCAAGCGTTCGGCGCGCCGACGGGTGTGTCGCGCCGCACTCGTTGACAGGCGCGGCGTCGCGGGACTAGGATTTCGGCTGTCGCGCCGATTTGATTCAGCTTGCGGGCGCGTAACAAATGCAGCTAAAGCGGGTCGGCCTGCTTTCGTTGCCGTGCGGAGCGGGTTTTTTTGCGCCCGCGTCTGCGCCGTTTCCTCCGTGTTCCGGGCCGGCGCAGGCCGTCGATGAGGAGAATCCGCGGGATGGACTCAGACCAGTCGGAGGACTACCGGTTCGAGACCCTGGCGGTACGCGCCGGGCAGGTGCGCACCGACGAGGGCGAGCACTCCGAGCCGATTTTCCCCACCTCCAGTTTCGTGTTCGCGAGCGCGGCCGAGGCGGCGGCGCGCTTCTCGGGCGCCGCCCCGGGCAACATCTACTCGCGCTTCACCAACCCGACCGTGCGCACCTTCGAGCGCCGCCTCGCGGCCCTCGAGGGCGGTGAGTGCGCCGTCGCCACCGCCTCGGGCATGGCGGCGATCCTGTCCACCTGTATGGGCCTGCTCAAGGCCGGAGACCACGTGGTCTCCTCGCGCAGCGTCTTCGGGAGCACCACGAGTCTCTTCAACACCTACTTGCAGCGGTTCGGGGTGGCGGTCGACTACGTGGCGCTGACCGATCCGGGGGCCTGGGAGCGGGCGCTTCGGCCCGCGACGCGGCTGCTGTTCCTGGAGACCCCGTCCAACCCGCTCACCGAGGTCGCCGACCTCGCCGTGCTCGCCGACCTCGCACACCGGCACGGCGCGCTGCTCGCGGTCGACAACTGCTTCTGCACCCCGGCACTGCAGCGGCCCCTGGCGCTGGGGGCGGACTTGGTGATCCACTCGGCGACCAAGTATCTCGACGGGCAGGGGCGTTGCATGGGCGGCGCCGTGGTGGGGTCGCAGGAACTGGTCGGCAAGGAGGTGTTCGGATTCCTGCGCACCGCGGGCCCGAGCATGAGCCCGTTCAACGCCTGGGTGTTCCTCAAGGGGTTGGAGACCCTGGCCCTGCGGATGCGCGCGCACAGTGCCAACGCCCTCGATCTGGCACGTTGGCTGGAAGGGCATCCGCGCGTGCACCGCGTGCACTATCCGGGGCTTGCCTCGCACCCGCAGCACGAACTCGCGTGCCGCCAGCAGTCCGCCCCCGGCGGGATCGTCTCCTTCGAAGTGGTCGGCGCTCAGGCGGCGGCGTGGACCGTGGTCGATCGCACGCGCCTGATTTCGATCACCGCCAACCTCGGGGATACCAAGACCACCATCACGCATCCGGCAAGCACCACGCACGCGCGGGTGGGCGCCGAGGCCCGGGCCGAGGCGGGTATCGGCGACGGCCTGCTCCGCCTGTCGGTGGGGCTCGAGGCGGTCGAGGACCTCGAGGCGGACCTGGATCGCGGACTCGCGGCGCTCGGCTGAGGGCCGCACGTGTCCCGGGGTGCCCGCCTCGACGCCGAACGCCGGCAGGTGCTTTCGGTTTACCGGGAGGCGTTGGCGGCGGTGCATGGGGGAGCCCGCGTGCGCGCCGCCCTGGAGCGCCGACCGCCGCCGCGCCCGGTCCATGTGGCGGCGGTGGGCAAGGCCGCCTGCGCGATGACCGAAGGCGCCTTCGAAGCGCTCCGGCATGGGGTGCGCGCCGCCCTGGTTATTACCCGGCACGGCTACGGCGATCCGGTGCTGGGTCGTCGGCCCGGTGTGCGCTGCCTGGAGGCCGGCCACCCCGTGCCCGACACAGACAGCCTGGCCGCCGGGCGCGCGCTGCTCGAGTTCCTCGAGGCCGTCCCCGCAGGCCATTGGCCGTTGCTGCTGATCTCCGGCGGGGCATCGAGCCTCGTCGAGCGCCCGCCCGCCGGTGTGACGTTGGCCGATCTGGCCCGCCTGAACCATTGGCTGCTCGGTAGCGGTCTGGACATCCGGTGCATGAACCGGGTGCGCTGTGCGGTCTCGACGATCAAGGGCGGGCGCCTGGCGGTGCGTCTGGGCGCGCGCGCCGCGTCGGCACTGCTGATCTCCGATGTGCGCGGCGACGACCCCGCGGTGATCGGTTCCGGGCTGGCCGCTCCGGGTGCCTGTGAGGGCCCGCTGCCGAGTGCGGCTCCGGCGTGGGTGCATGCCCTGGCGGCTCGTGCACCGCCCGCGCCGCTTCCACACGACTCGGCCTGCGAGGGGCTGGAGGTGCGCGTGGTGGCGCGGCTCGCCGATGCCCTGGAGGCCGCCGCGACGGCGGTGCGCGGGCTCGGCGCGCCGGTCCACCGATACTCCGAATTCGTCGCCGGCGACCCGTGCGAGGCCGGGCGCGCGCTCGCAAGGCGGCTGCGGACCGGCGCGCCGGGCTTCCACATCCGGGGCGGTGAACCCACGCCGGTGCTCCCGCCCCATCCGGGGCGCGGCGGGCGCTGTCAGTCGCTTGCACTCGCTGCGGCGCTGGAACTGCAAGGCGAGGAGGGGGTGGTGTTTCTGGCCGCGTCGACCGACGGCAGTGACGGCCCCGGCGAGGACGCCGGTGCCCTGGTCGACGGTGGCACGGTGGCGCGAGGGGTGTCGGCCGGCTACGATCCGGTGCGCTGCCTCGCGGGTGCCGATGCGGGATCGTTCCTGGAGGCGACCGGGGATCTGATCCAGACCGGGCCGACCGGCACCAATGTCATGGACCTGTTCATCGGCTGGAAGCGCGGGCCGGCGGGGAATCGGCCCCTCTCCGGCGGTGTCGGTCGGGCGAGCCCGACCCTACCCTGAACCTCCAATTCCGTAGGCGCCTGTAGGGCGGGGCTCGCCCCGCCGGCAACGTCGGGGATTCCGATGCCGCCGGTACGTGGTTCCACAGAACGGCAGGGCGAGTCCGACCCTACGGGGGTAATCGGTCCTTGATTTCTCGCGCGCCCGCTATGCGCAGATTACTTGGACCCGCTCCCGGGGAGCGGCAGGGTCTCGGGAGTGAAGCCCCCGGTGCCCGCCGAGAGCACGTGCCCCTCGCGGTACCAGTCCCCGAGCACGATCCGGGTCGCCGGCTCCCCGTCCAGGGTGAAGCGATGGACGTCGGGGCGGTGCGTGTGGCCGTGGATCATCGTGCGCACCCCGTGTGCGCGCATCACCCGCTCCACTTCACCGGCGTTCACGTCCATGACCTCCCCGGGTTTGGCGCCGGTCGCCGCGCGGCTCTGTGCGCGCGCCGCCTGGACGAGGGCTCGGCGTTCTTCGATCGGGCGCGCCAGGAACTCGCGGATCCAGCGGTCGTTGCGCACCGTCGCGCGCCAGGCGATGTAGGCCTCGTCGTCGGTACAGAGGGTGTCGCCGTGCAGGAGCAGCACGCGCGTTCCGTACAGATCGAGGGGCGTGGGATCCGGGATCAACCGGCAGCCGGTAAGCGCCTCGAGGTCCGCGCCCATCAGGAAGTCACGGTTGCCGGGCATCAGGTAGACCGGGGTTTCGGTCACCGTCAATCGCTGCAGCGCGTCGAGGATGTCGCGGTTCTCCGGCGTGAGATCGTCGTCGCCGGCCCAGGTCTCGAACAGGTCGCCGAGGACGTAGAGCGCGTCGCAACGAGCCGCCCGGGTGCGCAGAAACTCCAGGAACAGCGCCGTGATCCGGGGGCGCTCCGGGGCCAGGTGCAGATCGGAGAGGAACAGCGTCTCCCGCATGGCGCGGTGATCAGGCCCCGGTTTCGGGTTCCGGTTCCCCTTCCACTTCGACGTGTTCGATCACCACGTCCTCGGTGGGGACATCCTGATGGCCGGCACGCGAGCCGGTAGCGACCGATTCTATGGCGCGGACCACGTCCATGCCGTCCATGACGCGGCCGAATACGCAGTATCCCCACCCGGCCGGGGTCGGCGCGGTATGGTCCAGGAAGATGTTGTCGGCGACGTTGATGAAGAACTGGGCGGTGGCCGAATTCGGATCCTGAGTGCGCGCCATGGCCACCGTCCCGGTGCGGTTGCTCAGACCGTTGTCGGCCTCGTTGCGGATCGGCGCGTGGGTGTCCTTGGTGTGCATGTCCGGTTCCAGTCCTCCGCCCTGGACCATGAACCCGCGGATCACCCGATGGAGCAGGGTGCCCTCGTAGAATCCCTCGCGTGCGTAGCGGACGAAGTTCGCCGCCGTCTCCGGCGCGCGCTTGTGGTCCAATTCGATGGCGATGGTGCCATGGTTGGTGTGAAGACGGATCATGCGGGTTCCTCCAGAGGGAGCGAATTGCCCATCATACCCGGCCCGGCTTCCAAAAGGCGCATTTGGCCGGTCCGGGCCTTTCCGCTACCATGATCGCCCGCGGCCGGCCCGCGCGCCGTGCCGTACAACGTCTCGGACAGATTCCCCGCCTCCGGCAGGGGACTTGGTAATCGCCCACGAATGACCGCCCAGCCCGTGAGGACCCGTTTCGCTCCGAGCCCGACCGGGGCGCTGCATGCCGGCAACGTGCGCACCGCGTTGTTCAACGCGCTGCTCGCGCGCCGTGCCGGCGGCGTGTTCGTGTTGCGCATCGAGGATACCGATGCTACGCGCGGCGGGGAGGACGCCGAGGCCGGTATCGAGGAGGATCTGCGCTGGCTGGGGCTGGAGTGGCAGGAGGGCCCGGGCATCGGCGGGGTCTTCGGCCCGTACCGCCAGTCGGAGCGCGGCACACACTATCGGGAGCAGTACCGGCGGCTGGAAGAGGTGGGACGCGCCTATCCGTGTTTCTGCACGCCGCAGGAGCTGGAACGGGGGCGCGTCGCGCAGCGGCACGCCGGGCGCGCGCCGCGCTATCCCGGCACCTGCGCGGAACTGACGCCGCGCGAGGTTCGCGGGCAGTTGGAGAGCGGGCAGCACCCGGTGCTGCGCTTCCGGGTGCCGGAGGGCAGCGTGGTGGTGTTCGATGACCTGGTGCGCGGCGCTCAGCGCTTCGCGACCGGGGAGATCGGCGATTTCGTCATCCGACGCGCCGACGGGACGCCGGCGTTCTTCTTCTGCAACGCGGTGGACGACGCGCTGATGGAGATCACTCACGTGCTGCGCGGCGAGGACCACCTGAGCAACACGCCGCGCCAGCTCCTGATCCTCGAGGCCCTCGGTCTGCCGGCGCCGCGCTACGGCCATCTCCCGCTGCTGGTCGATGCGCAGGGGCGCCCGTTGTCGAAGCGGCGCGGCGCGCCCGGCGTGGGCGAGTTGCGCGCGGCGGGTTACCTGCCGGTCGCGGTGGTGAACCACTTGGCGCGGCTCGGCCACACCTACGAGAATGACGCGCTGCTCGATCTCGATGCCCTGGCGCGCGGTTTCGATCCCGTCCGGATCGGGCGTGCACCGGCGCGCTTCGAGCCGGCGCAGTTGCGGCGCCGGCAGAAGGAGGCGCTCGCGCGCCTGCCGGCCGGCGCGCTGTGGGACTGGATGCGCCGCGCGCAGGTGGGCGCGGCATTGGAGGAGCAAGTGCCGGCGTCGCGGACCCTGGCGTTCGCCGGGGCGGTGCGCGACAACGTCGAATTGCCCGCCGACGCGCTGCACTGGGCGCAGCGCCTGTTCGCGGACCCGGCCCTCCCGGCCGCCGACGAGGCGCGTGCGGCGATCTGCGCGGCCGGGGAGGGTTTTTTCCGCACCGCCCTCGATGTGCTGGACGCGGCACCGGTGGAATTCAAGGGGTATCGCGAGGCCCTGGGCCGGGCGTGCGGCGCACGCGGGCGTGCGTTGCTGCTGCCGCTGCGCGCGGCGCTCACCGGCGAGACGCACGGCCCGGAGCTGGCGCGGATCTGGGAACTGATCGGCGTTGACGGCGTGCGGCGCCGGCTCGGCACGGCGCTTGCGCTGTGCGCATCCTGAAGAGGCTTTCATCGTGCTGCACATCTACAACAGCCTGACCCGGAGCAAGGAACCGTTCGTCCCGATCGAAGCGGGGCGCGTGCGCATGTACGTGTGCGGAATGACCGTCTATGACTACAGCCACATCGGCCACGCCCGGGTCCTGGTCGTCTTCGACGTGGTGGCGCGCTATCTGCGTGCGGCGGGCTACCGGGTCACGTATGTACGCAACATCACCGACATCGACGACAAGATCATCCGCCGGGCGCACGAGGCCGGGGTCGCGTTCGCGGAGCTGACGCACCGCTATATCGAGGCGATGCGTGAGGACGCCGCCGCCCTCGGCGTGCTGGCGCCGGACCATGAGCCGTGCGCCACCGGCCACATCGGCGAGATCCGGGCGATGATCGCGACGCTGCTCGAGCGGGGCTACGCCTACCGCGGCGGAAACGGCGACGTCTACTACGACGTGAGCCGCTTTCCGGACTACGGCCGGCTCTCCGGGGAGCGCCTCGATGGGCTGCGCGCCGGGGCCCGCGTCGAGGTCGGCGAGGCCAAGGACGATCCCCTGGACTTCGTGCTCTGGAAGGCGGCCAAGCCGGGCGAACCGAGTTGGGAGAGCCCCTGGGGCCCGGGGCGCCCGGGCTGGCACATCGAGTGTTCGGCCATGTCCACTGCGCGTCTCGGTCCGCACTTCGACATCCACGGCGGCGGTCAGGACCTACGCTTTCCGCATCACGAGAACGAGATCGCCCAGTCCGAGGCGGCCACCGGTGAACCGTTCGTCAACTACTGGATGCATGCCGGCTTCGTGCGCGTCAACGAGGAGAAAATGTCGAAGTCACTCGGCAACTTCTTCACGATTCGCGAGGTCCTGGAGCGCTTCCCGGCGGAGGTGGTTCGCCTGTTCCTGCTCACCAGCCACTACCGCAGTCCCCTGAACTACGGGGAAGAGCAATTGGAGGCCGCGCGCCTGGCGCTCGCGCGCCTGTATACCGCCCTGCGCGGGCTGCCGGCGAGCACGACCGCCGGGGGCTGCAGTGCGTTCGAAACGCGTTTCCACGCCGCCATGGAGGACGACTTCAATACACCCGAGGCGATCGCGGTGCTCTTCGGTCTGGCGCGCGAGATCAACCGGATGCGCGTATCCGATACCCAAGAGGCCGCGCGCTTGGGCGCCTGCCTGCGCGCACTGGGCGGCGTGCTCGGGCTGCTGCAGCGGGATCCGGATCGCGTCCTCCAGCAGGGCGCGCCCGCCGATACCTTGGACGACGCGGAGATCGAGGCCTTGATCCGCGAGCGTGCCGCAGCGCGCGGGCGGCGCGATTGGTCCGCGGCGGACCGGGTCCGCGATCGTCTCCAGGAGGCGGGTGTGATCCTCGAGGACGGCCCCGGAGGCACCACCTGGCGCCGCGACTGACGAGTGCCCCGGTAAAGTTCCCTCAGCAACGGCCGCTGCCCAACACAAGACCCGACCTGCGGCCTGCGATACGAAACGGATCCGGCCGCCGTTCGAGGGAGGCGCCCCGTGACCGATCGCAATTTTCGCCTCTTGTTCGCCATCGCCCTGCTGGGGACCCTGTATCTGGATTCGCAAGCGGCCCTGCGAGTCCTGATCGGGCTGCTGTTCTTCGAAGGGGTGACCAACTGGCGGCTGTCTCTGCTCACGATGCGGATCCGCTACCGGGGGCGTGCGCCTCCGTGCCGTACCTGTGATCTGACGGTTCGCGCCGTGGGCCCGCCCCTTTCCTTCGAGGCGGAGCGCGCTTGGCGGTTGGTGATGGGTACGACGCTCTTGATCGCCTGCGAGGTGTTTCCGACGGCGCTCTGGTTCTTCCCCTGGTTCATGGGCTTCGCGATCCTGGGTGCGGGTGTGAGCGGCGTCTGCCCGATGCTCATCGGGTTGCAGTGGGCGGGATTCCGGTACCCGCCGCCGCTATGAATCGCGTCCCGGATTCGCCGCACGCCGCGGGGGCGGGCCGGCAGCCCGGCCTCGCGCTCAAGATCTCCGGGATCGTTTTCTGGGGCAGTCTGTTGGTTGGGTTGGCTATGGCCCTGACCTCGCTGAGTGGGCTGGAGAACCACCTCGCCTGGGAGTACCGAGCCTCGGCGGACAGTTTCGCCTACCGGATGCAGGGCTTCCTGGGTGCCCACCCCGAGGCCCCTTTCCCCGCAGTGCGGCGCGAAGCGCGGCGCCTGCGCGCCGAACTCGGCCTGCGGGGCGTGGACCTGGAACTCGGGGGCCGGCAGGTGCGCCTCGGGAACACAGGGGCCGGGCTGGAGCTGCGCACGCGCCAAGTGCGCGACCCCTCCACCGGCCGGGCCCTGGAGATCCGGATCTACGAGCCGAATCTCCAGCGCGTCGTCACCGCCACCCGCAAGCGGATGCTGATCGTCGGGGCCCTTTCGTTCCTGCTGCTGGGCCTGATCCTCAAGTGGATACTCGATCGGGTGTTGAGTCGGCCGTTCCTGCGTATGGTCGAGACCGCTCGGCGTTTCTCGCGGGGCGAGACGGGTCTGCGTCTGGACGAGCGGCGCAACGACGAGTTCGGGTTCCTCGCGCGATTCATCAACCGCGCGCTCGATTATGTGCTGATGCAGCAGGAGAAACTGCGCGAGGCGCTAGCTCGGGTGCGCCGGTCCGAGGCGGCATTGTTCCGGGAGAAGGAGCGCGCCGAGGTGACCCTGCACTCCATCGGCGACGCCGTCATCACCACCGACGGGGAGGGGCGCATCGACTACCTCAATCCGGTAGCGCTGCGGCTCACCGGCTGGCGCGCGGAGGAGATCGGCGGGCGCCCCATCGCATCGCTGATGCGTATCGTCGGAGAACACTCCGGGGAGGAGATTCCACATCCCGTCGTGCAGGCGTTGCGCGAGAATCGCATCGTGGAACTGCCGCCGTACAGCGTGTTGTTGTGCGCCGACGGGCGCTCGTTCCCGATCGCCGACTCCGCGGCCCCCATCCATGACCGGCAGGGGCGGACGATCGGCGCGGTTATGGTGTTCCACGACGTGACCTACGCCCGCCAGCTCGAGCGCGAACTCTCCTACCATGCCTCGCACGACGCACTCACCGGATTGTGCAACCGCCGCCAGTTCGAACTCGTGCTGGAGCAGGCGCTGCAGGACGCCGTCGCCGGGGGCCGCGAACACGCCTTGTGCTATCTCGATCTCGATCAGTTCAAGGTGGTCAACGATACTTGCGGGCACGGCGCCGGCGACGAACTCCTGCGCCAGCTCGCCGCCCGGCTCGCCGCCAAGGTGCGCGAGAGCGATATGCTCGCACGGCTCGGCGGCGATGAGTTCGGTGTGCTGCTCTATGGTTGCACCCCGCGGCGCGCCTATGCCGTCGCCGAGGAGTTGCGCAACGTGATCCGCGAGTTCCGATTCAGTCGCTGCGAGTACTGCTTCCAGGTGGGGGCCAGCATCGGCGTGGTCGCCATCAATTCCGGATCGGGCAGTGTCGCGGAGCTGCTCAGCGCGGCGGACGTCGCCTGCTACGCCGCCAAGGAGCGCGGTCGCAATCGCGTGCACGTCTATCAGACCGACGACCACGAGCTGCAGGAGCGCCGCGGCGAGATGCGCCTCGTCTCGCGGATCAACCGGGCCCTGCAGGAGGGGCGTTTCCAACTCTTTGTCCAGGACATCGCCGACCTGTCCGACGATGCCCGGCCGGGGTACCGCGAGCTGCTCGTGCGCCTCGTCGATCGCGACGGCGGATTGCTGCCGCCGATGTCTTTCATCCCGGCCGCCGAGCGCTACGGTCTGATGTCGTCGGTGGATCGGTGGGTGGTTGCGAACGCCTGCCGGCTGTTGGCGGGGGAGTCCGCGCGCGATTCCGAGGACGTCTGGGCGATCAACCTCTCCGGACAATCGGTGTGCGACGAGGCGTTCCTGGAATACGTGATGCACACGGTTCGGGAGTCCGGCGTCGCACCGCAGCGGCTGTGCTTCGAAATCACCGAGACCGCGACCATCGCCAATCTCGGGCATGCGACGCGGTTCATGAACGTAATGCACGGCATGGGTTGCCGGTTCGCCCTCGATGACTTCGGCAGCGGGCTGAGTTCCTTCGGTTACCTGAAGCATCTCCCGGTCGACTACCTCAAGATCGACGGCGCCTTCGTGCGCGACATGGCCGAGGATCCGATCGACTATGCGATGGTGGAGGCGATCAACCGCATCGGCCACGTCATGGGCATCCGCACCATTGCGGAGTTCGTGGAGGACGAGGCGGCCCTGAACGCGCTGCGGGGGTTGGGCGTGGACTATGCCCAGGGTTACTGGATCGCGGAGCCGCGCCTCATGGCGGCGGATGGCGCGGCCGCCGAAACCCCGGTTCCCGGGCGATCCGCGGGACCGGTGGCGCGCTAGGGCGAGCGCTCGCGCTCGGCGGCCTCCATCGTGTTGCGCAGCAGCACGGCGACGGTCATCGGACCCACGCCGCCGGGCACCGGGGTGATCCAGCGGGCGCGCTCGCGCGCCGCGTCGAATTCCACGTCTCCGCTCAGGTGCCCGTCGGCGTGCCGGTTCATGCCCACGTCGATCACCGTCGCGCCCGGCTTGATCCATGCCCCGCGCACCAGCGCCGGCTTGCCCACCGCGACCACCAGAATGTCGGCCTCGGCGACGTGGTGCTCCAGATCCCGGGTGAAGCGGTGGCAGGTGGTCACCGTGGCTCCCGCCAGCAGCAGTTCCAGGGTCATGGGACGACCGACGATGTTGGAGGCGCCCACTACCACGGCGTGACGTCCCTTGTACGCCTCACCGGTATGGTCCAGGAGCAGCATGATTCCGCGCGGCGTGCACGGGCGCAGCAGCGGCACGCGCAACGCCAAGCGCCCGATGTTGTACGGGTGGAAGCCGTCCACGTCCTTGTCGGGCCGGATCCGCTCGATGACCGACGCGCCGTCGATGTGGCGCGGGAGCGGCAGTTGTACCAGGATGCCGTCGATCTGCGGGTCGTCGTTCAGGTGTTCGACGAGGTCCAGAAGCGCCGCCTCGGAAGTATCCGCCGATAGGGTGTGGGCCCGCGATAGCACTCCTGCATCCTTACAGGCACGGCGCTTGTTGCGCACGTAGACTTCCGAGGCGGGGTCGTTGCCGACCAGGACGACCGCCAGTCCCGGCGGGCGCAACCCGGCCTGCTCGCGCGCCAGGACCCGCTCGCGGACCTCGCGCCGGATTCCGGCGGCGAGCGTTTTTCCGTCGAGCAGTTCAGCGGCCATAGGCGGAGTCGGGTACGTACAAGGGAGGCGCGGCATTCTCGCACGCCCCCCAATGCCAGGCAAGGCGCAGCGCCTGCGGTCGCGGTATGGAGGCGGCTCTGGTAGTATTCGACAAAGGT
>CAZAQG010000025.1:0-30818 GCA_964487445.1 uncultured Chromatiales bacterium
CCCCCATTGTCCAATATTCCCCACTGCTGCCTCCCGTAGGAGTCTGGGCCGTGTCTCAGTCCCAGTGTGGCTGATCATCCTCTCAGACCAGCTACCGATCGTCGCCTTGGTAGGCCGTTACCCCACCAACAAGCTAATCGGACGTAGGCTCATCCAATAGCGCGAGGTCCGAAGATCCCCCGCTTTCCCCCGAAGGGCGTATGCGGTATTAGCTCGGATTTCTCCGAGTTGTCCCCCACTACATGGGTAGATTCCTGCGCGTTACTCACCCGTCCGCCACTCGCCGCCAGGGGAGCAAGCTCCCCCGCGCTGCCGTTCGACTTGCATGTGTTAGGCATGCCGCCAGCGTTCAATCTGAGCCAGGATCAAACTCTTCACTTTAAAACTACCGGCCGTCTCGCGACGACCAATACTGCACGATGAAGAGATCACCTTAAACTCAAGGTTCACTCACATCGAATAGCTTGCAACCGCAAACCCACGACGCGAGCGCCCACACAAATTGCCTGATCTGGATTGTTAAAGAACTGCGCCGGGAAACAACGTCCAAGCGAGACGAACTATTATACGACGATTCCGGTAAGCGTCAATAACCGCTGTTCCGATCAGCGCCGCCCGCCCCGCCGAACCATCCGGCATTCCTGCAAGCGAGGGGCGCATTATACGCCCGCATTCGTTCCCGTCAAGGCCCGCCCGCGCCCGGTATCGCCGCCACCGAAACCCGGGCCACGCGTCGCTTGCCGACTTGGTAAACGTGGGTCGAACCGGCGGCCACCGTGCGCTTCGGATCGGCCAACCGCTCCCCGTCGATGCGCACCGCGCCCTGGCGGATCAGCCGCAAGGCCTCGGAGGTGCTGGACGCGAGGCCGGCGTCCTTCAACAGGTTGGCGATCGGCAGCGCCCCCCCGGGGGCCTCGACACGCACATCGGCCAGATCCTCCGGCAACGCGCCGCGCTGGAACCGGGCCACGAACGTCTCCTTGGCGCGGCGCGCCGCGAGCGCGCCGTGGAAGCGCCCCACCACCTCGAGCGCAAGCTGAAACTTCACGTCGCGCGGGTTGAGCCCCTCCTCCACCTGCACGCGCCAGCGCTCGATCTCGGCCGTCGGACGCAGGCTCAACCGTTCCAGATAGCGCCACATCAGGACATCGGAGATCGACATCAACTTCCCGAACATCTCGCCCGCGGGCTCGGCGATCCCGATGTAATTGCCGAGCGACTTGGACATCTTCTGCACCCCGTCCAGCCCCTCCAGGATCGGCATGGTGAGTACCACCTGCGGCTCCTGCCCGTAGGACTTCTGCAACTCCCTGCCGACCAGCAGGTTGAACTTCTGGTCGGTCCCGCCGAGTTCCACGTCGGCGCGCAGCGCCACCGAATCGTAGCCCTGCACCAGCGGGTAGAGGAACTCGTGTACCGCGATCGGCCGTCCCGCGCGGTAGCGCTTGTGGAAATCGTCCCGTTCGAGCATGCGCGCGACGGTGTGACGCGCCGCCAGCTCGATCAGGCCGGCGGCGCTCATCTCCCCCATCCAAGTCGAGTTGAAGACCACCCGGGTCTTGGCCGGATCGAGGATTTTGAAGATCTGCTGCTCGTAGGTCCGGGCATTCTCGAGGACCTCTCCGCGCGTGAGGGGTTTACGGGTGAGGTTGCGCCCGCTCGGGTCCCCGATCATTCCGGTGAAGTCCCCGAGGAGGAAGATCGCCTCGTGCCCCAGGTCCTGGAACTGACGCAGTTTGGTCAGCAGTACGGTATGCCCCAGATGCAGATCCGGGGCCGTGGGGTCGAAGCCGGCCTTGACCCGCAGCGGCCGTCCGCGGGCCAACCGGTCCCTGAGTTCGTCCTCCAACAGGATCTCCGACGCCCCGCGACGGATCAACGCCAGGCTCTCCGCTATCGCCTTCATCGTCACTCCCATGCCGCGGGCCATCCCGCCAAGGCCCGATTAAAGTCCCCGTCGCCGGTCCCGACAACAAGGCCGAGGTGCCGACACTACGCGCCGCGCCGTCGTCGACACGTGCCGTGTGGCGGCTATGTTACCAGAGTTTATCCAAATGAATTCCGTGTATTACAGGCCTCTTGTCGGGCGCAGCGGCAACCCTCGCGGGGTACCGGGCGGGCCGGATCGGCGGCGTCCGCTCCGTATCCGCCGGCGGCCGGCATCACCGGCGACGGTGCTCCCGCCAAGCTCTTTCCCGCCACCGGCGCATGGCGCGGCGGCCCCGCGCCGGGTCGTCGAGCCGGCACCGGCCGAGGCGACGTCGCCGGCTCCCGCACTGTCCGCACGCGAGGTGAAGGTGCGCCGCGGCGACGACCTCGCCGCCGTCTTCCCGCGGGTCGGGCCGAGCCCGCACCCGGACCGGGACACCACGCGGCTACGGCCAATGCACACTCGATGTCGTGTTGTGCAAACCGATCGAATATACTGGCCCGGGGCGCGCATTTCGTGCACATTTCTTTACTCGGGGGGTTGGGTTTCTTCTCTAAGATTAAACGGTTGACTTAAGGTTGGAGCACAATTCTCCGGGGACTTCATCCTCTGTTTTTTGCTGTTTCTTTAATGCGATCAGTTGGTTAACGTTTACGGGCGGACACTAACCAAAAATTTGAGGAGAAAATTATGGCTAATGGCCAGAGCGCGATCCCGTTTTCCACAAGGGAGGACGATCGGGAGCAGCAATTCAAACAGGTTTGGGTGGAAGAACTGGATGATGTCTTTACCGATGTCGCCTGTTATTACGACCGCGCCAATCATGTGGCCAGCCTCGGTCTCTGGAACCGGTTTCGCGACCGCTTCATCTCCACCATAGACGTGCAAAGCGGACAGAAAGTACTGGATGTCTGTGCCGGCACCAACGCCATCGGAATCGCACTCCTGAAAAAACAGCCGGACTTACAGGTTCACGCCATAGACCGCAGCAAGGCCATGCAGGCGGTCGGCCAGGAATTCGCGCGCAAGCTCGGCATGCATATCGACAGCACCATCGGTGATGTCCACACCCTGCCTTTCCCAGACAATCATTTCGATGTGGTCACCCTGCAGTATGCCTCGCGGCATTTGCGCATCATGGATGTCAGTTGCGAAATCAAGCGGGTCCTGAAACCGGGCGGACATTTCTACCACTGCGATATGCTGCGTCCGGCCAACAAATTCGTGGAATTGAGCTATTACACCTACCTGCGTTTCTGTCTGAACTTTACCGCCCTGTTGTTCCGCAGCTCGGCCTCGGCCCGCGACTGCAAGGAATATTTCATCAATGCCCTGCGCATGTTCTATTCCGCCGACGAGTTCACCGCCCTTCTTCGTGATGTCGGATTCGATGAGGTTTCGAGCCGGACCCTGTTCGGCGGCATGATCGGCCATCATCGTGCAATGAAGCCTCTCGATAAATAGCGACCTTCCGGGATCATGAACAGGGTCGACCTACTTTGCACCATGAGCCGCGCCATGATGGAGGCCTTCAGCCGGCGCACCGTGGAAGGCCTCAAAAGTTACACCCTGTTCAGACTGGCGTTACCGCCCTTCCAGTCTTTCCTGAACATCAATGTCGGGAAGGAGGTGGAGAAGGACCGCATGGTCATCCTCCAGGCGGCCGACTTGCAACGATCCGGGACCGAACCCGACTCCGCCCATGTGGCCGCCCTGTTGCAGCAAGCGCGGGAAATCGATCAAACCTTCGTGCGCAAAGCGGCCATGTTTCCTATCGACATCCGGATCCAGTATCGGGACATCGAGCACTATCGGCAACAACGCATCGAGCTGCTGCTGCAAACAAGTTACCGCATCCTTACCCAATGGCAGGGCGTGAGTTCGTTTCGTGCGGCGGTGAACAAACTTTATGACGAAGCGCAGTTTCGGGAACTGCTGCACGACATACTCGGGCTCTATGCCCTGGAAACCCGCATGTTAAGTCGCTCGGTGCGCATCCCCCATCTGCTCAGCCTGGCCCGGGATGCCGTCACGCAGACCATCACCAACGTTATGGAACAAGAGTCCGAGGCACTGGCGAAATCACTGGCGCACGTAGTCTATCGACGAAACAATCCGGCGGGAGGCGGCCCGTAGAGCGCCCTTCCCCGCGCCTCGGAATCGCTTGCAGCGCCCAAGCTCCCGCAATGAATCCCGTGGATCACAGAACCCTTATCGGGCGAGACGCCGACCCTCGCGGGGCATCGGGCGGTCCGGGTCGACAACGTCCGCCCCGTGTCCGCCGGTGGCCGGCGCTGCTGGCGGCGCTGCTCCTGGTAAGCCCCTTTCCGCCGCCGGCGCATGGCGCGGCGGCCCCGCGCCGGGTCGTCGCGCCGGCACCGGCCGAGACGACGTCGCCGGCTCCCGCACTGTCCACACGCGAGGTGAAGGTGCGCCGCGGCGACAGCCTCGCCGCCATCTTCCATCGGGTCGGGATGAGCCCGCAACAGCTCTACGAGATCCTGCACCTGAACCGGGACACCGCGCGGCTGCGGCGCATTCACCCGGGGCAGCGGTTGGTCTTCGTCATCGATGGCACGGGCCGGCTGCAGTCGATGGACTACCGTATCCGGCCGACCCGCCGGCTGTTGATACGCCGCGGGCCGAAGGGCCTCGATTCACAGGTGATCGAGCGCCGGCCGGAGCTGCGCGTCGGCTATGCCGCGGCGGTGATCCACGACTCGCTGTTCGTCGCGGGGCAGCGGGCCGGCCTGCCGGACAATCTGATCATGGAACTGGCGCACATCTTCGGATGGGACATCGACTTCGCGCTGGATATCCGCCCCGGGGACCGATTCACGGTGGTCTATGAGCGGCATTACCTGGACGGGACTCATCTGGACGAAGGAAACATCGTGGCCGCGGAGTTCATCAACCGCGGTCGTGTCTACCGCGCGTTGCGCTACACCGACCCGCGCGGGCGCACGGATTATTATTCGCCGGACGGACGCAGCATGCGCAAGGCGTTCCTGCGCACGCCGGTCTCGTTCACTCGCATCAGCTCGCGCTTCACTCTGCACCGGCGCCATCCCATCCTGCACCGCGACCGACGCCACGTGGGCGTCGACTACGCGGCGCCTGCAGGGACGCCGGTCCACGCCGCAGGCGACGCTCGCGTGGTCTTCGTGGGGCGCAAGGGGGGCTACGGACGCACCGTGATCCTGGGGCACGGCGGCGGCTATTCGACCTTGTACGCGCACCTGTCGCGCTTCGCGCGCGGCCTGCGGCGTGGCACACGGGTACGCCAGGGCCGGGTGATCGGCTACGTCGGCAGGTCGGGTCTCGCGACCGGGCCGCACCTGCACTACGAATTCCGGATCCACGGCGTGCACCGGGATCCGCTGCGCGTACATCTGCCCGCCGCACGGCCGATCGCCGCACGCTATCGGCACGACTTCCGGCGCACCACCCGGGCGCTGCTCGCCCAACTCGATGTGCTGGGGCGCAACCAAGTGGCGATGGGCGAATGAGCCGCACCGGCGCGATTGTCGCACCGGTGCGGGCGTCTTAGGATGGATCCCGATACGCGGCGCGAAACGACTCCGCACCGACCCGTCGGGCCTGGTCAATGAGGGGACACGCCCCGTGCCCGAGTACTATATCGGCCTGATGTCCGGCACCAGCATGGATGCGATAGACGCCGCGCTGGTGGATCTGGAACACGCACCGGCCCTGCTCGCCACCCATCGGCGGGTCCTGCCGGAAGATCTGCGGCGCGACCTGCGGGCGCTGGCGGAAGGCGGAATCGCGCGGGAACTGGAGGGCTACGGACGGCTCGATGCGACCCTCGGCGAACTGTTCGCCGAGGCCGCCCGTGCCGTGCTGCGTGAGGCCGGCCTCGGATCCGACCGGGTACGGGCGATCGGCTCCCACGGACAGACCGTGCGCCATCGACCCGACGGGCCGCACCCGTTCAGCCTGCAGATCGGGGACCCCAACCTCATCGCCGAGCGCAGCGGGGTGACCACGGTAGCGGATTTCCGGCGCCGCGACTTGGCGGCGGGCGGTCAGGGCGCACCCCTGGTGCCGGCCTTCCATGACTTGGTGTTCCGCAGCCCCGGCGAGGACCGGGTGGTGCTGAATCTGGGCGGCATCGCGAACGTCACCTGCCTGCCGTGCGCGTCCGGCGCGCCGGTCACCGGCTTCGACACGGGCCCGGGCAACGTGCTGATGGACGCCTGGTGCATGCGCCATCTCGGGCAACCCTACGACCGGGACGGCGCCTGGGCCGCGCGCGGGCGGGTGCTGGAGGCGCTGCTGGCAGCGTGGCTGGAGGAGCCGTTCTTCGCCCGGCCCCCACCCAAGAGCACCGGACGCGAGCAATTCCATCTCGCCTGGCTGGAGCAGACCCTTACCGAGATCGGGTCCACCACGCCGGCGGCGCCCGAGGACGTGCAGGCTACGCTCTGTGAACTCACGGCTGCGTCCGTGGCCCAGGCGGTCAAACGGCACGCCCCCGGGGCACGGCGCCTGTTGGTGTGCGGCGGCGGTGCGGCGAACCACACGCTCCTGGAGCGCCTGCGCCGTCGGCTGCCGGGCTGCACGGTGGAAACCACCGCCGCCCACGGCCTCGACCCGCAGTGGGTGGAAGCAACGGCGTTTGCGTGGCTCGCCCAGCGCACGCTCGCCGGCGCGCCGGGAAACCTGCCCGCGGTGACGGGTGCGCGCCGAGCGGTGGTTTTGGGGGCGATCTATCCGGCCTGCTGAGAAGTCGGGGAACCGGGCGTGCTTCAGCCGCGCTGTTCCACCGGGACGTAGGGGCGGACGCCTTCGCCGGTATAGACCTGCGTGGGCCGGAAGATGCGGTTGTCCGCCAACTGCTCGCGCCAGTGGGCCAGCCAGCCCGCGCAACGCGCCACCGCGAACACCGCCGTGAACTGGTCGGTCGGGATCCCCATCTCCGTGTACAGGATGCCGGAGTAGAAATCCACGTTCGGGTAGACCCCCTTGGCCGCCAGCGGCTCCTCGGCCGCCGCCTCCAAGGCGAGCGCGGTCTCGAACAACCGGCTCACGCGCCCGCCCCGATGCTCCATGAGCCGTTCCATGAGTTTCTGGAGGATGATCGCGCGCGGATCCTTGACCTTGTACTCGCGATGACCGAATCCCCAGATCTTGGCCTTGGCGGCCAACCGCCGCTCGAGCCACGACTGAACACGGTCCGGACCACCGGTCTCCTCGAGCATCTTCACCACGCGCGCGTTGGCGCCGCCGTGCAGCGGGCCGGCAAGCGTGCCGACCGCGGCGGCGACCACCAGATAGGGGCTGGGGAGGGTCGAGCCGGCCACCAGAGCCGCGAAGGTCGAGGCGTTGATGGTGTGCTCGGCGTGGAGCACCAGGCAGGTGTCGAGGATACGGGCGTGCAACGGATCGGGCTCGCGCCCACTGAGCATGTACAGAAAATTCTCGGCGTAGGTGAGATCGGATCGTGGCTCCACCGGGTCGTATCCGTTGCGCAGGTGCTCCCACATAGCGACCAGCGTGGCCATCCGCGCGAGGATCTTGACCGACATATTGTGGATATAGTTGAGATCCGCGCAGCGATCGCCGCCGGTCAGGCACTCGTCACTCGGATAGAACATGCCGAGACTGGCCACCGCGGTCTGCAGCATCTCCATGGGATGGCCGGTGGGCGGGAGATACTTCATGATCTCCCGGATGTTGTACCTGACACGCCGGTTCCGGCGCAGGTCCTCGTCGAAGCGCGCCAGATCCCCGGCGGTGGGCAGCCGCCCGTCGAGGAGCAACAGCGCAGTCTCCTCGAAGCTGCTGCGTTCGGCGAGTTCCTCGATGCGATAACCGCGGTACGTCAGTATCCCCTTCTTGCCGTCCAGGAAGGAGATATTCGATTTGGTCGCCGGCACGCCCTCCAGACCGGGCAGATACTCACTCATAGCCGTCCCTCGAGTGGAAACCGCAGGAGGGACAAGGATACCAAACGAGCGGGGAGAACATTCCGCCCGTCGCAAGGGCGGGCCCCGGCGGCACGGAGCGGGCGCGCCTGCTCAGACCGAGAACGAGGATCCGCAGCCGCAGGTCGTGGTGGCGTTCGGGTTGTGGATCACGAACTGCGCGCCCTCCAGACCCTCCGTGTAGTCGATCTCCGCCCCGACCAAGTATTGGTAGCTCATCGGATCGACCAGCAGCGTGACGCCGCCCTTCTCCACCACGGTGTCCCCGTCCTGCACCTTCTCGTCGAAGGTGAAGCCATACTGGAAACCCGAACAACCGCCGCCGGTGATGAAGACGCGCAGCTTGAGGTCGGGATTGTCCTCCTGCTCCAGAAGTTCGCGGACCTTGTGGACCGCGCTGTCGCTGAACAGCAGCGGGCCGGGAGTCGCTTCGCTTGCCGGTGTACTCATCGTTTCAAGTCCTCTTCGCACGCACCGTCCCGGAAACTCACCGCAGAGTTCCGCCCGGAAGATCCTCCGGAGCTGCGTGCGCCCATGATTTCCTGGGCCACCGGGACGGCCCTCCGAAACTTCACTATAGAGTTCCCGACTAAAACGGTCAAGTATGGGCCGGAGGAACCCCGCCCGCCCGGGCGGGCGGCCCGGCGGACCCGGCCTCCGCATCGGCCATCACCAACGTCGGTTTGCCCCCCGCCGCGCGGTGCACCAACTTACCGTTGACCGTGGCGCCGACGGCCATCTCAATCAAATTGTAATACACGTTGCCGGTGACCCGTGCATGCACGGCCAACTCGACCCGCTCCGCGGCGTGCACATCGCCGTTCACACGCCCGTCGAGGATCACCGTGGGCACCCGCACCTCGCCCTCGATGCAGCCTTCCCGGCTGAGCGTGAACACGGCCTCAGCCCCCGAATCGGCGACCACGTCACCCTTTACGGTACCGTCCACGTGCAGTCCGCCGCTGAAGCGCAGGTTGCCGTGGACCTCGGTATGCCGGCCCACCAGCGTCTCGATCCGCGTGCGCCGCGGACGCCGGCCCTTTCCGTCACCCCACATGAGTCTTCTCCCCGGCCGCTTGCGGCCACTGAAAAATCTTCTCGATCGTCCGCGTGCGCCGGCCTTCCGGGCGCACCTGCACGAGGACGCTCCGCGGCCGAAAGCCCGGCGGCAGCCGCACCCGGCCCTGCAGCCGCTGGAAATACTTGAACCGAAACTTCAGCGCCGCGGCCTTGCCGTCCGCCGCCAGTCCCGAGAAATCGAGGCGCTTGGCAACTCCCCCCTGCGCCCCGTCCATCAGGAGGCGGACCGTCCCGCGCACGTCCCGCCCGCGGCTGCGTATGCGGCTCAGGATCAACTCGTAGCGATAGGTCCGCGCCTGCCCGGTGGGTCGGATCTCGAAACTCTGCACCTGCAGGCCGGAACCGCCCGGATGGGGACCCACCACCGTGCGGTAGAAGGCGAGTTCCTGCTTGAGTTCCAGCATCTCGTCCTGCAACCGCCCGAGGGATCCCCGCACCCGCGCATAGGCCTCCCGATCGATCTGATGGGATCGCTGTACGAGCGCCAACCGCTCGCGCAGCCCCTCGTTCGCCTTTTCCAGTTGCAAAATACGTTCCATCCGCCCGGCCCGCGCCCGCTCCGCGGTGCTCGCATCGAATCCGGCCCGCACGCGCCCGTAATTGAACAGTGCCCAGCCACCGGCCGTCGCGACGACGATCAGCAGCGCGACCAGCATCCCCCGCAGCCGCCGCGAGGGCCGAGAGTGGAGGACCAGAGGTTTCGGGATTTTTGGCACCGGGGGACAGGATCTCCCATTCACCGCCGGCATTCCGCCGACCGACGCACAACTCCGATACCCGATCGCAGCGGCACGGAACCAGGGGCTACGGCAGTACGGCGACCGCCTCGAGACCGACCCGCTCGTCCAGGCCGAACAGCAGGTTCATGTTCTGCACCGCCTGGCCGGCGGCCCCCTTGACCAGGTTGTCGATCACCGAGAGCACGACCACGGTCTCGCCGTTCGCGGGCCGATGGACCGCGATGCGGCAGCAGTTGCTGGCACGCACGCTGCGCGTCTCCGGATGACTGCCGGGCGGCAGCACGTCCACGAAGGGTTCCTCCCGGTAGCGATGCTCAAACACCTCTTGGAGGTTCGCCGCGGGGTCCGACAGTCGGCCGTAGAGGGTGGCGTGGATCCCGCGGATCATCGGCACCATGTGGGGGACGAACGTCAGGGGCACCGGCCCGCCGGCGATGGCGGCCAGACACTGCCGGATTTCCGGCAGGTGACGATGACCCGACACCGCGTAGGCCTTGAAATTGTCGGCGAGTTCACCCAGCAGCAATCCCACCTGCGGCGTGCGCCCGGCGCCGCTGACCGCCGATTTCGCGTCCGCCACCAGTCCCTCGCGGGCCACCACCCCGGCTTCCACCAACGGCAACAGGCCAAGCACGACGGCCGTGGGATAACAACCGGGGTTGGCGACGAGCCGGGCGCCGCGCAACCGCTCACGATTCCACTCCGGCAGACCGTAGACCGCTTCGGCGAGCAGATCGGGCGCCTGATGGGGCATCCCATACCAGCGTTCCCATTCCGCGGGATCCGCCAGGCGGAAATCGGCGGAGAGATCGATCACCCGCACGCCCGCCTCCAGCAGCGGGCGGGCCATGGTCATGGCGGTGCCGTGCGGGGTGGCAAAGAACACCACATCGCACTCGGCGAGCGCCGCCGGATCCGGGGCCGCGTAGGTGAGGTCGATATGTCCGCGAAGATTCGGAAAACGCTCGCAGACCGGGCGTCCGGCCTCGGTGCGCGAAGTCACCAACACCGCCTCGGCGTGCGGATGCGCGGTGAGCAGCCGCAGCAATTCCGCGCCCGTGTACCCGGTACCGCCCACGATGGCCGCTGTGATCATGTCTGGTCCCTTTCCGGCATCACGCCTGTCAGCGCGTCCATACTAAGGACTGCACGCGGCGGGGGAAAGCACTCACGGTGTCGCAGACCCGGAACGGAATCCGGCATAAAGAAAGCGGCCGGAGCCGCTTTGAAAGACTTGGGGTGGTGCTGGTTGTTATTGTTTCGGATAGGTGTCCTGCGATAGGCGCAGGAGCGGGGAAACCGGAGTGGCACCACCATAGCGCGGCCCGTTTGCGTCGTCAATGACCTGATTTATATAAGCTTATTAGGATATTCTCAATACCCCGCCCCCCCGGCGCGCGGGTCCACCGGTTCACGTCGGCGCGGGGTTACGACACCGCCGCCGCAGGTGTACAATTTCCGCCGGTCGCAAACCCGCGCGGCCGGCGAGGCGACGGATCATGGCCAGAACGGTACGGTGTGTAATCCTCAAGCGCGAGGCGGAGGGCCTCGATGCAGCGCCCCACCCCGGCGAGCTGGGCCGGCGGATCTACGAGGAGGTCTCCCGCGAAGGCTGGCAGAAGTGGCTCGAGCGCTTGACCATGATCATCAACGAGAACGGCCTCAGCACCGCGGACCCGGCCGGCATCCCGGTAATCGAGCGGCACATGCGCGGCTTCCTGTTCGGCGAGGGGGAGCAGGGCGCCATGCCCGAGGGATTCCACCCACCGGGCAACAAGAAGTAGCCGACCCGCGTCAACCGGCGGTGATCTTCCACAACGGCGCGGTCACCACGCGCAGGCAGGCATGGGCCCGGCGCAGGGACTGTTCCACCACCGCCGGCTCCGGGCCGCGGGCGAAGATGAAACCCAGGTAGCTGGAACCCTCGGGCAGCGGCACCAATTCGTAACCCTCGCGTACGCTGATCTCCACCTCCTCGACCCCCGGCACCCGCTGGGCGGCGAGCACGCCTTCGACCCGACGTAACGCGCCGGCGCGCGGGATCGGGATCATGAGCACGCCCGCGGCCCCGGCACCCGCCCGCGGTTCGAGCGCGCGCCCCACGGCGTGCGCGAGCACCAATTCCTCGAGCCCGAGCCCGGTCCCGAAACGCAGCAGCCGCGCGCAGTGCCCGCCGATGGTCCGCGCGGCGACCTCGAGAATCCACGCCTGCGCGCCGTCGACGCGCAGCTCCGCGTGCACCGGGCCCTCGCACAAACCATACGCGGCACACGCCTGCGCCGTGCGTCGGCGAATCCGCTCCTGCACGGTGCGCGGCAGGCGCGAAGGCGTGACGTAATAGGTCTCCTCGAAGAACGGGCCCTCCAACGGATCGGGCTTGTCGAACAGGGCCAGTGTTTCCATGCGCCCGCCGCTCAACATCCCCTCCACCGCCACCTCGGCCCCCGGCAGGTACCGCTCCACCAGGGCGCGGGTACGCTCCCCGGGCGCCGCGTCTTTCTCCTGTTCGAGGATCGCGTGCAGCCGCCGGCAGGCGGCCTCCAGCGCCGGGGCGTCATCGGCGCGGATCACGCCCCGGCTGCCCGAGAGCATGAGCGGCTTGACCACCACCGGGAAATCCAGGCCCGCGCACTGCGGCACGACCGGCCGAATCAGGTCGACGACGCGGAACTCCGGGATCGGGACCCCCGCCGCGCGCAGCCGCGCACGCGCGAGATCCTTGCGCCGCGCCAGCCGCGCCGACTCCGGTGGGTTGTGGGGCAGGCCCAGGGCCCGTGCGGCGCGGCTCGCCAACTCCACCGTGGAATCGTCGGTGCCCACCACCGCCGCGATCCCGGCACCGTTCAGCGCCTCCACGATCCGCGCCAGGGCCCGTTCGGGTTCGCGCAGGTCGAGGTGCAGGCCCCGGGCCACGGCGCTCACCAGGGAGTGCTCGCCCTGAGAGGCGACCGTCAGGTCGAGGTCCAGGCGCGCGGCGGCCGCCGCATAGGGGGCGATGCGATAGCTGGTGGGGGGCGCGATCAGGAGCAGCCGCGGCCGGTCCCGGCCGGGTCGTGCAGCGGCGCTCACGGCACGGAACCCGCTTCGGTGCGAATCGGGACGATTCGGAAGTCGGCGCCGGACGCGCCCCCGGGAAGGGCGATCAGCCGGCCGCGCCGCAGGCCGAGCAGGTCCCGCGCCCGCCGGTGGCGGCGAACACGTTGTTGAAAACGAAACTCGAGCCGGTGGGGCGCTCGGCGTAGTCGATTTCCACCCCTCGCAGGAAGTTCAGCGCGATCGCATCCACGTAGATCGCGACCCCTTCGGCCTGATAGACGCAGTCGTAAGGGGTGCGGCTCTCCGTGAAGGTCATGCCGTAGCTCATCCCGCCGCACCCGCCGCCGCCGACGAAGATGCGGATCGCCTCGACCTCGTCGACGTTTTCACGCAACAGCTCCGCCATCTTGGCATGCGCCGGCTCGCTCAACCGGACATCGTCTTCGGTCAATACCGGGTTGAAGAGTCCCGCGTCTTCCGCGTTACCCGCCTGAATCGATTCATCCATCACCGAGCGGCCTCCGTCGAAATCTGGACCGGGCACCCCACTATCGGCGCCCCCTGGCGGGATTATTGTAGCATCCCGCGGTGCGAACGGTTCGGACGATGCTACAATCACTACGGACTACGGAACATCTCCGGGGGGCCGGTCCGCAATCCGACACCCCGCCCGCAAGCCGCGCCGTGTGCACCTCCTCATGAACCCGACCCCGACAATCGCACCCCGTCCCGTGGTAGTCGCCATCTCCGGTCACGACCCCAGCGGCGGGGCCGGGATCCAGGCGGACATCGAGACCCTCGGGAGCCTGGGGTGTCATCCGGCGTCGGTGCTTACCGCGGTGACCGTGCAGGATACCCGCGGCGTACAGGGCTACACCGCGCTCGACCCCCTACTGATCGTCGAACAAGCCCGCGCGGTACTGGAGGACATGCCGGCGGCCGCGATCAAGATCGGGATGCTCGCCGGCGTCGCCGCCGTGGAGGCCGTCCACACGCTGCTGCGCGATTACTCCCATCTGCCGGTGGTCCTCGACCCGGTGCTCACCGCCGGCGGAGGCGGCTCACTGGCCGACGAGGGCATCGTCGAGGCGCTCAACCACCTGCTGCTGCCCATGACCACCGTGCTCACCCCCAACGCTCCGGAGGCCCGCACCCTCGCCCCGGAGGCGGACAACCTCGAGGCCTGCGCCATGGCCCTGCTCGATCGCGGCTGCCGATTCGTGCTGATTACCGGTGCGCACGAACCGACGCCGAAGATCACCAACCGTCTCTACGGCGACCACCGCCTCCTCGACGCCGCGAGTTGGGAGCGCCTGCCCGGGGAATACCACGGATCGGGCTGTACGCTGGCCGCCGCCGTAGCCGGACTCCTCGCCCAGGGTTGCGACCCGATCTGCGCGGCGCGCGAAGCGCAGCGATTCACCTGGGAGGCGTTGCGTCACGGCTACCGCCCGGGCATGGGCCAGCACGTCCCCGAGCGCCGGTTCCGGTTCGAACGCATCCGGAACTGAGGCCGATGACGGGCACCGTGCCGGCCGGGCTCTACGTACTCACCGGCGGCGGATCCTGCACCGAAGGCGGGCTGCTCGAAGGCGTCGCGGCCGCGATCCGGGGCGGCGCGCGCTGGGTCCAGTACCGGGACAAGGACGCCCCGCCCGATACCCGTGCCGCGCGCGCGCGGGTCCTGCGCCGTCTGTGCGACGAACGCGACGTCCCCCTGATCGTCAACGACGACGTTGCACTGGCACGGGCGGTCGGCGCCGCCGGTGTCCATCTCGGCCGCGACGACGCCTCACTGCAAGCGGCGCGCGAGGCGCTCGGCGCCGGGGCGTTGATCGGCATCTCCTGCTATGATTCCCTGGACCGGGCGCGCGCCGCCGAGGCGGGCGGCGCCGACTACGTCGCCTTCGGCCGTTTCTTCGCGTCGCGCACGAAACCCCGGGCCACCCCCGCACCCATCGGTCTGCTGCGCCGCGCGCGCGCCGCGTTGTCGGTCCCGATAGTTGCCATCGGCGGCATCACACCGGAAAATGGCGCGGCGCTGATCGCCGCGGGTGCGGACATCCTGGCGGTCGGCCATGGGGTGTTCGGGCACGCGGACATCGAGGCCGCGGCACGGCGCTGCGCCGCTTTGTTCGGCGTCCCGATACCTTGATCCGGGCGCGTACCGCGCCTCGTCCATCACCGACCTGACCAGCGGGGAGCCGCCATGAGTCGATCCCACGAGTTGTTCGCCGCCGCGCTCGAGTGCATCCCGGGCGGGGTCAACTCCCCGGTGCGTGCCTTCCGTGCCGTTGCCGGAGAGCCGGTATTCATCGAGCGCGGCGAGGGACCGTACCTCTTCGACGCCGACGGGCGGCGCTACATCGACTACGTAGGCTCGTGGGGCCCGATGATCGTCGGCCATGCCCACCCGCAAGTGCTGGACGCGGTCCGCGAGACGCTGGCGCGCGGGCTCGGGTTCGGGGCGCCGACCGAGATCGAGGTGCGCATGGCGCGGCGTCTGCGCGAACTCATGCCGTCCCTCGAACTGGTGCGCATGGTCAGTTCCGGGACCGAGGCGACGATGAGTGCGATCCGCCTGGCGCGCGGCTACACGGGCCGCGATCGGATCGTCAAGTTCGAAGGCTGCTACCACGGGCACTCCGACTCGCTGCTGGTGAAGGCGGGTTCCGGTGCGCTCACCCTGGGCGTACCCACCTCCCCCGGGGTCCCCGCCGACCTCGCGCGACACACGGCCACCCTGACCTACAACGACATCGACTCGGCGCGCGCCGCCTTCGACACGGCGGGCGAGCAGATCGCCTGCGTGATCGTCGAGCCGGTCGCCGGCAACATGAACTGCATCCCACCGCAACCCGGATTCCTGGAAGGCTTGCGGGAGTTGTGCGAACGCCACGCCAGCGTGCTCATCTTCGACGAGGTCATGACCGGTTTTCGCGTCGCACGCGGCGGCGCCCAGGGCCTCTACGGCGTGACGCCCGATCTCACCACCCTGGGCAAGGTGATCGGCGGCGGCCTGCCGGTGGGCGCGTTCGGCGGGCGGCGGGCGATCATGGAGTCGATCGCGCCGCTCGGACCGGTGTACCAGGCCGGTACCCTGTCGGGCAACCCGGTGGCCCTGGCCGCCGGGCTCGCGACCCTGGAGATCGTCGCACGCCCGGGTTTCTTCGAGGCGCTCGGTGCGTCCACGCAACGTCTGACCGCGGGGCTGCGCGCACTCGCGCACGACGCCGGGATCGGGCTGACCACCAATCAGGTCGGCGGGATGTTCGGGGTGTTCTTCACCGACGAGCCGGAGGTGACCGGCTACCGGCAGGCGACCGCCTGTGATACGGAACGCTTCCGGCGCTTCTTCCACGCCATGCTCGCCGCCGGCGTCTATCTCGCCCCCTCGCCGTTCGAGACGGGCTTCGTGTCGGCCGCACACCGCGAGGCCGATATCGACGCGACACTGGAGGCGGCGCGCACGGCGCTCGCAGGGCTCTGAACATGCGGCGCACGGCGCACCCGCGGCGCCGGCGCCGCGCGCCCGCGTAGGCGACGCCATGCCGGAGTTCCTCCAGCCGATCCTCGCCTGGTTCTCCCTGCACCCGACCTGGGCGGGGATCGGGGTGTTTCTCGTGGCCGGCACCGAGTCCCTGGCCATCGTCGGGCTGTTCATGCCCGGAACCTTTCTGATGTTCGGCATCGGCGCATTGGTCGCGCTCGGCGCCCTGCCGCTGTGGCCGACCCTGATCTGGGCGGCCGCCGGGGCCGCGGCCGGCGACATCGTGAGCTTCTGGCTCGGGCGCCACTATCACATGCACCTGCGCGTGATGTGGCCGTTCCGCCGCTATCCCGTGCTGCTCAACCGGGGAATGGCCTTCTTCCACCGCCACGGCGGCAAGAGCGTCGCCATCGGCCGCTTCATCGGGCCCGTACGCCCGGTCCTGCCGCTGGTGGCGGGCATGCTCGAGATGCCGCCGATGCGCTTCCTGCTGGTCGACATCCCCTCGGCCGCGGTGTGGGCGCCGGTCTTCATCCTCCCGGGCGTCGCGTTCGGCGCCTCGCTGCAACTCGCCGCCGAGGTGGCGACGCGCCTCGCGGTGCTGCTGGTCCTGCTGGTGGCCGTGCCCTGGCTGATGTACTGGCTGGTGCGCTGGGCCTACGGGGTACTCGCGCCGCGCGGTGCGCGCCTGCTCGATGGCGCCGTGCGCTGGAGCCGCGAGCACCCGGTACTCGGGCGCGTCACCGCCGGGCTGGTGGACCCCCAGGAGCCCGAGTCGCGCGCGCTGGTGCTCTCCGCCCTGTTGCTGCTGTTCGGCGCCTGGGGTTTCTTTCAACTCCTGATCATCGTGACGCGGCACCACGTTCCGCTGCCGCTCGACCACACCGTGTATCATTTCTTCCAGGGGCTGCGCACGCCCTGGGGCGACCGGGTGATGGTGTTGGTCACGGAACTCGGCGGGCAGCCCGTCGATCTCGGGCTGACGCTGGCGGTCGGCACCTGGCTGGGACTGCGCCGGCGCTGGCTGGCGGCCGGACACTGGCTGGCGGCGGTGGGCTTCGGCACGCTCGCCACCTTCGCGCTCAAGGCGGTCCTGGAGATTCCGCGCCCGGTGCCGGGGCTGTACACGGGGCTGTCGACCTACGCCTTCCCGAGCGCGCACGCCACCATGAGCACGGTCACCTACGGCTTCCTCTCGGTCCTGATCGCCCGCGAACTGCCGGCCTCGCGCCGCTGGCGCCCGTACACCGCCGCGGCGTTGATCGTCTCGCTGGTGGTACTCTCGCGCGTCTACCTGGGTGCGCACTGGCTCACCGATGTGCTCGCCGGGGTCAGCCTCGGGCTGGTCTGGGTGGCACTCCTCGGCATCGCCTACCGCCGCCACAGCCGGTCACCGCTACCGGTGACCGGCTTGGTCGGCGCCGCCGTCCTCGGCCTGGTGGCGGCCGGGGGCTGGCAGGTCGCTTATCAGTACCCGCGCGACCTCGAGCGCTACGCGCAGCGCCACCCGGTACGGGTGATCGAGGCGACCGCCTGGTGGCGGGACGGCTGGCGCGGACTGCCGGCGTTGCGCATCGACTTGGCCGGACGCCCTTCCGAACCGCTCACGATCCAGTGGGCGGGATCCCTGACGGACTTGAAACGGGATCTGCGGGCTGCGGGCTGGCGCGCACCGCCGCCGCTCACCGCCGGTACCGCGCTACGCTGGCTGTCCAGCCACCCGGTCCTGGCGAAGCTGCCGCTGTTGCCGCAGGTTCACGCCGGGCGCCACGAGGCGCTGGTCATGATCCATCCGGAATCGGCGGTACCCGGCGGCACGGGCGGGCACCAGATCGCCCTGCGCCTGTGGAGCGCGGACATGCGACTCAAACCGGGTGACATCCCGGTGTGGGTGGGCACCGTCGCCGAACAGGGCCTCTACCGCCCGCTCGGTCTGATCGCGATTCCAGGCACCGGCGGCGACTTCGCGGTCGCGCTGTACGCCCTCGAGCGGGAGGGCCTGCACGACCTGCAATGGCGGATCGTGCGCCGCGGCCGGGAGGTCGTCGCGCCCCGCGGCCGGCACTGGAACGGCGAAACGCTGTTGGTCCGCGAACCGCCGGCACGAACCGTCGGGACCGGACCATGAAGAACCGGCCTTTCCGGGAACGCCTGGGTTTCGCCCTGGCCGGGCTCGCCCGGGCCCTGCGCACCGAGCGCAGTCTGCGCACGCAGGCGGTGATCGCGGTGCTGGCGCTGGTGGCACTCGCCGTCCTGCACCCCCCGCTGGTCTGGTGGGCGCTGATCGGGACCCTGGCGGCGTTGATTCTCGCCGCGGAGTTGTTCAACACCGCGCTCGAAGAACTCGCCGACCACCTCCATCCGCAACGTCACCCCCGCATCCAGCGGGTCAAGGACTTTGCCGCGGCCGCAGTGCTGATCCTGAGCCTCGGGGCGCTGTGGGTCGGCATCCTCATGCTCCTGGCGGTGCTGCACCGCGGCTGACCCACGAACGGGGCCGGGGTCATCCCCGACGGCCTACGGCGCCCCGCCCGCGACCGCCCTGCAGCGCTCAGTGCGAATCGAGCCCGTCCACCAACTCCACGAGCCGCTCCAGACGCTGGATCGGATCGGTGATCTGCAGGAAGTACTGCTTCTGCGGCAGGCGTAGCGGGAGCAATTCCGCGAGCCGCCAACCCACCCAGCGGGCATCCCCGAAACGCCGGGGCAGCCCTTCATAGAGTGCCTCGGACGCCGGGAACATGCGCCGCAGCAGATCGACCAGCGAGCGACAGCGCCCGGGGACCGGACACGGCGGCTCTTCCACCAACAACTCCACATCCGCCACCGCAAGGCGGTCGCGACGCACGGCGACCGAGACGACGCGGAAGCGATCGGTGCCGTGCGCGGTGATGCCAAGTAGCCCGTCGCCGCCTACGTGCCAGTCCGCGATCCGCGCCAGCGTGCCCACCTCGTGGGTAGCCGCCGCCCCTCCCCCCTCCGGGGCGTTGCGGATCAGGCACACTCCGAAGGACACGCCGCGCTTGAGACAATCGCTGACCATGTCCAGATAGCGCGCCTCGAAGACCCGCAGCGGGAGCGCTCCCTCCGGAAACAGCACCGTTTGGAGAGGAAACAGGGGGACCTGAAGCTGGCTCATCCGGGCGCACGCGCATTTTTGGGCAGTTGCCCCTATATTTCGCGGATTCGCGCCGGAAGTTTAATGCGCCTCGCCCCAGCGCGGCACCAGATCGCTTTCGATCTCCAGGTGGTCGAGAATCCGCGCCACCACGAAGTCCACGAGATCCGGGATGTGGCGCGGCGCATGATAGAAACCGGGACTGGCCGGCAGGATCACCGCCCCCATCCGCGCCAGGCGCAGCATGTTCTCGATATGGATCACCGAGAGCGGGGTCTCGCGCGGCACCAGGATGAGCTTGCCGCGCTCCTTGAGCACCACGTCGGCGGCGCGTCGCAGGAGATCGTCGCTCGCCCCGCAGGCGATCGCCGACAAGGTGCCGGTCGTGCAGGGGCAGACCACCATGGCACGCGGGGCGCCGCCGCCGCTGGCGACCGGCGCGGTCCACTGCTCGGTTCCGAGCACCGAGAGCCGCCCGGGCGCCGCGCCGTAGTGTTGCGCGAGTCTCGCCTCGATGTCCGCGGGACGCCGCGGCAGCTTCAGGTCCGTCTCCATGCCGATCACCACGTGGGCCGGACCCGAGATCATCAGATAGACCCGCCGCCCCGCAGCCAACAGACACTCGAGCAGCCGCAGCCCGTAGACCGCGCCCGAGGCGCCGGTCATCGCCAGCGACACGGCATCCCGGGCGCGCGGCGTACTCACGGCGCCGCCTGCGCGGAGGAAGTGTGTTCGAGAGCGCCCAGCAACCGTTCGTGGATACCCGCGAATCCGCCGTTGCTCATGATCACGACGCAATCCCCCGGCCGCGCTTGCGCCGCCACGCGATCGATCATCGCCTGCACCTCATCGAAGACCTCGGCGCGCTCCCCGAGCGGCGCGAGCGCCGTCTGCGGGTCCCACGCCAAGCCGGGCGTCCGATAGAACAGGACCCGGTCGGCCCGTTCCAGGGCCGCGGCGAGGCGATCGCGTTGTACGCCCATCCGCATCGTGTTGGAGCGCGGCTCGATCACTGCGATCAGGCGCGATCGCCCGACATGGTGCCGCAACCCCTCCAGGGTCGCGGCGATCGCCGTGGGATGGTGCGCGAAGTCGTCGTAGACGCGCACCCCGTTCACCTCGCCACGCAGTTCCAACCGCCGGCGGATCCCGCGGAACGCGCCCAGGTACTCGACCGCCCGCTCCATCGCCACACCTGCGTGTACCGCCGCCGCCACCGCGGCGAGGGCGTTGGCGACGTTGTGCCGTCCGAGCAGCGGCCAGCCTACCGGAGTGGTACACCGCGCACCGCGGCAGACCCGGAAGCGCGCCCCGTCGGGGGCCAAGTCCCGGGCCGTCCATTCCGCGCCCGGATCTTCGGCCTCCAGGGCGAAGCGCTCGACCGGGGTCCAACACCCCATCCCGAGGACCGCCTGGAGATGGACATCGCCGCCGCGACACAGGATCCGGCCGGTGGACGGGACCGTGCGCACCAAGTGATGGAACTGGCGCTCGATCGCCGCCAGATCGGGAAAGATGTCCGCGTGGTCGAACTCCAGGTTGTTCAGTACGAGGGTCCTGGGACGGTAGTGGACGAACTTGGAACGCTTGTCGAAGAAGGCGCTGTCGTACTCATCGGCCTCGACCACGAAGCAACGCCCGACGCCGAGGCGCGCCGATTCCGCGAAATTCACGGGCACCCCGCCGATCAGAAACCCCGGTTCCAGTCCGGCGCGCTCCAGGATCCAGGCGAGCACGCCCGCGGTCGTGGTCTTGCCGTGCGTGCCGGCCACCGCCAGCACCCACCGGTCGCGGAGCACGTGCTCCGCGAGCCACTGCGGGCCCGAGGTGTAGGGCAGCCCGCGGTCCAGGACGTATTCCACCGCCGGATTGCCGCGCGCGAGCGCATTGCCGATGATGACCAGGTCCGGATCCGGTTGCAGGTGTTCCGGCCGGTAACCCTCGCAGAGCCCGATCCCCGCGCGCGCCAGTTGCGTGCTCATCGGCGGATAGACGTTGACGTCCGAGCCGCGCACCTCGTGGCCCTGCGCCCGGGCCAGCAGTGCAAGCCCGCCCATGAAGGTCCCGCAGATCCCGAGGATGTGGATTCGCATGCCGTTCCGTCCGCGCCCGCTCTGCATGATACCGGAATTTTCGGATCGGACCGACGAGACGTGCGCGTCGTGCGGTCGACTACAGCCCGCGGCGACCCAGTCCCCCGCCCTTGACCAAACGAAATCCGCGGCGATACCATGCATGCAGATACGAATCCGGAGTAAGAAAAATGTACCTCCGGTTATTGGACAAGCACATTCACCACGGGCGGCTGCATCTGCACCTTCCGAGCGGCGTACACAGTTTCGGGGACGGAGAACCGGAGGCACATTGGTTTATCCGCGACCGCCGCACGATCGCGCGCATTCTCCTCGACCCGGGCCTGGAGTTGGGCGAGACCTACCTCGACGGCCGCTGGACCGTCGGCGAGGGGGGGCTGTTACCGTTACTCGAGATCCTGTTGCGCGATTTCGATCAGCCCGGGAGCGGAATGTCGCGGTGGTTCACGCCGATGTGGCGCCTGCTCCGGCAATGGAACCGCGTCGGGCGCAGTTATCACAACGTCGCCCGTCACTACGATCTGGATGAATGGCTGTTCCGTCGCTTCCTCGACCGGGACCTACAGTATTCCTGCGCCTATTTCGCGACACCCGACATGAGCCTGGAGGAGGCACAGCGCGCCAAGTGCCGCCACCTGATGGGCAAACTGCTCCTGGAACCGGGCCAACATGTGCTGGACATCGGCTGCGGCTGGGGCGGGTTGGCGCTGTTTCTGGCCGAACACGCCGGCGTGCACGTGACCGGACTGACCCTCTCGCGCGAGCAGTTGCGCGTGGCCGACGAGCGTGCGCGGCACCGCGGGCTGCAGGACCGCGTCGAATTCCGCCTCGCCGATTACCGCGAGCATACCGGGCACTACGACCGGATCGTCAGCGTCGGCATGTTCGAACACGTCGGGGCCCCCTATCACCGGCGGTTCATGCAGCGCGTCTCGGAACTGCTCCTCCCGGACGGTATCGCGCTACTGCATACGATCGGGCGCGGCGGACCGCCGACCACGACCAACTCGTGGATCCACCGGCACATCTTCCCCGGCGGATACATCCCGGCCCTGTCGGAACTCAGCCGCGCGATGGAACCCGAGTCGCTGATGGTCTGCGACCTCGAGGTGCTGCGCCTGCACTATGCACTGACCCTGGAGGCTTGGCTGGAGCGGTTCACCGCCCAGCGCGACGCGATCGCCGGGCGCCTGGGGGAGCGCTTCTGCCGGATGTGGGAGTTCTATCTGGCGATCTGCGCCGCGTCCTTCCGATGGAGCGACTTGGTGGTGTTTCAGATGCAGATGACCCACCGCCACCATATAGTCCCCACCACGCGCGATTACCTCTACCGCTCGATGGACACACCCGCCACCGGGCGCATCCTGCACAGCGTGCCCCGCTGATCGCACCCGGAACCGGCGCAGAGAGGGCCCGCCACCGTATCCACCAGTCATTTGAAAGGGCCGGGGTTCTGTGACATCGTAGGGGCCGTCAACTGGAACGTGAAAAGCCCTCGTGCGACCCCCAATCCCGCGGCTCCCGGTCTTGCTCCTGGCGTGGGCGCTGGCCGCGACCGCCGCCCCGGTGCGTGCCGAACCACCGTCTTGGAACTGCTCCCCACGGGGAAACGGCTGGGGTTGCGCCTCGGGCGTGCAGATCGCCGCGGCGGGACCCGCACGCGGAGCGCCTGAACACCGAGCCGAGCCACCTCTCCCCCCCGAGCCGCATTCCCGTGCCGCCCCCACGACGTGCCGCCTGTGTACGTGGCACCCCGTGCGCCGCACCCTGCCGGCATTGCCGGGGCCGCCGGGCACCACGCACCTGAGCGCCAAACAGGTCGAGGTCCGGCGGCGCGAGCGGTACTCGCTGCGGGGCAACGTCGTGATCCGGCGCGGCGGACAGGAACTGACCGCCGAGCGCGCCCGGTACGACCGTGCAACCGATACCGCCGACGCCGCCGGCGGCGTGATCTTCAGCGACGGCGGCCTCGAAGTGCGCGGACCCGCGGCGCGCATGAATTTCAAGGCCGACACCGGCGCGTTCCGCGAAGCGCGCTACATGCTCATCGAGCGTCACGCGCATGGCAGGGCGCGCATCATCGAGATCACCGGCAAGAACCGGGCGCGGGCCCGGCAGGTCACCTACACGACCTGCGACCCGGGGCACGAGGACTGGCTTTTGAAGGCGCGCCGGCTTCGCCTCAACCGCGACACCGGCACCGGCGTGGCACATGACGCCAGCCTGTGGCTGGGCGGTGTGCCGGTGTTCTACTTCCCCTACTTGCGCTTTCCGATCGACGGCCGGCGCAAGTCGGGGTTCCTGATTCCGAAGGTGGGCTACTCGAGCCGCTCCGGGCTCGAGCTGCAGATGCCGTATTACTTCAACCTCGCCCCCGATCGCGACGCGACGTTCTCCCCCCGCATCATGACCCGACGCGGCGTATTGCTCGGGGGACAATTCCGTTATCTCAACCCCACCAACCACGGCGACCTGGATGTCGAGTACCTGCCCTGGGACCGGATTCTGCACAAGCAGCGCGGCTCCCTCTCTTTTCGGCACACCGCCAACCCGGCGCCTCGCTGGAACGCCAATGTGGACCTGAACTATGCATCCGACAAAACCTACTTCGCGGACCTCGGCAACGGCCTCACGCAGACGAGCGCGACCTTCCTGAACCGCAGCGCGAACGTCGGCTACCGGGGTGACGACTGGTCGCTGTTCGCGCAGGTGCAGGACTTCCAGACCGTGGATCCGAGTCTCCCGGACACCAGCCGACCCTACGCGCGGCTGCCGCAGATCGTGGTCGACGCCGACCAACCCTTCGGGGTTCTGGGGCTGGACTACGGCGTGCGCGGGGAGTTCGATTATTTTCAACGCCGGGGCTCCGTCGAGGGCGCGCGACTGGATCTCAAACCGTCCGTGAGCCTGCCCTTGCAGGGCCGGGCCTACTTCTTCACGCCCAAGGTGTCGTTGCGCTATACCGCCTACCGCCTGCGAAATACCGCGCCCGGCGCCGACACCCACCCGAGTCGCACGACGCCCATCGCCGGCCTGGACACCGGACTCCACCTCGAACGGCGCACACACTGGTTCGGCACCGGGTATCTGCAAACCCTGGAACCGCGCCTCTACTATCTGTACGTGCCGTACCGCGACCAGTCGCAGATCCCGATCTTCGATACCGGAGCGCTGGACTTCAACTTCGGCCGACTGTTCCAGGACAACCGCTTCGCGGGCGCCGACCGACAGAGTGCCGCCAACCAGATCACCGCCGCCCTGACCACCCGGTTTCTCGATCCGTCCACCGGCGCAGAGCCGGTGGACGCCATGATCGGCCGGATCTTCTACTTTCGGGACCGGCGCGTCACACTCCCCGGCCTTGCGATCGGGACCCGGTCGAGTTCCGATATCGTCGCGCGCCTGTCCACGATCTGGCGCAGGCACTGGACCCTCGCCGGCGGGCTGCTCTGGGACCCGCAGCAGCGCCGCACCGATCGCGCCGAGGTGCGCCTCGGCTACCGGGGTCCGCACCGCGGCCTGTTCAACGTCTCCTACCGCTTCCGGCGCGGAGTACTCGAGCAGACCGACCTCTCGGCATTCTGGCCGATCTCGGCCCATTGGTCGGTGTTCGGCCGCTGGTACCAATCCCTGCGCGAGCACCTGCTCCTGGGAAGCCTGATCGGGGCCCAGTACAAGAGCTGCTGCTGGACGCTGCGGGTGGTGGCCCAACGTTACGTGAGCACGATCAGCAGCACCCCCAACACCTCGTTTATGCTGCAACTCGAACTCAAGGGCCTCGGCCGGCTGGGCAGCCGGGTCGATGCCCTGATGAAACGTGATATTCTGGGATATCAACCTCAAACCATCGGCTGGTAAAACCCCACTATGCGGAAGACATCCCCACCCCCGGTGCTGCGCATCCTCGCGGCGGCGCTGCTGTTGTTCGCTGCATCCGCATCGGCGACGCCGGTGCCGCTCGACCGGATCGTCGCGGTCGTCAACGACGGCGTGATCGTGCAGACCCGGCTGGACCAGCGAATCCGGCGGGTACGCGCGCAGATCCAACAGCGGGGTATCGCCCTGCCGCCGGAAAATGTATTGCGACGCAAGGTGCTGGACCGGATGGTCATGGAGAAGATCCAACTCCAACTCGCCGCCCGCACCGGCATCCAGGTGAGCGACGACACCCTCAACCATGCGCTACGCAACATCGCCCGGCGCAACAACATGACACTCAACCAGTTCCGCGAAGCCCTGGTGCGTGACGGCTACCGCTACGACCAGTTCCGCCGTCAGGTGCACGACGAGATCACCATGGGACGCCTGCATCAGCGCGAGGTCGCCGACCGGATCACCGTGACCCCGCAGGAAGTGAGCAGCTTCCTGGCGACGATGAAGAAGCAGGCGGACCGCGACAAGGAATTCCACATCGCACACATCCTGATCGCCGTACCGGAGGCGCCGACGCCGAAGCAGATCCGCAAGGCCCGCGCCAAGGCCGAAGCGGTACTCGAGCGCCTGCGCAACGGAGCGGACTTCGAGCAGACCGCGATCGGCGTCTCCGACGGCCAGCAGGCCCTGAAGGGCGGCGATCTCGGGTGGCGCCCGGCGGCGCAGGTGCCGACCCTGTTCGCGAGCGTAGTCGCGAAACTCAAGCCCGGGCGGATCAGCGGCCTGATCCGCAGCCCGAGCGGTTTCCACATCATCAAACTGCTCGGCGTACGCGGTGAACAGGCCCACATCATCACTCAATACCTGTGCCGCAACATCCTCATCCACACCAATCAACTGATCTCGGACGCCGACGCGCGCGCGCAGCTCGAGCAGTTGCGCGCGCGCGTCGAGGGAGGCGACAGCTTCGCGGCACTGGCGCGGGGACATTCCCAGGATCCCGCAAGCGCTCCGAACGGCGGAGATATGGGCTGGGTGGCCGCGAACGGCGTGGATTCCCACTTCGCGCAGGTACTGAAATCGCTGCAGCCGGGTCAGGTGAGCGCACCGTTCAAGACACGCCGCGGCTGGGAGATCATCCGGCTGATCAAGCGTCGCAAGCACGACAGCACCGCGGAGTACCGCCGGGCCAAGGCGCGCGAGATCCTGATCAAGCGCAAGACCGAGGAGGCCCTCGCCCTGTGGTTGCGCCGCCTGCGCGATGAGTCCTACGTGGACTACCGCCTGAAACCGGCGCAGGGCTAGGGGGGGCCGGCTCCGACGCCGCGGCGCACGAACCATGAACGGTATTCCCACCGGCGGCACGTTTCGCATCGCCATCACGCCGGGCGAGCCGGCCGGCATCGGGCCCGACCTGTGCGTACTCGCAGCGCAGCGCGAACGGCCCGTGGAACTCGTTGCGATCGCCGACCCGGATCTGCTCGAACGGCGCGCGCGCCGGCTCGGACGACCCCTTGCACTGACGCCCTTCAACCCCGCGCAATCCCCGCACCCGCAACCGCCCGGGGTCCTGAAAGTCCTGCCGGTTCCGTTGCGCCGGCGCGAGCATTGCGGTCGCACGGACCCGACGAACGCTCCGTACGTCCTGGACACCCTGCAACGCGCCGGACGCGGGTGCCTCGACGGGACGTTCGCGGCGCTGGTCACCGGGCCGGTGCACAAGGGCGTGCTGAACGACGCCGGGATCCCCTTCACGGGACACACGGAGTTCCTGGCCGCCATCACGGGCGGGGACCCGGTGATGGTGCTCGCCGCGCCGGGCCTGCGCGTGGCGTTGGCGACCACCCACCTGGCACTGCGCGACGTGCCGGACGCGATCACCGCATCACGTATCGAACGCGTGCTGCGCATCCTGCACCGCGATTTCATCCGCCGCCTCGGAATCGAGCGCCCGCGGATCCTGGTGTGCGGCCTGAACCCGCATGCCGGAGAGGACGGCCACCTGGGGCGCGAAGAGATCGAGGTCCTCGCGCCGACCCTGGACCGACTGCGCGCCGAAGGCATGGCCCTGGAAGGACCGCTCCCCGCCGATACCGCCTTCACCCCGCCGAGACTGGCCGGCGCCGACGTGGTCCTCGCCATGTACCACGACCAGGGCCTCCCGGTACTCAAGCACATCGGATTCGGGCACGCCGTCAACCTGACGCTGGGGTTGCCGATCGTGCGCACCTCGGTGGACCACGGCACGGCCCTGGATCGGGCCGGTACCGGACGCATCGACTCCGGCAGCCTGGAAGCGGCGATCGAGACGGCCATCGCGATAGTACGCCGTACCGGCGCCGCGTCCGCTCCGGCCGACGCTCCCCATGTATCCGCCGGTCCGTAAGCGCTACGGCCAGCACTTCCTCCACGATCCCGGGGTCATCCGGCGCATCGTCGAGGCGGTCGACCCTCGTCCGGACGAGCGGCTGCTGGAGATCGGCCCCGGGTTGGGCGCCCTCACACTCCCGCTCCTCGACGCCGCCGGGCGGTTGGAGGCGGTCGAGATCGACCGCGACCTGGCCGATCGCCTCGAAGACCTCGCCCGCGGTCGCGGCGAGCTGCGCCTGCACCGGGCCGACGCCCTGCGGTTCGACCTGGGCGACCTGGGCGAAGGCCCCGACCTGCGGATCGTGGGCAATCTGCCCTACAACATCTCCACCCCGCTCCTGTTCCGACTGCTGGCGGCCCACACCCGCATCCGCGACCTGCACCTGATGCTGCAACGCGAGGTCGTGGAGCGAATGCAGGCCCGCCCCGGCGGGCGGCCGTACGGGCGGCTGTCGGTCATGATCCAGTACCGGTGCCGGATCGAACCCCTGTTTACGATCGGGAAGGGGGCCTTCCGACCGGCGCCGAAGGTGGAATCCGCGTTCGTACGGCTGATCCCGCTGGACGCACCGCCGGTCGCGATACACGACGAAGCCCGCTTCGGCACACTCGTGACGCAGGCCTTCAGCCGGCGGCGCAAGACCCTGCGCAATGCCCTGTGCGGGCTGCTGAGCGAGCCCGAGATCCGCGCCCTGGGACTGGACCCGGGCGTGCGACCCGAGCGTCTCGGGCTCGAGGAGTTCGCGCGGCTGAGCAACGCCGGAACACACCGGGCAGGGGACGGGAACGAAGGCTGAGTACCGCGCGGCGGTGGACGGGCGGAGCGGTTCGGAAGAACGGGCGGTGCCCCCGCGCCGGGCGGCGTGGGTATCGGGAGTCGCGACGGATCAGCCGCGGTCGTCCGTGGTCGGGACGGTGTGCGCCGTGTGTGTCACGGAAACCGCGATCGGTGCCCCGCTACGGGCCGTGCCGCGCGCCTGCAGGGTGGTGGTGACGATGACCCCCAGGACCACGAACAACGCCAGCACGATCATCAGATCCGGCTTGCGATGGCGATGATACATCTTTCCTCTCTCCGGGCCCCTCTCCGGGTGGGGCCGGTCGGCCCGCGTCCGGGAGCGCCCCGTACTTTGACACTATCGCGCAATCGATCCGGCACGCGCCGAGACGGGGGTCACACTCGCCGGTCATGATCCGCGACCGGCACGGGCCCTGTCGAATCGTGGGTTGGAATTCAGGATCGGCACCCCGGGCCGGCATATGGACCTATCGGCCGTCCGAGCCCATCCCTTAGAAAGAACGGCGGGAACGGCCGTTCCCGCCCGGACTGCGCTATCCTGTACCCGGTCCGGCACCCCGGCCCGTTCCGTTCCCTGCCGGATCGTTTCTGGAAAGGAGCCCGCACCCCCATGGAAACCACGCTGCACGTATCCCCGGATCCCGAGACGGCCGCCGAAGCGGCCGCCCGGCGCTGGATCGAGATCGCCCGGCACGCCATCGCCACCGAAGGGCGTTTCAACGTCGCCCTCTCGGGAGGCTCGACGCCGCGCCGACTCTACGCACTGCTCGCCGGGCCGCCGTTGCGCGACGCACCCGACTGGTCGCGAATCCACGTCTTCTTCGGCGACGAACGCAGCGTCCCCCCGGATCACCCCGAGAGCAACTACCGCATGGCCCGCGAGGCGTTGCTCGACCACGTACCGATCCCGGGCGACAACGTCCATCCGATCACGGCGCGCGCGGCGTACATCCGCCAGGACGCTTGGGCCTACGGGCGACGGCTGCACCGCGAGCTGCCGCTGAACGACCACGGCCTACCGCGGTTTCACCTGATCCTGCTCGGAATGGGACCCGACGGGCACACCGCGTCGCTGTTTCCCGGAACCTGCATCCAGCACGAAACATCCCTACCGGTAGCGGCGGTGTACGTGCCGCGTTTGCGCACTTGGCGCATCAGCGTCACCTACCCGCTGCTCGCAGCGGCGGACCACATCGTGCTCCTGGCCGAGGGCGATGGCAAGGCGCCCGTGCTGGCGCGCGTGTTCCGCGAACCGCCGGAGCAACCGCTGCTGCCGGTCCGCCGCGTCGCCGAGTCGCACGCGACCGAGTGGTTCCTGGACGAGGCCGCCGCGGCGCAACTGCCGCGGCGCGAATCGCGATGAAGGTGCTGGCCGGCGATGTCGGAGGCACCAAGACCCTGCTGCTGGTGGCCGAGTGCGATGCCGGGGGTTGCCGGAAACTGCGACAGGAACGCTTCGAGAGCGGCGCCTATGACGGATTGTCGCCGATGGTGCAGAAGTTCCTGTCCACGGCGGGGAACGCGGCCGAGAACCTCGATCACGCCTGCTTCGCCATCGCCGGTCCGGTGGAAGGAGACGCCGGCGGACAGCGGGCACGCGTGACCAATCTACCCTGGGAATTGGACAGCACGCAGCTCGCCGCCACGTTGGGACTGGCACGGGTACGCCTGATCAACGATTTTCAGGCCGTCGGCTACGGGATCGACGCATTGCCGGCCGCCGATCTGATCCCACTCCAAGAAGGCCGCCCGGTGCCGGGCGGCCCGCGCGTGGTGATCGGCGCCGGCACCGGTCTTGGCGAGGGGCTGCTGATCTGGCAGGGCGGGCATTATGAAGCGCTGCCCTCCGAGGGCGGCCACACCGACTTCGCGCCCACCGACGCGGACCAAGTAGCGGTGTTCGAGGCCTTGCGCCGGCGCTACGGCCGGGTCTCCTACGAGCGGGTCCTGTCCGGGCGAGGTCTGGTCAACCTCCTCGAACACCTGCCGCGGGCCCCCGGCGAACAACCCTCGGCGGAACTGGACAAGGCGATGCACGCGAGCGACCCCGCGGCGGCGATCAGCGAATTCGCGCTAGGGGGGCGTGACCGCCTCGCAGAACGCGCACTCGAATGCTTCGTGCGCATCTACGGCGCAAAGGCCGGCAATCTGGCCCTGACCTGCCTCGCCACCGGCGGCGTATTCCTGGCCGGCGGCATCGCGCCCAAGATCCTGCCGCGGCTGCGCGAGGGCCCGTTCATGACGGCGTTCCGCGACAAGGGCCGCATGGCCGGCCTGTTGGCCACCCTTCCGGTGCGGGTGATCCGCAACCCGCAGGTCGGGCTCCTGGGAGCGGCGCTGG
>CAZAQG010000026.1:0-7944 GCA_964487445.1 uncultured Chromatiales bacterium
GAACCGGCTCACCCACTGCCCACGTTCAGGCTCATCTCTGAATTGGAAAGGACTGACTGCCCCGACCGAACGGCCCGGTGGCGGCCCGGTCCCGGAATTGATACTGTAGGCGCGCCCCGGATCCGCCCGGCGGTCTACGACAAGCCTTCTGAAAGTCCATGAATCAGACTCCGCGCAAGATCCTGGTCACCAGTGCACTGCCCTATGCCAACGGGCCCATTCACCTGGGCCATCTGGTGGAGTACGTCCAGACCGACATCTGGGTCCGCTTCCAGCGACTGCGCGGGCACGAATGCCACTACGTGTGCGCCGACGACGCCCACGGCACGCCGATCATGCTGCGCGCCTGGGCCGAGGGGGTCGCACCCGAGGTCCTGATCGAACAGATGGCGCGCGAGCATCGCGCGGACTTCGCCGGTTTCCTGATCGGATTCGACCAATACCACTCCACCCACTCGCCGGAGAATCGGGAACTGGCCGAGCGGATCTATGAGCGGCTGCGCGACGCCGGCCACATCGTCCAGCGCACGGTGACCGACCTCTACGACCCGGAGAAAAAACTGTTCCTCCCGGACCGCTTCATCAAGGGCGAGTGCCCGCGCTGCGGCGCCCCCGATCAGTACGGCGACAGCTGCGAGGCGTGCGGCGCCACCTATGGCCCCACCGAGCTGCGCAATCCGGTATCGGTGCTCTCCGGCGCGCGTCCGCAACCGCGCGAGAACCTGCACTTCTTCTTCCGCCTGCCGGAGTTCGAGGCGATGCTCCGGGAATGGACCCGCAGCGGGCACGTCCAGCCGGAGGTCGCCAACAAGCTCGAGGAGTGGTTCGGCGCGGGACTGCGCGAATGGGACATCTCGCGCGACGCCCCCTATTTCGGCTTCGAGATCCCGGACAGCCCGGGCAAGTATTTCTACGTCTGGCTGGACGCGCCGATCGGTTACATGGCGAGCTTCCGCAAGCTGTGCGCGCGCACCGACCTGGACTTCGACGAGTGGTGGGGACGCGGGTCGAGCACCGAGCTCTACCACTTCATCGGCAAGGACATCGTCTATTTCCATACCCTGTTCTGGCCGGCGATACTCCACGGTAGCGGTTTCCGCACCCCGACGGCGGTCTGGGCGCACGGCTTCCTGACCGTGAACGGGCGCAAGATGTCCAAGTCGCGGGGGACCTTCATCCGCGCCCGGACCTATCTCGAGCACCTCGACCCGGAGTATCTGCGCTACTACCTCGCGGCCAAGCTGGGACCCGGCATAGACGATCTCGACCTCAACCTGGAGGACTTCATCCAACGGGTCAACGCCGATCTGGTCGGCAAGGTGGTGAACATCGCCAGCCGCTGCGCGGGATTCATCCACCGCCACAGCGGCGGCCGGCTCGCCCCCGCACTGGCCGATCCCGATCTCTACGCCGAATTCTCCGGGGCCGCCGGGGAGATCGCCGACTGTTACGAGGGTCGCGACTACGGCCGCGCCATGCGCGAGATCATGCGCCTGGCGGACCGCGCCAACCAATACATCGACGCCCACAAGCCGTGGCTGATCGCCAAGGACCCGGCACGTCACGCCGAAGTCGGCGCGGTATGCACGCAGGGCCTGAACCTGTTCCGGGCGCTCATCACGTATCTCAAGCCGGTGTTGCCCGCGACCGTCGAGCGCGCCGAGGCGTTCCTCGCGGTGACGCCGCTGTGCTGGGAGGACGTCTCCCGTCCGCTCCTCGACCACGCGATCGCGCCGTTCACTCCCCTGTTGCAGCGCGTCGACCCAAGCGCGGTCGCGGCGATGATGGAGGCGACCGGCCCTGCTGCGACCGACGCGGCGCCGGCGCCGTCCGCCGCCGAACCGGCAACGCCGCAGATCGACTACGAGCGGTTCGCCGAGATCGATCTGCGCGTCGCACGCATCGTGCGCGCCGAAACGGTGGACGGTGCCGACAAACTGCTGCGCCTCACCCTGGACCTGGGCGGCGAGACGCGTACGGTGCTCGCCGGGATCAAGTCCGCCTATCGCCCGGAGGAGCTGATCGACCGCCTCACCGTGATGGTGGCCAATCTGGCGCCGCGCAAGATGCGCTTCGGTATCTCCGAGGGCATGGTGCTGGCGGCCGGCCCGGGCGGGCGCGACCTGTGGCTGCTCGCCCCCGACACCGGCGCCCAACCCGGCATGAAAATCAAATAGGGGTCAGGCTTGACATATGGGCATTCGCGGCTCTGGAATTGGAAGGCCTGGTCCGGGAAAGTCGCATCTTCATCTGTGGGTTCCGCGGCCCTTTTCTTTACGATATGAACACCAACCCAAGCGCCGTCCGGCATCGGCATCCTTGAAATTCAAAAGTTCCGATTCTTCGAGCCACGGTTGTAAAATTTCAAGGACCCCGAACCCTTGAGCCCCCTCGCCGAGCGCATCGACGACCTGCTCCCGCAGACTCAGTGCCGGCGTTGCGGCTGGCCCGCGTGCCGCCCCTATGCGGATGCGGTCGCACGCGGTGAAGCGGAGTTCAACCGCTGTGCACCCGGGGGCGAGCACACCCTTCGCGCCCTTGCCCGGCTGCTCGGGCGCGCCCCCATTCCGCTCGCCCCCGAGGTCGGCCGCACGCCGCCCGGCCGGGCGGCGCTCATCGATGAGTCGGCGTGCATCGGTTGCGCCCTGTGTCTGCAAGCGTGTCCGGTCGATGCCATCCTCGGCGCCGCGAAGCACCTGCACACGGTACTGGTGAAAGAATGCACCGGTTGCGAACGGTGCATCCCGCCGTGTCCGGTCGACTGCATCGCGTTGGTGCCGGCCCCGACCCGTGAGCGGGCGGACGCCGGTCGTGGAGCGGCGCACCGGGCGCGCGAGCGCTACCGGCGCCACTGCGAGCGCCTGATCCGGGAGCAGGCGGTGCGCCGCGCGGAGCGGACCGGCACCGTATCCAACTCGCCTGCACAAGACAAGCAGGCCGTGATCCGCGCCGCCGTCGAGCGCGTCCGCGCCCGGCGTGCGGCTCGCGCGGCGGTTCCCCCGCGCGAGCACCGGAATCCATAGAGCGGGGCTTGGCCGGCCGATCCCGTCGGATCGTTCCCGCCGACGTGCACGTTCAACGACGTCGGCGGGCCGAGGCCCGCCCTACCGGGGAATGCCGCGAGCCCGGCGGGGCGACACCCCGCGCGCGCATCGACGATCGTGCCAAGGGCGGGGCCCGCCCCGCCGACGCCTAAGGGGTCGGAGTACTTGGAATCTCCAAAGACCGGGACGGGAACATGAGCGGATGCCGCACGAACTGGAGCGGGAGGCCCGGAAGGTGCCTCGCCCCCCGACGCCCGAGGTCGGCCACTTCCGGCACGTTCGGGCCGATCGCGGCAGCACCGTGAACCGCGCCGCGCGCGAGCGGATCTTCGCGCGGCTGCGCGAGGCCGACCCGGAACCCACCACCGAACTGCACTACGGCACCACCTTCGAACTGCTGGTCGCGGTGGTGCTCTCGGCGCAGGCCACCGATCGCAGCGTCAACGCGGTCACCGCCAAACTGTTTTCGGTCGCCGACACCCCGGCGGCGATCCTGCGCCTGGGCGAGCGGGGACTGGCGCGCTACATCCGCACCATCGGCTTGTACAACAGCAAGGCCCGCAACCTCATCAAGACCTGCCGCATCCTGCTCGAGCGCCACGGCGGCGAGGTACCGCGCGAGCGCGCCGCGCTCGAGGCCCTGCCGGGGGTGGGGCGCAAGACCGCCAACGTGATCCTGAATACCGCGTTCGGCGAACCCACCATCGCCGTCGACACCCACGTCTTCCGGGTCGCCAACCGCACCGGGCTGGCACGCGGCAAGACGCCGGCGGAGGTCGAACGCAAACTCGTGAAGGCGGTCCCGAAGCCGTTCCACCGCAACGCCCACCACTGGCTGATCCTGCACGGGCGCTACGTGTGTACGGCACGCCAGCCGCGCTGTCGGGAATGCGCGATCGCCGAGTGGTGCGAATACCGCCGCAAGACCCCGGCCTGAACCGCGCCGCGGAATCTTTCCCGGCCCCGGGCGGCTCAGCTCCGGCGCCGGGCGTTGCGCGCGGCGATGCGCAGGCGCAGGGCGTTGAGGCGGATGAATCCGGCGGCGTCGCGCTGATCGTAGGCGCCGGCGTCGTCCTCGAAAGTCGCCGCCGCCGGATCGAACAGGCTGTCGGTATCGGAGGCGCGCCCGGTCACCGTGACGGCGCCCTTGTAGAGCCGCACCCGCACGCGCCCGTTGACGTGCGCCTGCGAGTCGTCGACGACCCGCTGCAACAGCGCCCGCTCGGGGCTCCACCAGTAGCCGTTGTAGATCAGGCTCGCGTAGCGCGGCATCAGCTCGTCCTTGAGGTGCGCCACCTCGCGATCGAGCGTCAGCGACTCCATGGCGCGGTGCGCCTTGAGCAGGATGGTGCCGCCGGGGGTCTCGTAGCAGCCGCGCGACTTCATGCCGACGTAGCGGTTCTCCACCAGGTCCAGACGGCCGATGCCGTTGCGCCCGCCGTGGCGGTTGAGCGTCTCGAGTACCTGCGCGGGGCTCATGGCCTCGCCGTTGATCGCCGTCACGTCGCCGTGATCGAAGACGAGTTCAAGCTCGGTGGACGTATCCGGGGCGCGTTCGGGCGACGTGGTCCAGCGCCACATCGCCTCTTCGGGTTCGTTCCACGGATCCTCCAGGGACCCGCCCTCGTAGGAGATGTGCAGCAGGTTGGCGTCCATGGAATACGGTGAACGCGTACCGCGCTTCGCCTCCACCGGGATGGCGTGGCGCTCGGCGTAGGCGAGCAGCCGCTCGCGAGAGAGCAGGTCCCACTCGCGCCACGGGGCGATGATGCGGATGTCCGGGTCGAGCGCGTAGGCGCCCAATTCGAAGCGCACTTGGTCGTTGCCCTTGCCGGTCGCCCCGTGCGCCACGGCGTTGGCGCCGGTCTCGACCGCGATCTCCACCAGGCGCCGGGCGATCAGCGGCCGCGCGATCGAGGTCCCGAGCAGATACTCGCCCTCGTAGAGCGCGTTGGCGCGGAACATGGGGAAGACGTAGTCGCGGGCGAACGTCTCGCGCAGGTCCTCGATGAAGATCTCGCGCACGCCCATGGCCTGCGCCTTGGCGCGCGCCGGCTCGACCTCCTCCCCCTGACCGATGTCGGCGGTGAAGGTGGCCACCTCGCAACCGTAGGTCTCCTGCAACCACTTCAGGATCACCGAGGTATCGAGGCCGCCGGAGTAGGCGAGGACGACTTTTCGTACGCTGGACATAAAGACTCCCGGAATGCGCATGGCGGATCGAATCCCGCGGCGCCCGCCGCGGCGGTTCGATTCTAAGCGATTTGGCGCCCGTTTTCCGTGCATGGCTCGCGGCCGCACCGCATCACACAGGGCGGACCCGCCTCACCGGCGGCGCGTCGTCCAGGTCGCGGGCAACGGCGTGTACATAAGATCCGGCCGTGAAAAAGAGCGCCACGGACCGCACGGACAATACCCTATCCGGTCCACCATCGCGAAGATCCACGACGTCGGCCGGGCGCGCCCGGCCTTACACCGGCGGATGGTTTCGAGGCCGCCGGGAGGCCGTCTATTCCTGAACCTTCGCGGTACGCCGCAGACGCGAGAGCAGGCGCCGGGCGAGGTCTCCGAACAATTCGGTCTGGGTCGGGTGGGGATGGATCGCCTCGGCGACCTGCTCCAGGCGCAGACCCGCGCTGACCATCATCACCGCCTCACCGATGAGGGTATCGGCGTGATCGGCCAGCAGGTGCACACCGAGGATGCGGTGCGTGCCGCGCTCGGCCACCAGCTTGACGAGTCCCTCGGTCTCGCCGGTGATCATGGCCTTGGCGTCGATACTGAGCGGAACCTTGACCTCCACCGCGTCCAGGCCGCGCGCCTTGGCCTGTTCCACGGAGAGCCCTGCGAACGCCGCCTGCGGCCGGGTGAAGATGACGCCGCAATCGCGGTCGGCGTCATACGCGGCCTCCTCGCCGGCGATCGCCGCCGCCGCCACGCGGCCCTGCCGGGCCGCGGTGTGCGCCAGCATCAGACCGCCGATCACGTCGCCCACGGCATACAGGTGCCCGACGTTGGTGCGACAGCGCGCGTCGGCGCGGATCATCCCGTCCTCGATCGCCACGCCGGCGTTCTCCAAACCCAGCCGGGAGAGATCCGGGCGTTTGCCGGTGGCCATCAACACATAGCCACAGCGCACCATGCGCGCCCTGCCGGCGACATCCTGATACGCGACCTTCATCGCGCCGGGCGTCCCCGAGATGCGGCGTACCGCGGCACCCACCTCCACGATGAGGCGCGGATCGTCCGAGAGGATCTGCGCCAGACGCCCGGCGATCTCCGGCTCGACCTCGGCGAGGATCCGCTCCTGCGCCTCGATCAAGGTGACACGCGCACCGAAGTCCTGAAATATCTGGGCCATCTCGGCGCCGATCGCGCCGGCGCCGATCACCACGAGGCGCCGTGGCACGCGCTCCAGCCCCCAGATCGTGTCCGAGGTCAGCACGCCGCCCGTCTCCAGGCCCTCGCGCGCGCCCGGGATCGGCGGCACGAACGGCGGCGCCCCGGTGGCGATCACGGCGCAGCCAAAGGTGATGCGCTGCCCGCGCGACCCGTCGCCGGGCCGCGGCCGACGATGCGGATCCGCGTCGTTGCCCGAGTCGTCGACGAACAGGGTATGCGCGTCCTCGAAGCGCGCCGTCCCCTGCACGATGGGGATGCGCAGCCCCTTGTCGGTCTTCTCGGCCATCGCGCCGCGGGTCTCGAGGATGCCGCGGCGGGTCGCCTCGAGATTCTCCCACGCAAGCCGCGCACGCGCCGTGCCTTCGACGCCGAGATGCGCGTCATGGGCCCGGTCACGGATACGATCCGCCGCGGCGCGCCAGGTCTTGGACGGGATGCAGCCGCGCCACAGGCACTCGCCGCCGGGCAGCGGCGCGTCGCTGATGAGGGCCGCCCGGAGGCCGTGCTCGGCCAGTTCCCGGGCGCAGTCCTCGCCGCCGGGGCCGGCGCCGATCACCACCACCGGATAGTCCCATTCGCCGGCCGGGATCCGCGGGCCGGGCGGATGCATCCAGGCATCGGGGTGTTCCAGCGTCTCGCGCAGGGTATTCAGGAACTGCGCGACGAGCACCCCGTTGACCACCCGGTGATCGGCGGTGATCGTCACCGGCATACCCTGCGCCCCGCTGCTCGAGATCGCGAGGATCGCCGCGATCCCCGGGGTGGGTATGGCGTCGAAATAGCTCACCCCGAACATCCCGAGATTCGAGATCTGAAAGGTCGGATCGCGGTACTCCTCGGGCTTCAGCCGCCGCCGACGCGCGCGCCCGACCAACTCCTTCCAGGCCGCGTCGAGTTCCTGGAGGCCGCGCGACTCGCAACGGCGCAGCACCGGCACCACGAGCCCGCCGTCCTCGGTGGCGACCGCCATGCCGATGTCCACCCAGTCGCGCTCCACCACCCGATCCACCGGCTGGTAGGTCCGATTCACCTGCGGGTGGCGCTGCAGCGCAAGCGCGCAGGCCTTGGCGATGGCCACCGTCACGGACACACCCAGCGCCTTGGCCGCCGCCATCAGCGCCTCCGGACCCACCTTCACGGTGACATGGAAAGTGGGCATGGTCAGCGCCGAGGTCATGCTGTGGCTGACCGCCTTCTCCATCGCGTTCATCGCCCGCCCGTCGCCCGGCACCGGCGGTTCCACGGCGGGCCGCGTACCCGGCGGCAGCGCGGCCCCCGTGGTCGGGTCCTCGCGCAGCACGTCGGCGCCGATGATCACATCGCCCGACCCGCTGCCGCGCAACGGATTGAGATCCACCCCGCGTTGCGCGGCGAGGCGGCGCGCGTACGGCGAGGCCTGCCCGCGCGTGGGGCGTGGAGACGGACTCGGCGCCGATCCCACACCGGCGCCGGCCGGGGGCCCCGCGACCGGCACCGGAGCAGACACCGGAGCAGACAC
>CAZAQG010000026.1:8044-29903 GCA_964487445.1 uncultured Chromatiales bacterium
CACCGGAGCAGACACCGGAGCAGACACTGGAACAGACACCGGGACGGGCGTCCGGGCGGGCGCCGGAGCGGCGGTCGACGGCTCCTGCCCGCGCACGACCTGCGCGGCCTCCGCGACCAGGTAGCCGAGCGCCTCTCCGACCGGCACCACGGCGTCGACCGGGGCCAGGGGGCCGGACAGGTAGCCGTCGCGGAAGACTTCCACGTCCATGATCGCCTTGTCCGTCTCGACCTGCGCCACGACGTCGCCGCGCTGTACCGCATCACCGGGCCGTTTCTCCCAGCTCACCACGGTGCCCTCCGTCATCGTGTCGGAGAGCTGGGGCATCTTGATCGTATAGGGTTCGCTCATGGCTCGTTCCTTCCAAACGCCGGTCGCGCACGCGCGCACCGGCGTCTTCTCCAGCATGAAATCTCAAAGGTACCGGCGCGCGCCGGCGGGGAACAGCCTACCGGAAGTTCACGCCCCGAATTCCGCGCCGCGCCCGGCGCCGGTGCGCCGTGCCTCAGGCGCGACCGAACAGCGCCAGCACCGCCTGCACGACCTCCGCGGCGTTCGGGATCGCGGCCTTCTCCATCGTCCGGGCGTAGGGGATCGGCACGTTGCGCGCCGAGACCCGCAACGGCGGCGCATCCAACTCGAAGAAGCACTCCTCGTTGAGGATCGCCATCACCTCCGCCCCGACCCCGACCGGCGCCTCCGCCTCCTCGGCGATCACCGCCCGGTGGGTATGCGAGACCGAGCGCGCGATCCCGGCGCGATCGATCGGACTCAGGGCATAGAGATCGACCACCTCGGCCTCGATACCGTGCTCGCGGGCGAGCACCTCGGCGGCTTGCAGGCACCAGTGCACCGAGACGTTGTACCCGAACAGGGTGACATCACGCCCCTCGCGCGCCAGCTCGGAGCCCTCCAGGGGATGGAAGTACTCCCCGTCGGGCACCTCCCCCTTGAGGTTGTACATCAACTCGTGCTCGTTGATGAACACCGGATCGTTGCAGCGCACGGCCGATTTGAGCAGCCCATAGGCCTGGCGCGGACCGGACGGCGTGACCACACGCAGCCCGGTGATCCCCATGAAGACCTTCTCCATACGCGCCGAGTGCTGGGAGCCGAGCTGGTGGGCGCTGCCGCCGGGCGAGCGGATCACCACGGGCGCGCCGAGCTGGCCCCCGGACATGTAGCGCACCTTGGACGCGGTGTTGGCGATCTGGTCGAGCGCCAACCAGGCGAAGTTGACCGACATGAGCTCGATGATCGGCCGCACGCCGAGAAACGAGGCGCCGATGCCGATGCCGGTGTAACTGTTCTCGGAGATCGGCGTGTCGATGACCCGCTCCGGCCCGTACTTCTCGTAGAGGCCCCGGGTGGCCTTGTAGGTGCCGCCGGCGATGCCGACGTCCTCGCCCATGACGATCACCATGGGGTCGTTGGCCAGTTCCTCGTCGTGGGCGCGGCGGATCGCCTCCCAGTACATTATGGCGGCCATCAGTTCGCGCCCCCGGGGCGGCAGGAGCCGTCATCGGCCCACACGTAGCGCCCGAGTTCCTCGACCGGCGGCGCCGGAGAGGCCTCCGCGAAGGCGATGATCTCCCCCTCGATCTCCTCCAGCACCTCGGTATCGAGCGCCTCGTAGTCCTCCCGGGTCATGGCCCCCGCCTCGATCAAGCGGTCGCGCAGCAGGATGACCGGATCGCGCCCGCTCCACATGCGTTCCTCCTCCTTGGCGCGGTAGGCGTTGGAGTCGGACATCGAGTGCCCGCGGTAGCGGTAGGTGAGCAACTCCAGGAAATAGGGCCCGCCGCCGCCGCGCACGTGCTCCACGGCGACGCGCGCCGCCTCGCAGACCTTCTCCACGTCCTGCCCGTCGGCCTGGGCCGCGGGGATGCCGTAACCGCACACGCGCTTGTACTGGTCGACCACCGCGGTGGAGCGGTCGATGCGCGTGCCGATGCCGTAGAGGTTGTTCTCGCACACGTAGAGCACCGGCAGCTTCCACAGCGCGGCCATGTTGAGGGACTCGTGGAAGGTCCCCTGGTTGTTGGCCGCATCCCCCAGGAAGCAGACGGCAATCTCGTCACCGCCGCGCATCTTGATGGCCTTGGCCATGCCCGCCGCCAGCGGAAACGGTCCGCCCACCAGGGCGTAACCGCCCATGAACCGGTGCGCGGCGTCGAACAGATGCATGGAACCGCCGCGCCCGCGGCTCACGCCGGTCTCCTTTCCGAACAGTTCGGCCATCACCGCCTTGGGATCGGCGCCGCAGTGGATCGCGTGGATGTGGTCCCGGTAGCCGGTGATCACGTAGTCGTGGCCCGGGCGCGCCGCCTCCATGACGCCCTGCACGCACGCCTCCTGGCCGGAATAGAGGTGTAGGAACCCGCCGATCCGGCGCTCCACGTACGCCTCGTAGCAGCGTTCCTCGAAGCGGCGCGCGAACAGCATGTCCCGAAGGATCCGTTTCTTGTCGGCAATGTCCATGAAACTCCTTTGGCATCCGGATCCACGGGCCGGGTTTCGGGCCGCCGCCGTATCCCGGAATCGAACGAGCCCGGTATGATCCATTTTTTTGCGCCCCCAGGTCAAGGAGAACGACGTCGCGGGCGCCCCCTCGGATCTCGTGAAAACAATGATAAATCAGCACGTCAGGGGTCAACAATGGCACATCTCGATAGGGCGGGTTTCAAATCCGCCCCTACGCTCGGCGTTGCGCACGCGGGCGCGGCGCGTGGCATAATTCCAACGATCGATGGAACTCACACTGACACGGCCCGACGACTGGCACCTGCACCTGCGCGACGGGGCGCGGATGGTCGCCGTGCTCCCGCACACCGCGCGGCGTTTCGCGCGCGCCGCGGTAATGCCCAACCTCGACCCGCCCCTGACCACGGTGGACGCGGTGCTCGCCTACCGCACGCGGATTCTCGCCGCACTCCCGCCCGGGGCGGCGTTCGAGCCCCTCATGATGCTCTATCTGACGGATAAGACCGCACCGGAGGAGATTCGACGCGCGCGCGAGAGCGGACGGGTGCTCGGCGCCAAGCTCTACCCGGCGGGGGCCACCACGCACTCGACGGCCGGGGTGCGCGACATCGAACGCATCCTGCCGGCACTGGCGGCGCTCGAGGAGCACGGCTTGGTGCTGTCGGTGCATGGCGAGGTGACCGACCCGGCAGTGGACGTCTTCGATCGCGAGCGCGTATTCATCGAGCGGGTGCTGGCGCCGCTGCACGAGCGCTTCCCGGCGCTGGCGCTGGTCCTGGAGCATGTCACCACGCGCGAGGGGACGGCGTTCGTGCGTGAAGCCCCGGGGCGCGTGGCCGCCACCGTCACGGCCCACCACCTGCTGCTCAACCGCAACGCACTGTTCGACGGGGGACTGCGTCCGCACCATCACTGCCTGCCGGTGCTCAAGCGCGAGTCGCACCGCCGGGCCCTGATCGAGGCGGCCACCGGCGGGGATCCGCGGTTCTTCCTCGGGACCGACAGCGCCCCGCACCCGCGTGCGGCGAAGGAGTCGGCCCGCGGCTGCGCGGGGATCTTCACCGCGCACGCGGCGCTGGAACTCTACGCCGAGGCGTTCGAGGCGGCCGGTGCGCTCGATCGCCTGGAGGCCTTCGCGAGCTTCCACGGTGCGGACTTCTACGGGCTGGCGCGCAACACCGGTACGCTCACGCTCGGGCGCGAGCCCTGGAAGGTGCCGCCTGACTACCCCTTCGGCAGCGGGCGGGTGGTTGCGTTGCGCGCCGGCGAGACCGTGTCCTGGCGGCTTCGCGGACCGGAACGGGCACCGGCGTAGGCCCCCGGTACCCGCGGCGCGTTCGACACGCGGTCGCGGCGAACAGGCCGGGACCGAGCCGGGACGCGAGCCCCGTCCGGCCGGGTCCGTCGGGATCGAAACTCTCGGCGCTCAGGACCGTGAGGGTCGCCGACGTGGGGAGCACCTCCATGACCAGGCGCGCGGAGGCGTTCAGGGCGGCCCGTACCGGGCGCGGCAGCGTGGTCACCCGCGCATCCGCCGAGTGCAGGATCGCGAAGACGTAGCTGGGCCCGGGGGTACAGCCCGCGACGCGCCAGAGCAGCGGCGGGCCGGAGACCGTCGCGGCCCACCCCGGCCCGGTCACCGCCACGAGCAGCACCACCGGCCCGACGGCCGCCCGTATCCGTTGCCCGTGAGCCACCATGGATCCCGAGTACCCTCCGACCCCCGTCGGGGGCTGGCGGCGCCGACCCGGAATCGCCGGGCCGGGCGGCGTATCCCTCTGGTAACGTCGCAATCGGGCCGGGCTTTAGCTATGCTCTGGCAGGCTATGAGCGAGACCCCCGACAAATCCCTGATGGCCCGGCGCTTCCGGAGCTTCCTGCCGGTAGTGGTAGACGTGGAGACAGGCGGATTCGACGCACGCCACGACGCGCTCCTGGAGATCGCCGCCGTGCTGCTGCACATGGACGCGCACGGTCGCCTGTGCCGCGCAGAGACCCACGCCTGCCACGTGGCGCCCTTCCCCGGAGCGCATATGGACCCCGCGTCCCTGGCAGTGAACGGGATCGACCCCCACCACCCGTTCCGCGGCGCCGTGGACGAACACGAGGCGATGCAGAGCATCTTCCGCCCCGTACGCCAAGCGGTGCGCGACCAGGGTTGCAGCCGCGCCATCCTGGTCGGGCACAACGCCTCCTTCGACCTCGGTTTTCTCAACGCGGCGGTGGCACGCTGCGGCATCAAGCGCAACCCCTTCCACCCGTTCAGCTCGCTGGACACGGTCAGCCTCGGGGGATTGGCCTACGGCCAGACGGTGCTGGCCCGCGCCGTGCAGGCCGCGGGCCTGGGGTGGGATCCGGACCAGGCGCACTCGGCCATCTACGACGCCGAGAAGACCGCCGACCTGTTCTGCACCGTCGTCAACCGCTGGGAGGAACTGCAGGAATCGGCCGGCGCCCGATAAGGAAAAACATGCCCGGAGCGGCGGATGCCCGCACCTCGTCCCTCGACCGCCGCCACCGCCGATTCCACTCCGCTCCCAATGGAAGTAAGGTAGCCGACATACCCCGATGGGAGGCACCACAATACCGGTTCCGAAACATCCCTGACACCACCGAGCACAACACGGGGACCGAGCCCCATGTCAAAGCATGCGGATCTCGCGATGATCGTAGTCGACGACATGGAGGTGAGTTGCGCGACCATCCGCGCCGCGCTCACCCGCACCGGCTACACGGACGTGCGCCTCGCCGGCGACGGGCGGCAGACGCTGGAGATGTTGCGCGAGCGCCGCGCCGACGTGGTACTCGCCGACTGGGTCATGCCGTGCATGGACGGGCTGACCCTGACCGAATGCATCCGCCAGCTCGACGAGGAGACCAACCGCTACACGGGCGTGATCCTGTTCACCGCGAAGGAGGGTATGGACGCCTTGGTGGAGGCTTTCGAACGCGGCGTGGACGATTACCTCACCAAGCCGCTGGACGAGCGCGAACTCGCCGCACGGGTCCATGCCGCGGGACGCATCTCCACGCTCCAGAACACCCAACTCGAGACCACCGCGGCACTCACCCGCTTCAACCGGCAACTGGAGGAACTCGCCACCACCGATCCGCTCACCGGCCTCGGCAACCGGCGCTACCTCGAAAGCCGGCTGAACGCACTGCTCCTGGAGACCACGGCGCGCGGCGGGGCCACCTGTTGCGTGATGATCGACATCGATCATTTCAAGGCGGTCAACGACCGGTACGGCCACGACGTCGGCGACGAGGTCCTCAAGTCCCTCGCCACCCGCCTGCGGCGCGCGGTGCGTCCAACCGACATCGTGGTGCGCATGGGCGGCGAGGAGTTTGCCGTCGTGATGCACTATCCGGACATACGCCTGAATAAAGGGATATTCGAGCGCATCCTGGAAACCATCCAGCAACGGCCGATCATCACCAGCGCCGGGGCCGTGGCCCTCACCATCTCGATGGGCGTGTGCTGCCATACCCACGGCACACCGCCGGCCCCCGGGGCGCTGCTCAAATGCGCCGACGAGAAGCTCTACGCCGCGAAGGAGGCGGGGCGCAACCGGGTGGTCTATTGAACCGGGCGTACGCCTCCGACCACAGCGAGACATAGCCCGTATAGAGCGTAGCGGAATCCGGGATCGATGCATGAATGCACCGGTTCCGGCCTCCCGGCCCCGCCACGATGCAGAAGGAGACGGTCATGTCCCGGTTGCCGGAAAAGACGGAACAGATTCTTCAAGCCCACGCCGGTCTCATCCACCGGGTGGTCATGGGCTGCCAGAACCGGGACCGGGTCCCGGACCTCGAGCAGGCCCTCGAATTCGCGGAGAAGAACGGCTGGACACGCCTCGTGGCCGCGATCCGCCGGATCCTGGCGGGCCGACGCGACACCGGCCTGCTGCAGGACCTCGATGAGGAGGATCGGATCATCGTCGAGGCCATCCTGCGCGGGTTGCAGGACCCCTCCACTCTACCGGACCCCAACGCCGCCCCGGATCCCGGGCTGGCGGCGCCCGGAATCGCCGCGATGGTCCACGCCGTGCGCCGCGGGAACCTCGAGTCCCTGCAACTGCTCGCCGACATGGCCCAGCAGATGCTGAAGATGGGCGGGGACATGGCGCACCTGGCCGGGATCATGAACCCGTTGGTGCGCGGGGAATGGGAGCTCGAGCGGCTCACCCGCGGCATGAGCCCGCAGGGGGAGCAGTTGGTGCTCACGATCCTCGAGGAACTCCAGCGGCTCGAGCGCGACGATCACTGACCGCGCCGCAAACGCGGGCAGGAAGATCAGGACTCCGCCGTCTTCTTCCCGGCCATGGCCTGCTGCACCATCGACTGCAGTTCGCCCTTCTGATGCAACTCCAGCGTGATATCGCAGCCGCCGATCAGTTCGCCGTTGATGTAGAGCTGCGGAAAGGTCGGCCAGTCGGCGAACTTCGGCAGATACTCGAAGATCTCCGGGTCCACCAGGATGTTGATATAGGCGAAGTCCGCCCCGCAGGCCTTCAGCGCCTGCGCCGCGCGGCCGGAGAAGCCGCACTGCGGGAAGTCCGGTGTACCCTTCATATAGAGGATCACCGGATTGCTCTCCACCTGTTCCTTGATACGTTGCAACGGGTCTGCCATCGCGTCACCTGTATATTCGGGTCGGGTTTCAACGGGGTGTGAGGCGCGTACCGGCGCCTCTTCGGGATCTGCGGTTCAGTGTAACGGCGCGCCCGCATCAAGAAAAGGCACCTTTCCCAGGGGAAATGACGTCCACCCGCCGCAACCCGGGAATATCCGGCGTCGCCGGCGGGGCGCGCCCCGCCCTACACGCATTCGGCGATTGCGCCCACCGGTAGGGCCGGGCGCGCCCGGCCGACGTCGTGGAACCGCGCACCGCTCAGCCGGCGTGATCCACGTTGCGCTGCAGCCACAGCTCGAGCAGCGCCAGGTGCCACAACTTGCTGCCCCGGATCCGCGTCAGGTGCCGTTCCGGATCGGCGAGCAGCCGCTCCACGTAGGCGCGGCGGAACAGGCCGCGGCGCCGGCAGGCCTCCGAGTTCAGGATGTCGGTCATGAACTCCAGGAACGCGCCGCACACGAACTTCAGCGCCGGCACCGGGAAATAACCTTTGGGCCGGTCGATGACCGTATCCGGCAGCCGACCGCGCGCCAGCACCCGCAGCGGGTATTTGCCGCCCTCGCGCAGCTTCAGTTCGGGCGGCATGGCGGCGGCCAGTTCCACCAGTTCGTGGTCGAGGAACGGCACACGCGCCTCCAGGCCCCAGGCCATGGTCATGTTGTCCACCCGCTTCACCGGGTCGTCCACGATCAACGTGTCGACATCCAGGCGCAACACCCGGTCGAGGAAGGTGTCCGCCCCGGGGCGCGCGAGCAGCGCGCGGATACGCGCCGAGGTGTAGTCCGGCCCGTGGTACGCGGCATCGACCGTCTCCAGAAACTCCGCGTGGTCGCGATCGAAGTAGTGGCTGCGGAAACGCTCCAGGTCGGTGCCCGACGACGACGCCATGCGCGAATACCAGAAATACCCTCCGAACACCTCGTCGGCGCCCTGCCCGCTCTGTACGACCTTGACCTCGCGCGATACGCGCTCGGCCAGCAGGTAGAAGGCGACCGCGTCCTGCGCCACCATGGGTTCGGCCATCTGGTCGACGGCCTCCGGCAGGCGCGCGAGCAGCGCATCGTTGGCGATCCGGAACCGGTGGTGTTCGGTCCCGAACCGCGCCGCCACCGCGTCGGAGTACTCGAACTCGCTGCCGCGCTCCTCGCCCACGTCCTCGAAACCGACCGAGAAGGTGTGCAACCGCCCGCCGCCTTCCTGCGCGAGCAACGCCACCAGGAGGCTCGAATCCAGCCCCCCGGAGAGCAGCACCCCGACCGGCACGTCGGCGGCCAGCCGGCGCCGGCGTACGGCACGCGTGAGCGCCTCGCCGGTCGCCTCGATCCATTCCCGGTCGTCGCGCGGCTGCGCCGGCCGACGCGCCTCCAGGCGCCAGTACTCGCGCGCCTGTCGACGCCCGTCCGCCCCCACGGTGAGCGTCGTCGCGGGCGCGAGCTTGCGGATCCCGGCGAGCAACGTGCGCGGCGCCGGTACCACGGCGTGCAGCGTCAGATGGTGGTGCAGCGCGACCGGATCGAGCGCGGTATCGACGCCGCCCGCCGCGAGCAATGCCTGCGAAGTGGAGGCGAAGCGCAGCGCGGTGCGATCGCGGCTGTAGTAGAGCGGCTTGATCCCGAGGCGGTCGCGGGCCAGCATCAGGCGCCGCGCGCTCCGATCCCAGATCGCGAAGGCGAACATGCCGTGCAGGCGCTCGACGCAGTCCCCGCCCCACTCGGCATAGGCCTTGAGGATTACCTCGGTATCACCGTCGGAGGAAAAGCGGTGCCCGCGTGCGGCGAGTTCGGCGCGCAGCTCGCGGTAATTATAGATGGTGCCGTTGAAGACCAGCGCGAGACCCGCGCCGGCATCCACCATGGGTTGGTCGGCGCGCGGCGAGAGGTCGATGACCGCCAGACGCCGGTGGCCGAACGCCAGCGCCCCGTCGAACCACGCACCGGCGTGGTCCGGACCGCGCCGCGCGAGCGCATCGGACATGCGCGCGATACGACCGGGATCGGACGCCGCCCCGTCGAATCGCAGTTCGCCGCAGATCCCGCACATGGAGGGAGAGTCGATCCGTGGCGCCCGGACCCGCTACCGGGCCGGCGCCCCGCGCACGCAGCGGGCATTCGCACGCGCCGTGATCGCCGCGTCGTCGGCGATGCGCCCGCGCGGCGCGGTCCGGTCCCCGCCCACATAGCAGCCGTCACCCGCCGCGCCGCCGCCCCGCAACGCCGCGCACTGCGGCAGCAGCGCCGCCGCCCCGAGGAGCGCCGGTCCCGCCCCCCCTGCCCGTCCGACCCGAGCCGTACGCCATGCACCCATCCGCGTCCTCCGGCGATCCCACCCGTCGACTCCCCGGGTCACCCGCCCCGGACCGCACAACAGCCTACCACAACGTCACTGCGCATCGCCGGGTGCCGCCTGACCCGGTGCCCCCGTTTGCGGATAAGGCGATGGCCGAAGTGCCCGGCTCAATTACCGTCATCAGTCGCGAGATAATGATCAAGCGGGGCATGGTGTTTCCGGGCGAGAGTTTTGAGGTAGCGCATCGTCCGATCGTAGCGTTTGAATCCCTTGGTGGCGATCCACTCCTGCCGCATCTGCTCGGGTCCCGGGATCTTGAGCAGAGTGGTGGGGGTATAGCGTTCGTCCGAAGCGGGAGGGGGAGGCGCCGCCGGATCGGTACGCAGATGGGCGCGCAGCCAGGCGGCGGTGACGGCGTGACCGCCGGCTCCGGCGATGCGCCGCAGCAGCTTGCCGTCCGGACAGGCCCCGGGGTTGAACGCGACCGGCACCTGCCGCGCCCGCACGGGTACGGGCGCGTCGTCGGGGTGTCGCCGCCAGATGCCGCGGATGACGGCGGCGTTGGCGTCCCATTGCGACATCGGCGGCAGACCCAAGACGGCCTCGAAGGTGCGCACGAGGTTGACCTGCGAGTAGCGGGCGGCGACCAGGGTCCGCCGAACCCAGGGACCCAAGGCGACCGCGAAACTGCGGTGAGCATCGATGTGATCGGCCCCGGACTGGGCGTCATCCTCGTTGACGAACACGACCATGTGCTTCCACTGCGGGGTGGTGCTCAAGTAGTGTATGACCCGCGCGGTGGCCAGGTCGTTGTCGGCGACGTAGTAGTCCGGGGTGTAGTAGCAGGGGCTACGCCCGGCGGTGTGGTCATCGGGCAACCACATGTAGATGAAGTGCGGCAGGTCCTTGGCGTGTTCGCGCATCCAGTCGATGGCGACCCGGGCACGGTGAGTATCGAGGATCATGCGGTCCCAGCCCGGGAAACCGACGGCCAGATGCGCCCGCATGGCCGGGGAGATGGCCCCGGCCTCGTTGCGTGACACGAACTCGCCGAAGTCCTCGAAGCTGACCCCGTGGGTGAGCAGATTGTTGAACAGGTAAAGCCGCTCGGGATAGGCGATCCAGGGATTGGACCATTTGCCGAGTACGGATAGATCCGTGTAAATGGCGAAGGGATCGGCCGCGCCGCCGGGAATACCGCCGGTACCGTCGCTAAGCGAAGCGGGCACCAGTGACTGGGTCCAGCCGGGACCGGCGATCAAACCGCGACCGGAATAATACTGGGGCCAAGTACGCTCGACGAAGTCGGAGGCCGAGGCGCCGGTGACCCACTGATGGGCCTGGGCGGTAACCTCCCCGTCGACATAGAAGTTGACGAACAGGCTGTCGTGTCGCGCCCAGGCGAACAGGTTGGGCAGCTCGCGCGGGCCGTAAAGAGCGAGTTTGGGATCCGCCCAGCGACCGGCGGGGGCGAAGTCGCCCAGTTCCTCGTCGAAGGTCTTGTTCTCGCGCAAGATGAAGACGACGTAATGGATATGATGATGCAGATATTGTGTGGTCCGCCGGTTGTCACGGACCAAAGTCGCACGCCGGGCGGCGTCGAAGCCGTTATCGGTCAAAGCCAGCGCGGTCAAGCGCGGCAGCTCACGGTCGATCCGGGCGTAACTCAGACGCTGCAATACCCCGTGCATCATATCGCCCACCCACTGGCGTCGAAGATTGGGGCCGCTTCCCAAACCCTTGGCGGCGGTGAGGTAGAGCGCCTTGGGACCGGCGCCGACGGCGGTGGGATACCAGGCGGTGGGGATCAGGCCGAGGCGCCGGCCGCTGTGCAGATCGAACACGGCGACATCGTCATTGCCGGCGTTGGCGACGTAGAGCCGACCGGCGTGCACGGCGACCCCGTCGGGATAGCTGCCCGGCAGGGCGCCCGGATAGGGGGCGTCGTCGAAGATACGCACGACCTTGAGGCTGCGCGCGTCGATCTCGACGGCCTCATCGAGGTTGGAGGCGGTGAATATGACCCGGCCGGTGCCCGGCAAAGCGACCAGCGCGGTAGGATGCACGCCCGGGTCCGGATTACCGGGTCCGGTAGTCGGCCCGATGCAGACCCGGCCCAGCGGCTCGAGGGTACGGCTGTCGAGCACGCTCACCCCGCAGCCTCCCCAATCGCTGACGACCAGGCGCCGGCCGTTGTCGGTCAGCACGGGAGCAAAGGGATAGGGCCCGGCGTTGGCATACTGCGTCGCACCGGTCCGCAAATCGATACGGGCCACGGTGTTACTGAGCAGGCCGGTGACGTAGGCGTGGGTACCGTCGCGATCCAAGGTCACGCCATCCGGGTAGAAGTGGTAGGCCTTCCCCCGCGAGCCCTGGTACTCGTAGGGGTATTGATCCTTCGGAAAGGGATAATAGGCCAGCCGGTAGCGCCGCAGCACCTCGAGACCATCGACGCCAATCCGCATGGCGACCAGGACGTCGCTGCTGCCACCGGTGGCATAGAGCCGCCCATCGGGGCCGGCGGCCAACCCCTGAAAGAAGTTCTGATGGGCGATACGGGTGATGGGGGTCGATCCCGTCGACCTGCCGCCGGCGACGACCGGCGGCGCCTTCTGAAAGCCCTGCGCCTGATCGAGGACTTCGAGGTGGGCGGCGTCGTAGCGAGTAACCGTCTGGGTGCGGGTGGCGCCGTTGGCGAGGACGTAAGCGGCTCCCCGATCGACCACTACCGCCGTCGCGAAATTGGGTGTGCCGACGAGCCGACCGATGGGGCTGATACGGCGACCGGTGGGAATGACGTGGGTGACCGCCGGAAGATCGTCCATGCGACCGGTGATCGGGCGTCTCCACCCGCCGGCGGCCCGGGCGGCCCCGGCCGACGCCATGGCACAGGCCAGCAACAGGACCAGCGCCCGGGCACGGGATACCCCGGTCGATCTCATACGCTCATCCCGGACAACGGCCGCATAAGGATTTGCCGAAATATCAAAAGGGTCATTCATCCGAACGGTCTCCTTTATGCTACCGGCGTTCGATCTGCACGGTGACCTCGAAGGCGCGCGGGGCGGAACCGAAGGTTTTAGGGAATTCCGGGTAACTGAGCTTTTGAACGGTCTTAAGGGCGACTTGGCGGATCAGCCGATTGGCGTCGGCCGAGAGCACCCGGACATCGAGCACGCGGCCTCCCCGGGGACCGAGAGTAAAACGTACCCGCACGCTGCCGGAAAGCCCGAGCTGCGAGATGATGGCACTGACCACGACGTTGTCCTGGATCAGTGCGTGCAGGGATGCGGCGTAGGCGGCGATAGCCGAAGGGGGAGGGCCGGGAACTGCGACCGCGCGCGGGGTGGGCGTCGGGGATTCGACCGCCTGCGCTACCGGATGCGATACCACCGGAGGATGCGGTACAGGACGCGGCTTGGGCACCGGCTTGTGGACCACGGGTTTATGTACAACCGGTTTGTGCACCACGGGCCTTGGCCGGATCTTTTTGGGGACGACGATATCGGGCTTGGGCAGCGGTGGAGGCGGCACGATCTTGGGCACGATCAATTTGTGCACCACGGGTTTGGGCGGCGGCGGTGGAGGCGGCACCACCTTGGGCACGACCGGCACCCGCGGCGGCAGCCTGACGAAGCTGACCGTAGTGACCTGCGGCATCACCGCCGGTAGCGGCGGGGCCGGGTCGTGATGCCACAGCCACAGCAGCAGCACGACCGGGGCGACCTCCAGCCCCAGTGCGATCAACAGGACCCTGTGCAATCCCAACCGCGGCGGTTCCCACGAGCCCGGTATTGCCAACAGGGCCGCACTCATGGTGCCTTCACCGCCAGGCCGATCTTGCTGATGCCCAGTTCACGCACCGCATTCATCACCCCGGTCAGCTCATCGACCGTGGCCTTGCCGTCGCTGGCGATGATCACGCTCACCGTCGCCTTGTCCTTGAGCACGGCAAGGCCCGCCTTGAGCGCGGGCAGGGTCACCGCGTGCCCCTGATAGCGCACCGCCCCTTCGGCGGTGACCCCGATGATCACGCTCTTATGCGGCAACGACGTCGCCGTGCTCGCGCTCGGCAGATGCAGCTTGATCCCCGTGTTGGGGATCATGTGCAGCACCATCAGCACGAAGAACACCAACAGGAACATCATGATATCGATCATCGGGATGATGTTCAGCCGTGGCTCCTGGTGCTCGAAGTAATGGGACCGGTCCAATGTCTAAACCCCTTCCATCCTGCGAGTGTCTTCCAGCCCCAGGCGCCCGCTCAGGGCGCTGCGCGACTCGAAATGCTCCACCTTCTCTTCGCGGGCCTCAACCCCGTCGCCGTACAGCCGATTGAGCAACAGCAGCCGGATCAGGTCAAGCTGATGCATCGCCAACCGCAACCGCTTGTTCAGAAAGTTCAGGAACGGCACCGAAACGATGGCGATGGACAACCCTATACCGGTCGATACCAAGGCGTCGGCAATGCCGCCGGTGGCCTTGACCGCCGCGTCCGCGCCGCCGAGTATATTGAAGGTGTCGATCATACCGATGATGGTGCCGAACAGCCCAAGCAACGGCCCCAGGGTCACCGCCGTATCCAACAGCCACAAATACTGATCCAGACGCGGCATCGACCATAGCACCTCCTCGTCCAGATGCTGCGACAGCGCATCCGCGCTGCCGGCCTGCGAGGTCAGGGCCTGCAGGATCAACCGACCCTGCAGCGTATGCGCGTATTCCTCGCCCAGCGACCTCAGGCCCCGCAAATCGCGGTAGCCCAGCCCCCGCAGTGCGTGCTCGATCCGAGCGCCCGCACCCAGCACTCGGTAGTAAAACCACACCCGGTCCACGATGACCGCCACCGCCATCAACAACAGCAGCGCCATAAAAATCGGCAGACCACCCGACAATTTGATCAAATGGATGATGAATTCCATCTTTGAAAAGTTCTCCCCTCAAAGTGAAAACATTCGGACGTCCCTTCCCGCCCGAGCATGGACGGGAAATGGCGGGGACGGTCCCCCGCCCCGCGGCCCCCGAGTGACTGAAACAATGCCCGACTAGAACAACGCCGTCAGGGTGACACCGACAAAACACGGAGCACCCTCCTGAACCTGCTCGTAGTTGTTCGATCCGCCCTGATAACCGTGCATATAGGCGTAAACGATGTGTCTTTCATCAAGGAGATTGTCGCTGTAGCCGGTAATCTCAACCTTCCTGAAAACACCGTCGTGCGGACGCCAGGTGTAAGTCAGGTTGAGATCGACCGTCGCATAGGCCGGCAGAGTCGTCGTACTCGTCACCCCTCCGTTATAGGCGATGTATTGACGTCCGACGAAGTGGGAACCGAGGCTGCCGGACAAAGGTCCGCGTGCGTAATTCAGCGCCAGATTGGCGGTGTACCGAGGCACGTTCGGTCGCGGCATGCCGCCGGCGACCGTACCGTTGTCGCCCTTGAAAGCGGTTATATATTCGGCACTCGTGTAACCGTAGTTGCCTTCAAGCAGGAAATATGAAAACAGCGGTTTTCCCGCCGAAATCGTGAATCCCTTGTAGTCCGCCGCGCCGGAATTATATTCCGTCGTGACCCCGGTCACGCCGCTATAGGAATTATTAACGGTCGCCACGGCCTTTCCCGGCGGGACTTCCTTTCCGACCTTCTTCACCTGAATCATCGTGGTATCGCCCGCATTACCGGCGGGCCGACCGAGTGCAACGATGGGTATGCATGAAAACGCCAAGCCGCTCACTCCAAGGCCCATCACCATCGAGCGCCGCAGCTTCAGGTCGCCCCACCGAACACGCATCGCAGGCACCTCCATCAAGAGAAGGCCGTCATGCCGAGTCGATCACCCACGGACACAAGGCTCATTCTGCGCCATAATTATGGCGATCCCGTGACAATGGCTGGAAACCGGGACCCATGAACGCCGAGCTTTTACTACGTTCACGGATACTTCATGATGAGGGAGTGGGACGAACATCCGCCGCCTCCCGAAGTTCGACGGCGGATGGGACGATCCCCGCGGTTCCGAAATGCGGCTCCGCTCCGGATCCGGCCCCCTCAGGTGACCGGATCCCTGTTCATTTCAAAGCCGGCGATCGCCGGATCGCTGAAGCTCGGACGCCCGGTCTCGATGTGACCGGCCAGCCTGCGAACATAGCTCCGGTCACCTTCACGAACGACGGTGAAGTCGTACCAGTGGTCCTGCCCGGCAATGTTCCAGACGCTCTCGACCGACGCCCCCGGCGCCAACCGATAGGCGCGTGATGCGCCGACCGTGTAGGCATCCCGCACCCGGCAGGCGCATGGCTTATCGCCGTCGTTGCGCAGCTTGAGAACCAGATGATTGCGATCGGCGCGGTAGCTCATCTCGACCTCGGGTCGCGGACCCGAAGCCGCGGGCGATACCCCGGCGAAACGGCGCAGAAATCCATTGGGACCATACAGGCTCACGTCGTAGTCATCCCGGCCCGACCAGGTATCCTCCAAGGAGTCCGCCGCACCCACGGTGTAGAATCGGGGCGCCGTCGCGCCGGAGGCATCGTAGGCATTGAGGGCCACGCCGACCGGGCCGTGATTGACCAGATGCAGGCGCAGCCCGACGCCCTGCTCCACCCGACCGCCGACGTTGAAATCATATGGCAGAGCGCGCGCCGGACGTTGGCCGACCTCCTGTTTGGGCATTTTCTGATCCATAGGCACCTTCGGGACCGGAAGCTTGCCGGTGGTATCGACCCGGGCTATGTACTCCGCGGTATCGGGCAGTTCCGGCCAGATCGGATCGGTGCCGGCAAAATCGAAGGCGCTGAGCAGGTCGCCCGCCACCGCGCGCCGCCACGGACCGATGTTGGGCTCGGCCACGCCGAAGCGGGCTTCGAGAAAGCGCAGGACGGAGGTGTGATCGAACACCTGCGAGTTGACCCAGCCGCCGCGGCTCCAGGGCGAAACCACCAGCATCGGCACACGCGGGCCGAAACCCACCGGAACACCCTGATAGCTCTCGCCGGTCGTATCGACGGTGCTCTTGCCGATGGACGGATCGATTGCCGGAAGCGCCGGGGGAACGTGATCGAAGAAGCCGTCGTTCTCGTCGTAGTTGATCAGGAAGACCGTCTTCGACCAGACCTCCGGGTTCTCCGCCAGCACGCTCAGCAGCCGCGCCGTGAGCGACTCGCCGTAGGCCGGCGGGGCCGCGGGATGCTCGCTCATGATATAGGGGGCGACGATCCACGACACCTGCGGCAGCGTGCCATTACGCACATCCTTCTCGAAGGCGGCGACCAGATGCTCGCCCCGCGAGGCCCGCGCATTGGCGGCGGTGGAGCCCGGAGCCCACGCGCGACAGCGCCGATAGAGCTCCGAATCCCGCTTGAGGTCGCGAAACGCGGAGAATAACTGCATCGTGTTGTCGCCGTAATTGTCGTACTCCTGGTAGACCTGCCAGGAAACGCCGGCCTTCTGCAGGCGCTGTGCATAGGTGGTCCAGGCGTGTCCCTTGAACCGGCTGTGGTCGCGGGCCATGTCGGCGGTGCCGTTGACGTCGTGCATGTTGGCAATCGCCTGCCTGCCATCGTCACCGACGCTCAGGCCGCTGGTCCCCGTAAACAGGAACAGGCGGTTGGGACTGGTCGGACCGAACAGCGAGGCATGGTAGCCGTCACAGACCGTGAAGGCATCGGCCAGCGCATAGTAGAATGGGATGTCTTGGCGCCGGAAGTAGCCCATGGTCATGGCGGTCTTCTGCGACACCCAGGCATTGTGGTTCTCCCAAATCTCGTGCGACTTCTTCCAGCCGTGATTCAGGCCCTTCATGCTCTGCGCACTGGTATGCGCGCTGTCGAGATGGAACGGAAGCACGTAGGCTGAAGAGCCGGGCGCGCTTGGCTGATACCAGATCGGCTTGCCGTTGTGCTGGATCAGCGGGCGGGGATCTCCGAATCCGCGCACCCCGCGCAGAGATCCGAAATAGTGGTCGAAGGAACGATTTTCCTGCATAAAGACGACCACATGCCGAACATCCTCGATGGCGCCACGAACGCGCGCCGGCTCCACCGCCAGTGCCTTTCGGATCGCCGGGGGCAAGACCTGTCCCGCCGCCAACGCGGCGGCGGCGAGGGATGACTTTGTCAGAAACCGGCGGCGACTTTCATCGACCATTACAAACCTCCTTCGCGGGCGTCCCGTTAACGGACACCGCATAAATCACAAGCCGCGCATTCGAGATGCCGAGAACGCGGAAAAAACATGCGTCGGCGGTTCCGGCGAACGCAACGAAGCATCGGCCCGCCGTTTCGACTCCCAGGCCCGTTCCGTTCCCGATGAAAAAAAAGGAGCCGCCCGGCATCGGCCGGACGACTCCGAATCAACGTCAGAAGCTTGCCGAGGCGGTGAAGATCACGGTACGCGGCGGGGAAATCCAGTAGTAGCCGGGGGTGCCCGCCGAGCTCAGCGTACCGAGGTAGTGCCGATTGAACAGGTTGGTGACGTTGAGCGAGAGGTCCACCGTCTTGAGCGGTCGGGTACCCGCACGGCCGAGATCCAGACGGTAGCCGATATACCCGTTGAACGCCGTGTAGGGAGGCATCTTCTCGCTATTGTCGATAGTGCCGTAGCGGTCCCCGACGTACTTGGCCGAGACACCCATCCGGTAACCGCCCGAATGGTAGTTGGCGGCCAGGACAAGCATCCGTCCCGGCTGCCCGGCGACCTTGTTGCCGGCCTTGATACCGTTGATATTTCCGAGATAAGTCGAGTCGTCCAGCGTGGCCGAGGCATACAGATCGAGTGTCGGCAGCACACTCCAGTTGGCCAGGGCCTCCACGCCTTTGGACGTCATACCACCGAGGTTGACGTAGGTGCCCGCAGTACCGATCGTGTAGTTGATCTGGGTGACGCCATCGGATGCCGGTCTCACAAAGGTGATCTGGTTGGCGAAGCGAGTGTGATAACCGGCGATGCTGGCCTGGAAGCGGCGGGAATTGTAGCGCAACCCGAAATCGATATTGTTCGCGGTTTCCGGACGCACATGGCTGATGTCGGTACCGACGGCGGCGGTCTGCAGCACCGTGTCGGGCACCGGGGCAAAGTTCTTGGTATAGCTGGCATAGACCTGCAGGTTCGGATTGATATGGAACACCGCACCGACCGAGGGCAACAGGTCCGAGTTGCTGTCGATCGACGCGAACTGTGCACCGTTCCGGATCAGGTTGTCGCCGTGCAGGCTGACAAAGTACTTGCTGAGACCCGCGGAAAGATCGAAACGCCACAGGTGGATGCGATCCTGCGCATACAACTTGCGGGTATTCGTCTGCAGCCGCTGAGAGAATTGTTGGTAATACGGCGGCCGCGAGTAGTTCCAGTAAGTCAGGGGATCGACCACAGAATACCAGACACGTCCATTCCGGCGATCCTGGTTCTGGAACCAAATACCGGCCATGATGCGATTGAAACCGATATTCCAGTGACCCTTGGCAATAAAGCCGAAACGGTTGTTCTTGTAGAGGCTCTGTCGGAAACTGCTGGCCGGAACGGCACCGGTCGGGTAACAGCCGGCATCGTAAGGATCGGCACATCCCGGCGGAGGCGGCAACGGATTGCCGTTTGCATCATGCCAGAACACCTTGCTGAAGCCGGCCCCCGGCGCAGGGTACCCGCCGGTCAGTCCGCCGCTCCCGTTCGCCGCGTACAGTTGATACGGCGGCAGCCAGCCTCCGGAGCCTTTCTGGTAATGGTAGTAGGGGTAGAAGATGTAGCGACTGTTGTGGTTCGGCGTGTATTCGAGCTTCACCCCGACCAGGACATTGGTGCGCACGGTGTTCCAGGGTTCGACGAAGTTCTGGTCCACATAGGGCTTTCCGGTCCAATTCCAGGTCAGATGATCCCAGTTCGGATCCTGTTGAAACTGCGCCAGAGTGACGGAGTTGTAGTTGTTCTCGTAGGCGTGATCGTAGCTGGCGATCGCGGTCACGGCCAGTGTGTCGCCGATGGCGCTGACCACCTTGCTGTCCACGTGCACGCGCCTGGTATGCCCGTTGGTTCCGGAGCCTATCCAGCGCTTGTTGAAGGTATTGGAGAAACTCAGGTACGCATAGGTGCTGTCGTTGAACAGAGCACCGGTGTCATAGCGCACGAACTCGCGCTGGGCGCTCCAGGAACCCGTCGAGTAATCGATGCGCAGGGCACGTCTCATGGCCGGATTACTCGACTCGTAATTGAGCGTGCCGCCGAGTGCCTGATCGGAAGGTGAGGAGATGTCCGCCGTTCCCTGCGACACCGTGATCCGTCTCAAATTTTCCGGATCCAGATAACGATTGGGCAGCGTTCCACCGCTATAGTTGGTCGCCCCGTTGGGCAGACCGTCGATGGTGAAGCCGAGCTGCTTCTGAGTGAAGCCGCGCAGGGTCATGCCGAACGACCAGACATCGCTGTCGAAGACCCCTCCCGGCGTCACGTTCACGCCCGGAAGCACGTTCACGGCGTCGACCACACTGCTCAATGGCGCCTGAAACTTCAGCATCCGAGGCGGCAGCGCATTGGTGGTCAGCACCCGCCCTTCGCCCACCACCGATGATACCGTTCCGACATTTATCGCCGCATTGGCGCTCGCGGGGAATGCACAGAACACGGCCGTGACGGCCAGACAGAGAGGTCTCAGATCGATTGTTGCTGGCATTGCATACTCCTTTCCCACTCAGTTGCCGAATGAATCTGTCGCATGCTATAAGATGATTGTGATCTCAATGTGGCATCGACATGACCACACTGTGACAACGCGATGCATCGTCCTCCCTGGTGGAAGAGTGAGGAATTTTCGGGGTACGGAAGGCGGCGCAACCTGCGGAAAGGAGGCCACGCGGGCGCGGATTGCCCCCGAGATTGCTTTGACCGATGGAGGGCGCGCCGAGTCGGCGGGACCGGCCCGCTCCGGGCGAGTCGGCGGGCGGCGGGCGCGACGCGCGCATCGTATACCAGTTGAGCAGGAGCGCGCGGTGAGCACGCGGCATCCACATCGGGTGACACCACACATCGGGACATCTGGTGACACCGCTCTGCGGTGTCACCCATCCGCAGGCGCTCTGCGCCGGGAGAGGATGGAGGAGCCCGCACCCTGGCAAGGAACCGCTACCGCTCTACCGGTACAATCGGCCGCACTTCCTCCGGCGTCGAGATTCGGCTTGGAAGCGACACCGCGACAAAACCTGCGCCCTCATGCAGGGCATGAGGCAGCCGTCGGCTCCCCGTACGCCGAACAGGCCGCCCTGCGCAGGGCGTACATCAGAAACACCGGGTCGCTCCCCTGGAACTACTTTCAGTAGCTTCCCGTCCCTCCGCTTCTCGACCAAAATCACGGCACATTTGCCCGCAAATTCTGCCGAGGAGCCCAAACCTGATATCGGACTACCAGTTTTCGCCCAATAATTCAAAATGCGCCCGGGGATGCAGACAAGCGGGACACACCTCCGGAGCCTCTTCCGCCTCATGAAGATAACCACAATTCCGACAACGCCAAACGACCTTTCCATTCCTTTTGAAGACTTTCCCCGCATCGAGGTTGGCCGCAAGATCCTTGTACCGCTTCCCGTGCTGTTTTTCAGAAATTGAGATCGCATCAAATGACGCCGCAATTTGGGTGAAACCTTCCTCCCTGGCCGTTTTTGCAAAGCCCGGATACATTTTCGTCCACTCGTATTCTTCCCCCGCTGCGGCCGCCCTTAAATTTTCGAGTGTCGTTCCTATTTTCCCGGCGGGAAATTTTTCCGTTATTTCAACATCGCCGCCTTCGAGAAATTTGAAGAACCTTTTGGCATGTTCTTTTTCTTGGTTTGCGGTTTCTTCGAATATATCCGCTATCTGAACCAAACCTTCCTTTTTCGCCGCGCCGGCGAAATACGTATACCGGTTTCTTGCCTGCGATTCACCTGCAAATGCGATCAGCAGGTTTTTTTCCGTTTGCGTGCCCTTGATACTTTCGGACATTTTCTCACCTCCGGAGGTCAAATTTGTTTCGCAGTCACGGCCGGACCAACCGGCCCACCGTATTAAAGAAGCCGCAACCCGTAATCACAGCATAGCATTCGGCGATCGATTCAAGGTCCTCGATCGCTTCGGGTAACCGGGTCGCCCGGCACGCCGTTTCCCAAGCCGTTTCTCGACATCCTGTTGAGATATTTCGCCGACCTTTTCGGCCCGATCAATGCCCCGATAGACTTTTTCAATACCTGGATAATGATGGCGGATATCTTCCGATACACAGTCGTCCGGCAACCCCTCCGGAAGTGACTGCACTTCATTGAAAGACCCTCTCTTCCATAAGAGTTAAGCATATGACGACCAAACTCATTTACCGCCGCGAATCTGCCGGTCGACCTTCTTGAAGGCTACGAGACTGAATCTACAACAAAATTCTCTTGCAAGTCTCGAATCGAGTGAAGCGTCTTATTCGGGGCACTTACTCTGCGCCT
>CAZAQG010000027.1:0-13263 GCA_964487445.1 uncultured Chromatiales bacterium
ATTCCGGCCCATATACTACGGGCCATCAGAAAGGAGATCGAAGATGCCTCTGACTGACGAAGAACTGGAAAAACGTGACGCCAGCCGCAACATCGGCGAGGAGCTGCTGGAGTCCGTCCGCCAGATGAAGGAAGGCCGCAAGGCCAAGGTGCATTCTCACGTGGCGCAGGCCCGTTATGCGACAGGCCTCTCCCAGACGCAATTTGCCGCCCTGCTGGGCGTCAGCGTGCGCACCCTGCAGGACTGGGAACAAGGCCGCAGAAAACCCAGTGGCACGGCAAAAATCCTCCTCAAGATCGCACAGACCCGTCCCGAGGTGTTGCGTGAGCTTGCCGCTTGAGCCTTTTGCGCAAAGCGCCATCAGCAAACACCGATGATCCAGCCCTCCAGTTCCGCCTGCTTACGCTCCGGCAGTGTCAGGGGTGGCACGAAATAACGCCCGAGAATGTCACGGCGATCGGCGTCTCGCAGCCAGGCGGCGATAGGCCAGGCATCGTGCTCGTCGGGGCTGCGTCCTTCGCGGGGATAGCGGCGCTTGTACAGGGCCGGGTAGGCCTCGACGATCACCGATTTGCCCTCGGGGACGTCGAAGCCGTCGAAGGGCCAGAAGTGCAGCCGCTGGCGGCTGTCCGGCATCTGCCGCAGCCATAGCAGCCAGGGCAGGCCCGCATGGGTGGACTTAGCCACCGAGCCCTGCACGTCGAACCGGAACACACTCTTGGCCGTGGCCGTCCACTGCTCGCACAGGCGCAACTCGGACGGATCACCCGTGCGGGGGTTGCCCTCGCGCACGAAATCCACATAGATACCCGCGTTTGCGGATCCGGGCCTGCCAGACCCTGTGACTATCCGGACCTTGACGCCTCACGAAGGTCGCCATGGTGCACCTCTCGCGGCTGCCTGCTGTCGCATCAGTGTCGCAAAGTCCAGTGCGGGTGCCGAGATCGGCTCGCAACTCATTGATTTTATGGTGGGCCCGCCAGGACTCGAACCTGGGACCAAGGGATTATGAGTCCCCTGCTCTAACCAACTGAGCTACAGGCCCATTTTTCGGGTCGTAGTATAAACTGTCGGGTGGTCCGGCGTCGTGTCTACGGGTGCCGCGAACCTCTCTCTGCATCTCTCTGCGGCGGGGCTCGAATAACCGTTCGGAAGTCGTTATAATTCCGAGGCTCCCGTTCGTGCCCGCCAAAGCGGTCGAACGGGTGTTTTTGCGTGCCCGACCCGAGTTACCGACGCCCCCCGGCCCGGCAGGCGTGTGGCATTTGAATGCCACGGCTGTCGGCTGGTCGCCGGTCGAGGGCGGCTTGTCGTACCCCCGGGGTCGGCGAGCCCTCCGCATCCTCCATTATTCGAACCGGGCACGTCCTCGCGGGGGACGGGCGGTGTGCATCCGCCTGTCTCCAAAGGGGGGGCCGTGCTCGCGTCGGCCCCGGGAACGAATACGCTAAAACAAGGGACCCCCATGCGCTGGCTGCTACGTATCGATCGGACCCCAAGACTGATGATCCTGAGTGTATTCCTCGGCGTCGTAGGCGCCTTGGGGGCGCAGGTCTTCCTTTGGATGCTCAACATGGGCAACAAGTGGTTGCTGGGATGGATCAGCGGCTATCACCCGATCACCGTGAGCGGCGCCCATGCCATGGCGGCGGCGCCACCGCTCGGGCACTGGTATTGGTTGGTTCCCGTAGCCACCACGCTGGGCGGCCTGCTCTCGGGATTTATCGTCTATACCTGGGCTCCGGAGGCGGAGGGACACGGCACCGACGCCGCAGTGAAGACCTTCCACCGCACCGCCGGGCGCATGCGCTGGCGAGTGCCTCCGATCAAGGCGCTCGCCAGCGCAATCACCATCGGCTCAGGCGGATCGGCCGGCCGCGAGGGACCGACCGCCCAGATCGCGGCCGGGGTGGGCTCGATCACCGGCGGGCTGCTGAAGCTCTCCGACACGGAGCGCCGCTACCTGATCTTGATGGGCATGGCGGCGGGGCTGTCGGCGATCTTCAAGAGCCCCCTGGGAACCGCCTTCTTCGCCGTGGAGATCCTCTACTCCGGTATGGCCTTCGAGGGCGAAGCACTGATTTTCACGCTGGTGGCCTCGGCGGTCGCCTACGGCCTCACCGGCATGTTCGACGGCTGGACCCCATTGTTCATGCTGCCGCAGGGAGTCACCTTCGGACAGCCTATGGACATAGGCTGGTTCATCGTCCTCGCGGTGGTGGCGGGGGTTTTAGGGGCGATCCTGCCGACGGTGTTCTACTACATCCGCGATGCCTTCCATCGGTTGCAGATTCCGAATCAGGTCAAACCGGCGATCGGCGGACTGGCCCTCGGACTGATCGGCATCTTCGTGCCACAGCTGCTGAGCGGCGGTTATGGCTACATCCAGTTCGCCCTGCAGGGCAGCGCGGGGCTGGGCCTGTGGATGTTGTTCTTCCTTTCGATCGGGAAGGTACTGGCGCTCTCGCTCACCGTGAGTTCCGGCGGTTCGGGTGGCGTGTTCGCACCGAGCCTGTTCGTGGGTGCGCTACTGGGGGCGGCGTTCGCCTCGCTGCTGCACACCGCCGGCATCACCGGTGTGAACGCCTCGGCGCTGGCGGTGGTGGGAATGGCCTCGCTGTTCGCGGGTGCCGCGAGGGTGCCGATCGCCTCGATGCTGATGGTGGTGGAGATGACCGGCGGCTACGACCTGATCATGCCGGCGATGCTCGCGGTAACGGTGAGTTACCTGGTCCAGTCCTTCCTCACACGCAACGCGCGCTATCCGACCCTTTATGAAGCCCAGGTACGCGGGCGTGTGGACAGCCCGGCGAACCTGGAGACCTACCGGCGCATCGTGACCGACTTCCTGAAGGAGCAGCGTGTCAAGGTGGACATCAATCTGCTCGACAAGCATCTGGACGACGCGCTGGTGGGCGGGAAGGGGATCCCGCTGCTCGGCGGGCGTGAACACCTGGTGACTTTGCCGTTGCGCGCCGGTACCCCGGTCGCCGGCCAGGAGGTGCGCGCGCTGGGCTGCCGCGATGTCTTGATCGCCGGGTTGCTGCGCGGCGAGAAACATCTCGTGCCCGCCGGGGACACGCGACTGCAGGTCGGCGACCAGCTTCTCATCGCCGGCACCCGCGAGGCGATCACCAAGTTCCGCGAACAGATCGCGGTGAAAGATGAGGACGACCCGATCATCGAAGCGGACGAGATCGCCAAGAAGTAGCGACAGGCGGATCGCGGGTTCAGGGACCGGGCCGGGGCGCACGCCCCGGCCCGGTTCGTCCTTCCCGGCTTCTCACTCCAGATCGAGGAAACTGCGCAGGGTCTCCGAGCGCGTCGGATGGCGCAGCTTGCGCAACGCCTTGGCCTCGATCTGGCGGATGCGCTCGCGGGTCACGTCGAACTGTTTGCCGACCTCCTCCAGGGTGTGGTCGGTGTTCATATCGATCCCGAAGCGCATGCGCAGCACCTTCGCCTCGCGCGGCGTAAGCCCCGCGAGCACCGAGCGGGTCGCCTCGCGCAGGCCCTCCATGGTCGCCGAGTCCACCGGCGAATCGATGTTCGGGTCCTCGATGAAATCGCCGAGGTGCGAGTCCTCGTCGTCGCCTATCGGCGTCTCCATGGAGATCGGCTCCTTGGCGATCTTGAGCACCTTGCGCACCTTGTCCTCGGGCATCTCCATACGCAGCGCCAATTCGTCGGGGGTGGGCTCGCGTCCCATCTCCTGGAGCATCTGGCGGGAGATCCGGTTGAGCTTATTGATCGTCTCGATCATGTGCACCGGGATGCGGATGGTGCGCGCCTGATCCGCGATCGAGCGCGTGATCGCTTGGCGGATCCACCAAGTCGCATAGGTCGAGAACTTGTAACCGCGCCGGTACTCGAACTTGTCGACCGCCTTCATGAGGCCGATATTGCCCTCCTGGATGAGATCCAGGAACTGCAGGCCGCGGTTGGTATATTTCTTGGCGATAGAGATTACCAAGCGCAGGTTGGCCTCGACCATCTCCTTTTTGGCGCGGCGCGCCTTGGCCTCGCCGATCGACATCTGGCGATTGATCTCCTTGAGATCGGCGATGCCGATACCGCCCGACTTCTCGATACCGATCAGCCGAGTCTGGGCCTTGAGGATCTCCTCACGGTGTCGCTCCAGCACCTTGGAGTACTCGCGCCCGGCCCGGATCTGCTTGTCGAGCCACTTCAGGTCGGTCTCGTTGTCCGGGAAGCTGGTGATGAAGTCCTTGCGCGGCACGTGCGCCTGATTGACGCAGACGTCCATGATGATCCGCTCTTGAGTGCGGATCCGTTCCACCACTTGGCGCAGGTTGCTCACGAGCCGGTCCGTGAACCGCGGCACCAGCTTGAACTGCACGAAATGCTCGGCGAGCTGCTCGCGCAGCTTGCGGGTGCGGGCATGGCCGGCGCCGTTCCGGGTGGCGGAAGCCCGACACTTCTCGTAGAGTTCACGCAACTCGAGGAAACACCGGCGCGCCTTGTCCGGGTCCGGACCGGCGTTGATCGGGTCGTCCTCGGAATCGTCTTCGTCCTCCTCGCTCTCTCCGGAGGCGCGCGCCGGGGCGGGCGCGGGGGGCTCGCCGGTCTCCGCATCCATAAAGCCGGTGATCAGATCCGTAAGCCGCTGCTCGCCGGCCTCGGCGCGCTCGTACTCGCGCAGCAACAGGGCATTCGACTCGGGGTAGTGGGCGAGCGCGGTCAGCACCTGGAGGAGGCCGTCTTCGATGCGCTTGGCGATGAGGATCTCGCCTTCCCGGGTAAGCAACTCCACCGTACCCATCTCGCGCATGTACATGCGCACCGGATCCGTAGTCCGACCCAGTTCGCTATCCACGGTGGACAGGCTCGCGGCGACCTCCTCGACTTCGTCCACCGGGGTCGAGGAGGAGGCGCTCAGCAGCAGGGCATCGGCATCCGGGGCCACCTCGTGGACCTCGATCCCCATGTCGTTGATCATGCTGATGACGTCCTCGATCTGTTCGGGATCGACGATATCATCGGGCAGGAAGTCATTGACTTCCGAATAGGTCAGGAATCCCTGCTCTTTTCCCTTTATAATCAGCTGCTTGAGCTGGGAATGCTGTTCCTGATCTGCGATTGGGTTCGGCTCTGCCATACGGTTCCTGTCTATCATGCTTGGAAAAGTTAACGTACCAGTATAGTCGATAAGACTGGCACCCACCAAAAAGATTCCAGCTTATCCCTCTTCCGCGCCCTGCGGTGCGTCCTGCGGGAACAACCGGCGCGCCTCGCGCCGCTCCTCCTCGGACCATTCGCTGGGCCGCTTGAGGGAGAGTTGCGCCCAACGGCGCTCGCGCTCGCGCACCCCGCGTTCCGCCTCCAGGAACGCCAGGGTATCCCGCAATTCCTGTTCCAAGCCCTCCTCCGGCACAGCCAGGGGCAACGCGGCAAGCCGCTCCAGGTGTCCACCTTCTTCGGTCCCCCGCCACCGCTCGAGGACTGCCGCTGTATTTAAATGTGGGTACTGCTGCAATAATTCAAGCAGTTGCACCAACAACGCCGTACCGGGCCGGTCCAGCCCCCGGAAGCGCCCGGGATCGCCGGCCTCGGCGGCCATGGCCGGGCGCTGCAGCAGCAGGGTCACCGCGTGCCGGATCGGGCTGCGGGTACGCGCCGCCGCGGGGCGCGGCCGAGGGTATCCCGGCCGATCCGTGGCGCGCCCGTCCCGGAGCCACTGCTGCAGGCGCCCGGGCTCGACCCGTACCCGCTCGGCGAGCCCCTCGATCAGCAGATCCCGGAAGACGCCCTCCGGGACCCGCGCGAGGAGCGGGCGGGCCAGTTCCACGAGCCGCGCGCGCCCATCCACACTGGTGGTATCGGCCTGGCGTTCCAGCTCTTCATAGAGGAACCGCGAAAGTGGAACGCACTGCGCAATACGCCTCTCGAAGGCCTCGCCGCCCTCCTTACGCACCATGGTGTCCGGATCCTCGCCCTCCGGCAGGAACAGAAAGCCGACTTGGCGGCCACCCCGTAGTGCCGGCAGAGACATCTCCAGCGCCCTCCAGGCCGCCTGCCGACCGGCGCGATCGCCGTCGAAACAGAACGCCACCTCCGCGGTCGCCCGGAACATGTGATCCAGATGCTCGGCGGTGGTGGCGGTCCCCAGGGTGGCCACCGCGTAGCGGATCCCATACTGCGCAAGGGCGATCACGTCCAGGTAACCCTCCACCACCAGCAGCCGCGGAAGACGGCGCAGGGCGTGCCGGGTCTCGTACAGACCGTACAGCTCCCGCCCCTTGTGAAAAACCGGCGTCTCCGGGGAATTCAAGTACTTGGGTGTACCCTCGCCGAGCACACGCCCGCCGAAAGCGATGGTGCGCCCGCGCCGGTCGCGGATCGGAAACATGATCCGGTCCCGGAAGCGGTCATAGGCCCCACCGCCGTCCTTGGCCACCGCGAGACCGGCATCCAGAAGCCGGCGCCGTCGGCCCTCATCGACACCGACCCCACGCAACAGGTGGTCCCAGCCGGGCGGCGCGTAACCGAGCCCATAGGCCTCGATCACCCCGGCATCGAGGCCGCGGCCGGCAAGGTAGTCCCGCGCCCGGGCACCGGCGGGATGAGTTTGCAGCGCATCTCGGAACACACCCGCAGCCTGATCCAATACCCCGTACAGGTCCGGGTCTCGCGGTCCGACGTGTGCGCCGGCCTCGCGCGGGACAGAGAGCCCGACGCCGGCGGCCAACTCCTCGACCGCCTCGACGAAGTCCATGTGTTCGTACTCGAGGAGGAAGCCGATGGCGTTGCCGTGCGCCCCGCACCCGAAGCAGTGATAGAACTGCTTGGCCGGACTGACCGTGAAAGACGGCGTCTTCTCGTTGTGGAACGGGCAGCACGCCACATGCTCGCGCCCCGCCTTGCGCAGCGGAACGCGCGCCTCGACGACCTCGACGAGGTCGACGCGGCCGAGCAGATGGTCAATGAACTCCTGGGGGATACGACCCGCCATCGTGTGCCGTCACCTGCACGCCTCGCCGCCGGGCCGCACCGACCCCGCTGCGTTCCAAGCGCACTCCACGCGTGTCTGACGCGTGTTTCAAGGATAGTTGGTTCGGATCCGCCGGGGCGGACCGACCGGGAACCCGCTCGAGGGGCAACCAGCCGCGCACGCCGAAGCGCCGGGGGCGGACCCCCGACGGTCCGTCCACACCCACGCTGGAACTCTAAGCGGCCTGCCGGACTTGGGAGGTTCTACTGCGGCGGCGGGAGATCGGTCCGTTTCCCCGATCTGTCTTCATTGAGCAATGCTCGCTATCCGCTTCAAACGATCGGAAAACGGTCCTCGATCTCCCGCTCGCCTCGCCACACGCCCCTAAGTCCGACCGGCCGCCAAGCGCACCTTGACGCGGGCGCTGACGGCGCCCAGGTCGGCACGCCCCTGCATCCGCGGCTTGAGATAGCCCATGACCTTGCCCATCTCGCGCGGGCCCGCGGCCCCGGTGGCGGCGATCGCCTCTTCGATCAGCGGGTCGATCTCGGCCTCCTCGAGCGCGGGCGGCAGATATTCGCGGATCACCCCGATCTCGTAGGACTCCTGATCCGCCAGATCCCGGCGCCCCGCAGCCTCATACTGGGCCACGGAATCGCGCCGCTGCTTGATCATCCGGTCCAACACCGCGATGACCTGTGCGTCGTCGAGCTGGATCCGCTCGTCGATCTCGCGCTGCTTGAGGGCGGACAGGACCAATCGGATCGTTCCCAGGCGACGCCGGTCCCGGGCGCGCAGGGCGTCCTTCATGTCCTGCTCGACACGTTGCCTCAGGGGGGATCCGAGCATGGCGGCCATGATCCGGGGAGATCCGGAAGGAGACTCAGAACGGGCGCACGCGCCGCGCCGCTTCCCGGGCCAGTTTCTTGAGGTGCCGCTTGACGGCGGCCGCGGCCTTGCGCTTGCGCATCACGGAGGGCTTCTCGTAGAACTCGCGACGGCGAATCTCGGTAAGGACCCCCGCCTTCTCGCAGGTACGCTTGAAGCGGCGCAGTGCCACATCGAAGGGCTCATTTTCACGTACTTTCACGTTCGGCATAAAACCCGTTACCTCGACATCCGCAGGGTGATAGGCTGGGCTACCCGGAAAACCGGTAATCCTATACGGGCGGACTCCCAAATGCAAAACACCACCGCCGGGCCGCGCCGGACCCCGCATCGGACTCTGGGCGTGGAGACCTCTTGCGACGAGACCGGCGTGGCACTCTACGAGAGCGGGCGCGGGCTGCTCGCCCACGCACTGCACAGCCAAGTGGAGGTCCACGCGGCCCACGGAGGGGTGGTGCCGGAACTGGCCTCGCGCGACCACATACGCCGCCTGCTGCCGCTGATCCGCCGAGTACTCGCGCAGGCCGGTATCGCGCCCGAAGGCGTGGACGGCGTGGCCTATACGGCGGGGCCGGGCCTGATCGGAGCCCTGCTCACCGGCGCCACGCTGGCGCGCAGCTTGGCCTGGGCGTGGGGCGTGCCGGCGATCGGAGTCCACCACCTGGAGGCGCACCTGCTGGCACCGCTCCTGGAACCGGACCCGCCGGAGTTCCCGTTTCTCGCCCTGCTGGTATCCGGCGGCCACACCCAGTTGGTGCGGGTGGACGGTCTCGGATGCTATCGGACGCTGGGACAGACTCTGGACGACGCGGTGGGCGAGGCCTTCGACAAGACCGCCAAGCTCCTCGGCCTGCCCTACCCCGGCGGGCCGGCCCTGGCGCACTTGGCCGAGGGCGGCGACAGCGAACGCTTCCACTTTCCGCGCCCGATGACCGACCGACCCGGGCTGGATTTCAGCTTCAGCGGCCTCAAGACTCACGTACTACAGATGCTCGCGGACCTCCCGCGCGATCCGCGCACACTTGCGGACGTGGCGCGCGCCTTCCAGGACGCGGCGGTCGATACCCTGGTGATCAAGTGTCGCCGGGCCCTGCGCGAGATAGGGATCCCGCGACTGGTGGTGGCCGGCGGGGTCGGCGCGAACCGTGCCCTGCGCTCGGCGCTGGGCGCCTTGGCGCAGCGCGAAGGCGCACAGGTCTACTACCCGCGTCCGGAGTTCTGTACCGACAACGGGGCGATGATCGCGCTGGCGGGGGCACTGCGCCTGGGCGCCGGCGAGCACACGCCGCTCGCCGTGGAGACTCGGGCGCGCTGGCCGCTCGACTCCCTCGCGCCGCCGTAACCCCGGCGGGACCGCGGCGCGAATCAGCGCCCGATGCGCCGTTCGGTGCCGGCCAGCAGATTGCGGATGTTGCTTCGGTGGCGCCAGAACAGCATGAGGCTGATCGCGGCGGTGGTAGCCGTCAGGGCCGGGCTTCCCTCGAGCCAGGCCATCACCAGAGGGGCGAGCAGGGCGGCACTCAACGCCCCGACCGACGAGATCCGGACCACAGTGGCCATCGCCAGCCACACCAGGCCGAGCGCCAGCCCCAGGCGCCAGTCGCTCCCCAGCCAGACGCCCAGGGCCGTGGCCACACCCTTGCCGCCCTGGAAACCGAAGAACACCGGATAGAGGTGGCCGAGGAAGGCCGCCAGACCCACCAAGCCCAGGGCGAGCGGACCCACGCCGAGGAACTTCGCCACCACGACCGGCACCAAACCTTTCGCCAGATCGCCGGCGAGGGTCACCGCCGCCGCCTTGCGACCGCCGAAGCGCAACACATTGGTGGCCCCCGGGTTACCGGAGCCCATGCCGCGCGGATCCGCAAGGCCGAGCACCCGGCACACGATGACCGCGCTCGACAGCGAGCCCAGCAGGTAGGCGGCGAAGACAAGGACGGCATCCAGCGGCATGGCGGTATTGGAAGGGTTCGACGCGGCGCGGTCAAGGGCGGCGCGCACTTTGCGTTCGCCGTGCCCGATTCTCTATAGTGACATGATGGATATTATCTATCTGCGCGACCTGCGCATCGACACGATCATCGGCGTCTACGACTGGGAGCGGCGGGTGAAACAGGCCGTGCGCCTGGACCTCGAGATGGCCGCCGACGTGGCCAAAGCGGCGCGGCGCGACGCCCTCGAGGACACGCTGAACTACAAGGCGGTCGCCAAGCGGCTCATCGGGTTCGTCGGCGAAAGCCGGTTCCAGCTCGTGGAGACGCTCGCCGAGCGTACCGCCGAGGTGGTACTCGGCGAATTCCAGGTCCCGTGGCTGCGCCTGAGCGTGAACAAGATGGGCGCCGTACGCGGGGTCCGCGACGTAGGTGTCGTCATCGAGCGGGGCACACCGCCCTGATCATGCCGGCACGCTCCGGACGCGGCGGAGCGGAGGGATGGAATGGCGCGGGCCTATATAAGCGTCGGCAGCAATATCGACGCGGAGCGCAACGTGCGCTCCGCAATCGCGGCGTTGCGCGCGCGCTACGGCACGCTGATCCTCAGCACTGTCTACGAAACGGACACGGTCGGCTTCCAGGGCCCGCCGTTCTATAACTTGGCGGTCGGATTCGATACCGATGAAGACCCCCGCGCCCTGGTCCGTTCCCTGCACGCCGTCGAGGATGCCCACGGACGGACGCGCACGGCGCCGCGTTACTCCTCCCGGAGCCTCGATCTGGACCTGCTGCTCTATGACGACCTCGTGCTGCACGAGCCGGGACTGAAACTGCCCCGCCCCGATCTCGCCCGCCACGCCTTCATCCTCGGGCCGATCGCCGAGATCGCCGGCGACCTGCACCACCCGACATCGGGACGCCCGCTCCGCGATCTGTGGGAAGCGCTCGGCGCGCAGTATCACACACTGCGTCCGCTTCCCTTCCGGCCGGCGGATCCGACGCCGTAGGGCGCATACGATGTCGGGCCACCCGAAGCGCCTCCGGATTGGCGGCACCGCCGCAAGTTCGCAGCGCCCTATGCACCTTGCCAGCCCGCCGCGGGCGCCCTATTCTCGGGTGCCGCGCAGGAATCTCGAAGCGCCCGCGGCTCGACGACGGACCTCGCCATGATGCCTCACCACCTCGGCCAACGATCCGACCCGGATTGCCGGGCGCCGAACCCGGAGGCGCAGGCGCGCAGCGCGGCGCTGCTCGCGCGGGTGAGCGAACGCATCGCCGCCCGCGGCGGGCCGATCCCGTTCGCGGAGTACATGGAACTGGTGCTCTACGCACCGGGCCTCGGCTACTACGCGGGCGGCTTGCGAAAATTCGGCGCCAAGGGGGATTTCGTGACCGCCCCGGAGATCGCCCCGCTATTCTCGCGCTGCCTGGCGCGCCAGTGTGCCGAGGTGCTGGCCGAGTTGGGCGGCGGGGAGATCCTGGAGTTCGGGGCCGGCAGCGGGGCGATGGCCGCAGGGATCCTCGGCGAGCTGCGGCGCCTCGGGCGCGAGCCGGAGCGCTACGGAATCCTGGAGGTGAGCGGCGAGCTGCGCGCGCGCCAGCGCGAGACGCTTGCGGCACTGGTGCCGGGCGAACTCGGGCGTGTGCAGTGGCTCGATCGCCTGCCGGAATCCCCGTTGCGCGGCGTGGTGCTGGCCAACGAGGTCCTGGACGCGATGCCGGTGGAACGCTTCCGCATCGCCCCGGACGGGGTGTACGAACTGCGGGTGGACCGGGAAGGCGAGCGCCTGATCTGGGCCGAGGGCCCTGCCGGCGGGCGACTCGCGGCAACCGTCGAGCACCTGCAACGGGAGCTACCCGAACCGCTCGCGCCCGGCTATAGCTCGGAAGTCAATCCGACGCTCGAGCCGTGGCTCGCCAGCGTCGCCGACGTCCTCGGCGCCGGCGCCGTCCTGCTCATCGACTATGGGTATCCGCGCCGCGAGTACTACCATCCGGAGCGTGCAGCCGGCACCCTCATGTGCCACTACCGGCACCACGCGCACTCCGACCCGCTGATCCTTCCGGGACTGCAGGACATCACCGCGCACGTGGATTTCACGGCTCTCGCACAGGCCGGCGCGGACGCAGGCCTGCGGCTCGCCGGCTACACCACGCAGGCGCACTTCCTGCTCGGGGCGGGACTGGCGGAACTGCTCGCCGATTCCGACCCGACCGACGTGCGCCGCCACCTCGCGCTTACACAGCAGGTGAAGACCCTCACCCTGCCCGGCGAGATGGGCGAGCGATTCAAGGCCCTGGCCTTCACGCGTGAGTTCGACGCACCGCTCGCAGGGTTCGCCTTGCGCGATCTGCGTGATCGATTGTAGGCTTTCCGGACGCGGCGCGCGGCGCCGGACGAGCCGGACGCGCCCCATCGTGCCAACCCCCCGCACCAGCGCCGCATCGAGCCCGCACACGCCGCACCGGCACCCCGCGGCGCGGCGATATCGCTGATGGACACCGCTCACGCCGCGTGGCTGGCACTGCTGCAGGGGATCACCGAGTTCCTGCCGATCTCCAGCGACGCGCATCTGATCCTGGTGCCGCGGCTGCTCGGCTGGCCGGACCAGGGGCTGGCCTTCGACGCCGCGGTACACCTGGGCACGCTGGCCGCCGTGATCGCCTATTTCCGGCGCGAACTCATGCGCATGGCGCGCGACTGGCTGGCGACGCTCGTCGGCGGGCGAGCCACGCCCGACGCGCGGCTCGCCTGGGCGGTGCTGTTCGGCACGATCCCGGCGGGCCTCGCCGGACTGTTGCTGCACAAGATGGTGGAAGGCCAATTGCGCACGCCGCTGGTGATCGCGACCGCGACGCTCGCCTTCGGGCTGCTGCTCGGCTGGGCCGACCGACGCGGCGGTGGTCCGCGCAACGAACATCAGCTCACTTGGCGCGACGTCGCCGTGATCGGCTGCGCCCAGGCCCTGGCCCTGATCCCGGGCACCTCCCGCTCCGGCATCACCATCACCGCGGCGTTGTTCTGCGGCCTCGACCGCACCGCCGCGGCACGCTACTCGTTCCTGCTCTCGATCCCCATCATCGCCGCCGCGGGGGCCCTGGAGGTCGGCCCCAGGCTGCTCGCCGCCCCCCACGGGACGCTCGGCCTCCTGGCGCTGGGTGTCGCGATCTCGGCGGTGAGCGCCTATCTCACCATCCATTTCTTCCTGCGCCTGTTGCAACGCATCGGAATGATGCCATTCGTGGTATACCGCCTGATCCTGGGCGCGGTGCTGCTCGTTTTGTTTCTCTGAACCGTTGTGCAAACGCACCCCGAGTGCATGGCGGTCCGGACAGCACCGGCGGCATCGGGATTCTTCGGCGTCGTCGGCGGGGCTCGCCCCTCCCTACGGGTATTGCATGCGGTCGGTGGGAAACCGCCGGGATCGTCTCCAGAGGTATATGGCATTACCGGCACCGCGGGACCACCGCGGTCACGGGTTCGCGTCG
>CAZAQG010000027.1:13363-29131 GCA_964487445.1 uncultured Chromatiales bacterium
GAGGTATATGGCATTACCGGCACCGCGGGACCACCGCGGTCACGGGTTCGCGTCGGGATGAGGAACGGATTTCTTGATCGCCTCGACGCGCTGTCGGAGCAGTTCGCGCCCGATTTCCGGCCCGCGCAGGCCGCGAGCGGCGAGCGGCGCGGCCTCGACCGCCGCGGCTGCGCGCAGCGCCGCACGCAGCCGTTCGGCCTGCGGATAGGGTCGATCCTCCAGACCGGCGCGCCCGCGCGCATCGGCCTCGCAGGCGAGCAGGAAACCCTCCATGCGCTGCGGGCGGCGAAAGGCGTCGAGGGCCTCCAAGAGCTTCAGGACCGTGGCGGGGCGCAGTTGCGCGACCCGATGGGCATGGCCGTGCCAGCGCGCCACCAGCACTGCGAGATCACGGTAGTCGTTGGGAATCCGATAGCGCCGGCACAGCGCCTGCACCCGCTCCACGCCGCGCTCCTCGTGGCCGCGGTGACTCGGCCACTGCCCGGAAGGGGTGGCGCCCTTGCCGAGGTCGTGGGTCAGCGCCGCGAAGCGCACCCGCGGATCGGGCGACAGCCGCGCCGCCATGTCCACCACCATGAGCACATGCACGCCGGTGTCGATCTCGGGGTGGTACCGGGCGGGCTGCGGCACCCCGAACAGGCACTCGATCTCCGGGAACAGCCGCGCCAGCGCGTCGCACTCGCGCAGGGTTTCAATGAAACGTCCCGGGCGCACCTCGCCGAGGGCGCGCTGCAGTTCGGCCCACACGCGCTCGGGCACCAACGCATCCACCTCGCCCGCCGCCACCATGGCACGCATCAGTTCCAGCGTCTCCGGTGCCACCGTGAACCCGAGCGGCGCGAGACGCGCGGCGAAGCGCGCGATGCGCAGGATGCGCACCGGGTCTTCGGCGAACGCCGGCGAGACGTGGCGCAGCAGGCGCCGCTCGAGATCGGCGCGCCCGCCGTAGGGGTCGATCAGAGTGCCGTCGGCGGCGCGCGCCATGGCATTGATCGTGAGATCGCGCCGGCGCAGGTCCTGCTCGAGCGTGATGCCGGGCTCGGCATGCACCGTGAAACCACGATAGCCCGGCGCGGTCTTGCGCTCGGTGCGCGCGAGCGCGTACTCCTCGTTCGTCTGCGGATGCAGGAACACCGGGAAGTCGCGCCCGACCGGACGGAACCCCTGCGCGATCAACTCCGCGGGACCGGCGCCCACCACGACCCAGTCGCGCTCGTGCACCGGGAGCCCGAGGAGTTCGTCGCGCACCGCACCGCCGACCAGATAGACCTCCATGCCGCCATGGTACCGGCGCGTGCTATCGTTCACCAATCATGGTCCGCCACGCGCGCCCACTCGCCCTGCTCCTCGCCGCTCTCGCCCTGGCCGGGTGCGCCAACCTCGGCTACTACGCCCGGTCGATACGCGGGCAGGCGGCGCTCCTGGCGCACCGCGAGCCGATCGGGAAGCTGCTGCGCTCGCCCGACACCCCCGCCGCACTCAAGTCGCACCTGGCCCTGGCGCTGCGCATCCGGAAGTTTGCGAGCCGTAAACTCGGGCTGCCGGACAACGCCAGCTATCGCAGCTACGTCGCCCTCGACCGCCCCTACCTGAGCTGGGCGGTATTCGCCGCCCCGGCCCTGTCGCTGACGCCGGTGCACTGGTGCTATCCCGTGGTGGGCTGTGCGGTCTATCGCGGCTACTTTCGCCGCGTCGCGGCCGAGGCCTTCGCCGCCCGCCTGCGTCGACGCGGCGACGACGTATATGTGAGCGGCGTGCCCGACTACTCGACGCTCGGCTGGTTCGCCGATCCCCTGCCGAGCACGGTCATCGACTGGCCGGCCCCGAACCTCGCCGGCCTGATCTTCCACGAGCTGGCACATCAGGAGCTGTTCGTGCCGGGCGACAGCCGCTTCGATGAATCGTTCGCGGTGACGGTCCAGGAAGCCGGGGTCGCACGCTGGCTGCACGCCCACGCCGACACCGCCGAACGCCGCGCATGGCGGGCCTCGCGCCGGCGCGAGGCGAGCTTCTACCCGCTGATCGCGGCGACTCGGCGTCGGCTCGCCCGACTATACGCAAGCGCCCGCGCGCCGGACGCGAAGCGCGCGGGCAAGGCGCGGATCCTGCGCGAACTCCGGGAACGCTACCGTATACTGAAGGCATCCTGGGACGGCTACACCGGTTACGACCACTGGTTCGACGACGGCGGCATGAACAACGCCAAGCTCGCGGCCCTGCAGACCTACCGCGAATATGTACCGGCGTTCCGCGCCCTGCTCGCCCGGGCGCACGGGGACTTCGGCGCGTTCTACCGCACCGCCCGCGCCCTCGCCGCCCTGCCGAAGGCGCAACGCGACGCAGTGCTGGCCGCGCTCGCCGCCTGCCCGGCGCGCCGCCACGTACGGACGCCGCGCATCGTCTCCGGACGGCCGGATGCCGGTAGCGATCCCGGAGACCGAACCGCACCGGTCACGCACCACCTCCCGCACAGCCGTATACTCGCCCGGGGTGATTGAGACCCGCATTCGCAACCTCGCGGAGGGAGGCATGACACGCATGAAATCGGTCAACCCGCTGGACGGCGACACGCTCCGGGAGTTCGAGACCTGGGAGGCGCCGCGCCTGGAACAGGCACTCGCCGACGCCGCCGCGACGGCCCCGCACTGGGCCGCGACCGCCGTGGAAGAGCGCTGCGAACACCTGCGGGGCGTGGCCCGGGTACTCGAGGCACGGCGCGAGGAACTCGCGCGCACCATGACTCTGGAGATGGGCAAGCTGATTCGCGAGGCGCGCGCGGAGATCGACAAGTGCGCGTGGGTCTGCAACTACTACGCCGATGAGGCCCCGCGGTTCCTCGCCGATGAAGTGATCGAGACCGACGCCGCGCGCAGCTTCGTGGCCTACCAGCCGCTCGGTACGGTGCTGGCGGTCATGCCGTGGAACTTCCCCTTCTGGCAGGTGTTCCGTTTCGCCGCCCCGGCGCTCGCGGCCGGCAACGTCGGAGTGCTCAAACACGCATCCAACGTTCCCCAGTGCGCCCTGGCCATCGAGGCGGTGTTTCACAACGCGGGAGTCCCGGAGGGGGTGTTCCAGACCCTGATGATCCCGGCGTCCCTCGTCGCACGCGCGATCGCCGACCCGCGCGTGCGGGCCGTGACCTTCACCGGGAGTGAACCCGCCGGGCGCCAAGTGGCCTGTGAGGCGGGCCGGAACCTCAAGAAGACCGTACTCGAACTCGGCGGCTCGGATGCCTTCGTGGTCCTGGAGGACGCGGACCTCGACCTCGCGGCGGGCGCCGCCGCGACCTCGCGATTCCTGAACGCCGGCCAGAGCTGCATCGCCGCCAAGCGTTTCATCGTCGTGGAGGCGATCGCCGATGCGTTCCTGGCACGCTTCCGGGCCGGGGCCGAGGCACTGATCCCGGGCGATCCGCTCGACGAACGCACCACTCTGGCGCCGATGGCCCGACACGACCTGCGCGACGAACTTCACCGACAGGTGCTCGACGGCCTCCGGCGGGGCGCCGTAGCCGTGACCGGCTGCGCACCGGGAGAGAGCCTCGGCGCCTTCTATCAACCCTCCATTCTGGACCGGGTAACCCCGGGAATGCGCGCCTACGAGGAGGAACTGTTCGGGCCGGTGGCCGTCGTCATCCGCGCACGCGACGAGGACGACGCCGTACGCATCGCCAATGATTCGCGCTTCGGGCTGGGAGGCGGCGTGTGGACCACCGACACCGCGCGCGGGGAACGCGTCGCGCGCCGCCTGGAGTCCGGGGCGGCGTTCGTGAACGGGCTCGTCAAGAGCGACCCGCGGCTACCATTCGGCGGCGTGAAGGCCTCCGGTTACGGGCGCGAGTTGTCTTATCACGGGATACGGGAATTCGTGAACGCGAAGACGATCTGGATCCGCTGAGCGAACGGCAAGGCGGGGCGCAATCGGGAAGCGGCGGGACCGTACGCGATCCATCCCTGCAAGACCGGATACAAAAAATGCTCCAGCCTCCTCATACGATCCCCCGGAGCAATCAACCAAGGAAGGATGTCGGGTATTGAATTCCGGCAATAAGTCCATTTTATGGGTGTTAAAGTCAAGTTTGGTTAGCTTTTTGTGCGGGATTTCATTACCGTATATGGCTCTCTGAGCAACCCATCCGGACCTGACGGGCGCGGGTCTGTTTTCAGCCGTTGCACCCCGGTCCGGCTCCAGTATTTTGAGGGAGGAGCTTTATGTCGAAGCTAGTCAGACCCCACGGTGGAAGTGATCTTAAACCCCTGTTGCTTACAGGCCAGGCGCTGGAAGAGGAGCGCAAACGTGCACAGGGCCTGACGCAGGTGCCGGTCGCCTCACGCGAGGCCGGGGATCTGATCATGCTGGGCATCGGCGGCTTCACGCCGCTCGACGGCTTCATGACCCATGCCGACTGGCAGGGCGTCTGCGACGGAATGAAGCTCGCAAACGGGGTATTCTGGCCGATCCCGATCACGCTCTCCACCGACCGCGCCACCGCCGACGGCATTGCAACCGGCGGAGAAATCGCGCTGTTCGACACCGAACGCGGCGAAATCCTGGCGACCATGACGGTCACCGAGAAGTACACCATCAATAAGGAACACGAGTGCATGGCGGTCTTCAAGACCGTCGACCTCGAGCACCCGGGCGTCCAGATGGTCATGAATCAGGGCGAGGTCAATCTGGCCGGCCCGGTCAAGGTCCTCTCCCAGGGCGGGTTCCCCGAGAAATACCCCGGACTGTACATGACCCCGGCCGAGACCCGGGCCCTGTTCGAGTCCAAGGGCTGGTCAACGGTGGCGGCGTTCCAGACCCGCAACCCCATGCACCGTTCCCACGAATATCTGGCCAAGATCGCAGTAGAGATCGGCGACGGCGTGATGATCCACTCCCTGCTCGGCAAGCTCAAGCCCGGCGACATCCCGGCGGAGGTCCGCACCAAGGCCATCTCCACGCTGATCGATAAGTATTTCGCCAAGGACACGGTGGTACAGTCCGGCTACCCGTTGGACATGCGCTACGCGGGCCCGCGGGAGGCGCTGCTTCACGCCCTCTTCCGCCAGAACTACGGCTGCTCGCACCTCATCGTCGGCCGCGACCATGCCGGTGTCGGCGACTACTACGGACCGTTCGACGCGCACCACATCTTCGACGAAATCCCCGCGGACGCCCTGGAGACCAAGGCGCTCAAGATCGACTGGACCTTCTGGTGCAACAAGTGCGAAGGCATGGCGTCGATGAAGACCTGCCCGCATGAGGCATCCGACCGTCTGCTGCTCTCCGGCACGAAGCTGCGCAAGGCGCTCTCGGAGGGCGATCCGGTCCCGGACCATTTCAGCCGCCCCGAAGTGCTGGAGATCCTGCGCGCGTATTACGCGGGCCTCGCGGACGACCAGAAGGTGACGATCAAGCTGACGGGCCATTCCGCAAAATAAGCGACTCCGGAAACCATCGCGGGCACAAGGCGCGCGGTGGGTGTTTTCAACTGCAGTAAAACGTCAAGGTGGAGAGCGAACCATGCCTACTTTCGTCCGCACCGACAAATGCGACGGCTGCAAGGGTCAGGACAAGACCGCTTGCATGTACATTTGCCCTCACGATCTCATGCTGCTCGATAAGGACGGCTCCAAGACCGGACACGCCATGAGGGCGTTCAACCAGGAGCCCGAGCAGTGCTGGGAGTGTTATTCGTGCGTAAAGATCTGCCCTCAGCAGGCGATCGAATGCCGCCACTACGCGGACATCGTCCCGCTGGGTGCTTCCGTGCAGCCGCTGCGCGGCACCGATTCGATCATGTGGACCATCAAGTTCCGTAACGGCACCATGAAGCGCTTCAAGTTCCCGATCCGCACCACGCCCGAGGGCTCCGCCGACCCCACCGTGGGCAAAGGCAAGCCGGACGGATCCGAGATCGGCAAGCCGGACGTGCTGTTCGACCACAGCCCGCATGCCTGCGACATGAGCCAGTTCGTCAGCGGCTGAGGCAAGGGTGGACGGTGCGCCGCTCCGCCAGACGGAGCATACGCGCCGGTTTCGGTTGATACGGTACACAATGGATTACTGAAGAGACCAGAGGGTAACGAACAATGGCCGATTACGCATTTGGGAATCCCGAGATCGTCGAGGAGGAGATCGATATCCTCATCATCGGCGGGGGCATGGCCGCCTGCGGCACCGCGGTGGAAATCGTGCAGTGGGCCGACAGCGACATGAAGATCAAGCTGGTCGACAAGGCCGCGATGGCGCGCTCCGGCGCGGTGGCGCAGGGCCTCTCCGCCATCAACACCTACATGGGTGAAAACGACCCGTCGGACTACGTGCGCATGGTCCGGACCGACCTCATGGGCATCATCCGCGAGGACCTGGTCTACGACGTGGGCCGTCTCGTCGACTCCTCCGTGCACCTGTTCGAGGAGTGGGGCCTGCCGGTATGGAAGCAGCCCGGTGACGAGGGCAAGAAGCTCACCGAGGGCGGCAAGCCGGTGCGCTCGGGCAAGTGGCAGATCATGATCAACGGCGAGTCCTACAAGTGGATCGTCGCCGAGGCCGCGAAGAAGTCGCTCGGGATGGAGAACATCGAAGAGCGCATCTTCATCGTGAAGCTGATCAACGACAAGAACGATCCGGAGCGGGTCTCCGGCGCGATCGGCTTCTCCGTACGTGACCACAAGGTGCATGTCTACAAGTTCAAGGCCTGCCTGCTGGTGTGCGGCGGCGCGGTCAACGTGTTCCGTCCGCGTTCCATCGGCGAGGGCACGGGGCGTGCTTGGTACCCGGTCTGGAATGCCGGCTCCACCTACGCCATGGCCGCGGAGGCCGGCGCCGAGCTGACCATGATGGAGAACCGCTTCGTCCCGACCCGCTTCAAGGACGGCTACGGCCCGGTCGGTGCATGGTTCCTGCTGTTCAAGGCCAAGGCCCAGAACGGCCTCGGCGAGGACTACTCGGCCAAGAACGCCGACATGCTCAAGCTGCACAATTACGGCAACCACGCACACGGCCACGTGATGGGCACCTGCCTGCGCAACCATCTCATGATGCACGAGATGCGCGAGGGGCTCGGCCCGATCCTCATGGACACCCCGTCGGCGTTGGCCAAGCTCGCCGAGACCATGACGCCCAAGGAGATCAAGCACCTCGAAGCCGAGGCCTGGGAGGACTTCCTGGACATGACCATCGGCCAGTGCGGCGTCTGGGCGGGCGAGAACATCGAGCCCGACAAGGAGATGTCCGAGCTGATGCCGACCGAACCCTACCTGCTGGGCTCCCATGCCGGCTGCGCGGGCATCTGGGTGTCCGGGCCGTCCGATCTGCCGGGCGTCCCGAAGGACTGGAGCTGGGGCTACCGCAGCATGACCACCGTCAAGGGCCTGTTCACCGGCGGCGACGGTGTCGGCGCTTCGGGTCACAAGTTCTCCTCCGGCTCGTTCACCGAGGGTCGGCTCGCCGCCAAGTCCATGGTGCAGTTCGTGCGCGACAACAAAGATTGGAAGCCGGAACTCGACACGCCGGTCTCGAAGCTGGTCGAGGAAATCTATCAGCCGGTGAAGACCTATCTGGAGCACAAGGACTACACGACGGCGGAAGACGTCAACCCGCACTACATCACCCCCAAGATGCTGCAGTTCCGGCTGCAGAAGATCATGGACGAGTACGTCGCGGGCATATCCACTTGGTACCAGACGAACGCTCGGATGCTGAGCATTGCGGAGCGTAAGCTGCAGATGCTCAAGGAAGACTCCCTGAAGATGCGCGCCAAGGATCTGCACGAGCTGTTGCGCGCGTGGGAGAATTACCACCGCATCATCGCCGCCGAGGCTCATATGCGGCACATCCAGTTCCGCGAGGAGACCCGGTATCCCGGCTACTACTACCGGGCCGACTTCCTGGATCTGGACGACGACAACTGGCGGGTGTTCGTCAACTCGAAGTACGACCGGGTGACCGGCGGGTGGACGTTCCGCAAGGTGCCCTACGTGCAGCTGATCAAGTAATCCGCTGCCGCAGGCACTAAGCCCTGCTGTACGACGGGCCGGGCGTCCCCTTGCGGGGCGTCCGGCCTTTCTTATTTCTTCACGAGGTGGTTATGAAGGATCCGAAAACGTTGGTGCAGGCCCCCCCGCGCGGGCCGGTCGAGCCGGTGCAGTTGGGCCTGGACGATCGCATCCAATTCCGCTGCCACAAAGGCATCGACTGCTTCAACCAGTGCTGCATGGATATCGACATCACGCTGACGCCCCTCGACATACTGCGACTGGCCCGTCGCATCGACATTCCGACCTCGGAGTGCCTGGCCCTGCACGCGGCGGCCTTCGAGATGGACCAACACGGTATGCCGGGCTACAAGCTGCGCACCCGCGAGGACTCTCCGGCCTGCATGTTCGTAACCGATGAGGGCTGCGGCGTCTATGAGGACCGGCCGGCGGCGTGTCGCTATTACGCACTCGGGAGCATGGGCCTGCACCGCGAGGGCTCGGCGGGAGTGGACGATATCTATTTCCTGGTCAAGGAACCGCACTGCCTTGGACATCGGGAACCGCGCACCCTGACCGTGGGCGAGTATCGCCGTGAACAGGGCGTCGAGGTCTACGACGATCTCAATCGCGAGTGGCGGGATATCATCCTGAAAAAGCGCTCCGGCGGGCCGGCGGTGGGTAGCCCGACCGAGCGCAGCTTCCAGTTGTTCCACCTGGCAAGTTACGACCTGGACGGCTTCCGCCGCTTCGTGCTCAGCACGAACTTCCGGGAGACCTTCGATCTCGAGGCCGAGACCTATACACAACTCGAGGAAGACGATGAGGCGTTGCTGCGCTTTTCCGCACGATTCCTCAAGCAGGTGTTGTTCGGGGAACAAACCATCCCGCTGCAGGAAGGGGTCCGGGAGCGGCGCATGGAACAACGCATGGAGCGACGCCGGCGACGCCTGGAAGCGGGCAAGGAAGAGACGGAACAGCCGTTCGACCCTCGCTACGACGCCCCGCAGGAAGAGGATTGACCGACGCCGGTCGGGCAGGCCCAACCCCACGGGCACCGCAAAACCCGTGGCACACCTGTAGGGCGGGGCTCGCCCCGCCGACGACGCCCGGGATTCCAACGACGCCACGGGTTTCGACGACGTCGGCCGGGCACGCCCGGCCCTACAGGCGGGCTCGATCGCCGATACGTGCAGAGATCCTGTAGGCGGGCCTCGGCCCGCCTACAACCTCACGGAATCCCACCGGGCCCAGACACCGGTCCGCGACGTCGGTCGGGCAAGCCCGGCCCTTGTAGGTTGCCGCAAAAGAAAAACCCCCACCGAAGGGCGGGGGTCGGATACCGCAGCAGTGTGGGCCGCACTCAGCGGCGATAAAGCCCCATCGCGCGGGCTTGCTGGTCCTGAGCCACCTGCTTCATCACCAACTGCAGGGCGTCCATGTAGGGCACCACACCGTTCCGGCGAATCACCCGACGGCCTTCCGGGCTGTAGATGAACTGGACGAAGCGGTTCACCTCGGCGATCTTGGGGCTGTCCGGATTGATGACGAGGTACAGGGGACGGTACAAGACGTACTTCCCGTCGCGAATGTTGTCATAGGTCGGCCGCTTGCCGTTCAATGCCAGAATATCGACGTTGCGCTTGCGTGCACTGCTGATACCGGTCATGGCGATCGCGTCCGGATCCTTTTCCACAGCCTTCTCCAACGGCCCTGAAGATCTGAAGGTCTTGGCCGCCGCGAAATTCTGGTTGTAGTTACCGAAGACCAGTTTGCGGATGGTCCGCCCCACTCCGGAGATCTTGCCGCGGCGTACGAACAGGTGAATCGGCCTGTTCGGCCCGCCCAACTGCTTCCAGTTGGTGATCTTCCCGAGATAGACCCCGCGGACTTGGTCCAGGGTGATATTCTTCACCGGGTTGCCCTTGTCGGCGATCACGACGAGAGCATCCCACGCCACCGGCTTGAGGACATCACCCATCTCGGATGCAACGCCGGGGATGACGAAGCGGCAGGATCCTCCGAAGTCGGCCTTGCCGGCGGCCACATCGCGGATTCCGCGCGTCGCGCCGCCGCCCTCCACCTTGATCTCGATACCGGTCTTCTTGGTGAAGGCCTTGGCCGCGGCGATCATGTAGGATTTCTTGCTGATACCGCAACCGACCCACAGCAACCCGCCCTCGCGGTGCGCCGTGCCGGTCACCTGGACCACGGGAGCCCCGGTGTGCGCCGCCGGGGCGCTCTTCGATGCCCCGGCGTTGGCCCAGGCCGTGCCGGCGAACAGCGCCGTGAGGCCGGCCAGAGCCAGTGCGATCCGGCACCGTCGGAAGATCTGTCTGATCATGATTACGCTCCCTCCTGGTTTCAGACCTCCCTATCGGCCGCGGTGCCACCGCCCTTGAGGGTCACTTGCAGATCGCGCGGCCGATGGAGCGCGACGCCCCCTCCCAACCACCGGCGAAAACAAAAACCCCCGGGAATTCCGGGGGTTGCAGAAGAATAACGAATGCGGATCCCGATCACCCCTCCTCCGCCAGTTCCTCCAGCTTCCGGGCGCGAATGATCTGGCCATCCAACCCGACCTGCTTGGAACTCTTGCCGTAGGCCACACCCATGAGCTGACTATAGTAGAGCACCGGCATATTGAACTTGGTCCGGTACTTCTTGTTGATCTGGGCCTGGTAGATCTCGACATTCAACTGGCACATCGGGCAGGGCGTGACGATCATGTCGGCGCCGCCGTCGTAGGCGGCCTCGACGATGTCCTTGATCAGCGCCTGACACTTCTCCGGCTCCGAAAACCCCAGGGCACCGCCGCAGCAGGCGGCCTTCTTGTCGTATTTCTCCACCGGCTCCGCGCCCATGACCTCGATCATCTTGTCGAGGTATTTGGGGTTCTCGAAAGACTCGCCCTCGATTCCAAACGGTCGGTTGGTCTGACAGCCGACGTAGCCGGCGATCTTCATCCCGCCCAGGGGCTTCTTTACGTGCCGACCCAGCTCCTCATAGCCGACGTCCTCGATCAGGACCTCGACCATATGCCGGACGCGCTGCTTCGCCTCGTACTTGAGCCCGGCCTCCGCAAGGGCCTCATTGGCCTCGCGCATGAGCACGCCGTCCTCCTCCAGGCGGTCCTTGGCCTCGCGGGTGGCCAGCCAACAGGCGGCACAGGTCGCCACGATATCCTGTTCCGGGTGCTCCCGCTCGGCAATCGCCAGATTGCGGGCGCTAAGCGCCAAGCGCGGGAGTTCGCCGCCGACGGCATAGCCGATGGAGGCGCCGCAGCAGTTCCAGTCCGGGATCTCGTTGAGCCGGATGTCCAACACGTCGCACATTGCCTGCGCCGAGATCTCGTAGTTCGACGCCGAGGCCAGGCGCTCGGACGAGCAGCCGGGATAGAACATGTATTCCTTCTTGGCCATATCGCCTAACCTCTCTAGCCGCCGAACTTCGCGGCCTTGGCAAGTTCCAACTCCCGCGCCTTCTTGATGATCTTGTGAATGTCCTTTTTCCCCTTGCAACCCCGGTAAAACAGAAAGGCGAAGGGATTGAATCGCTTGGTCTTCATCATGCCCATGCCGACAGGCGCCATCTTGAGCGTGGTCCGGATCCCTTCCTTGAACCCGTTCATGAAATACAGGCCGACGCCGAGGACCGGTTCATTCACACGGCCGGCCTTGGTCAGGTTGCCCCAGAAGATCCGCGCGAACTTGCGAGTGGGATTCTGTTTGGGTGCGATGCCCAGGCGTTCGGCGTAGTGCGCCAGACCGTGCATGATATGAGTGATAGGCAACTCGCGCGGGCAGCGGACGATACAGTTGTAGCAGGAGGTACACATCCACATCGACGAGGACCGCAGAATCTCATCACGCTTCCCGGCCCGGATCATCATGAAAATCTCCTGGGGAGGGTGCTCCCAGTAGGGACCCAGGGGACAGGAACCGGCGCACACGCCGCACTGCATGCACATCTTCACCCACTCGCCTTCCTCGACGTTGGCCTCGACCTCCTTGAGGAAGTTATTGCGGTACTTCTTCACCATTACGGTGTCGAGATCGCTCATCGCTCCGCCTCCTAGAACTTGAACGGGCTCAGGCCGACGCGCTTGACAGTCTCGGCCATGGCCTCGATGAGCTGCGGCGCCCGCTGGATATCGGTAATCGCCACCTCGTGGGTCTCGACGCGATCCTTCTCGAGCTGCAGCTGCTCCAAGGTGTCGTAGACCTTGCTCATCCGGTCATGAGCCAGTTCAGAACCCTTCACGAAGTGGCACTGGTAGTTGTCGCCCTTCTGGCAGCCCATGAGCATGATGCCGTCATAGCCGCCGTTCAGGGCGTCGGTCACCCAAATGGCGTTCACCGACCCCAGGCAACGCACCGGGATCACCCGTGCGTAGGCACTGTAGCCGACGCGGTTCATCGCGGCCATATCCAGCGCCGGGTAGGCGTCGTTCTCGCAGGCGAGCACCAGGATGCGCGGCTTCTCCTGGCTCTCCTCGGGCATGTCGACGGCCTTGATCTGCTGGCCCACGGTATCGATCGAGTAGTTGTCGAAATAGATCACGCGCACCGGACAGGCGCCCATGCAGGTCCCGCAGCGCCGGCAGCGCGCCTCATTGAACTGCGGATAACGCTGCTCGTCCTCGTCGATCGCACCGAACGGACACTCCACGGTGCAGCGCTTGCACTGCGTGCAGCCGTCACGATGAAAACTCGGGAAACTCAGATCCCCGGAACGCGGGTGGGCCGCACGCCCCTGGGCCGCGTTCTCCAGAGCCTGAATGGCTTTGAGGGCGGCTCCCGTGGCGTCCTCGATCGCCTGCGCGATGTCCATCGGACGACGCACAGGCCCGGTCGCATAGATCCCGGTGCGCCGCGTCTCATAGGGGAAGCAGATAAAATGCGAATCCTGGAACCCATGCACCAGATGCGGAAGATCCGGGCCCTGGCGATAGTCGAGGTTCAGGACCGAGACTTCCCGGGATGCCGGCGCCTGTTCGCCGCCGTCGGCTCCGGCCTCTTCGCCCTCGTCGTTCGGGGCCTCTTCCTGCAGGGGGGCCGCGATATCGACCCCGGAGTTGGCGATCATCCCCGTGGCGAGAACCACCAAGTCCTCGTCGACACTGACCTCCTGATCCAGGATCAGATCTCTGAACTGCACCTGCAATCCGTCGGGGCCGAGCTTGACCTCCTGGGCCACGCCCTTGGTGAAGATCACCCCCTTGCGCTGGCCGCTGCGATAGAGGTCCTCGCCCTTGCCCGGAGTGCGCAGATCCGTATACAGCACGAGGGTATCCACGTCCGGGTTGCGGTCCTTGAAGTACATGGCCTGCTTGATGGAGGTGTTGCAGCAGTGTCCCGAGCAGTACGGAAGGTGCCCCTCGGCCTGACTGCGCTGGCCCGCGCACTGGATGAACAGGACGCTCTGAACCTCTTTCCCGTCGGAGGGACGCTTGATCGGCCCGCCGTCGGCCTGCCGGGCCAGTTTCTCCAGCCCGAGCTGATCGACCACGTCCGGGCTCTTGCCGTAGCCGAACTCGGGCAGGCGGTTCGCGTCATAGGGTGTAAAGCCGCTCGCCTGCACGATCGCACCGAAATTCTCCGTGACCGTCTTGCCGCTCTCGGTCGCGATGTCCGCGGCGAAACGCCCGGGGGCGCCGCTCGTACGGGCAACGGTCGCATTCAAATAGACGGTGAGGTTGGGATCGGCCTCGACCTCGGCGATCAGCTCCGCCACACCGGTCTCCCGCGGATCGGCATACGGGGCGCGGGTCGGCACGCGCCGCCAGAGCTTCGCGGCCCAGCCACCAAGGGCGCCGTCCTTCTCCACGATGGTCGCCGGGTAACCCGCGCGCGAGGCCTCCACCGCGGCGGTCAAACCGCTGATCCCGCCCCCGACCACCAACACATGGCGATTGCGCTCCGCCTGATCGTTCGGGTGCGGCGGGATCATCTGCTTGACCTCGGCGCACGACATCCGCACGTAGTCCTCGGCCATCTCCTGGGTAAGCTCGCGCGCCTCGTCCGCGTCCGGCTGCGTCCAGATCACCCCCTCGCGCAGATTGCACCGGGAGACGGCCACCGTATCGAAATGGAACGCATCGGTCTTGGCCCGGCGCGAGCAAGCGGCCAGCACCACCCGGTTCACCTCGCCCGCCTCGATATCCTTGCGGATCATTTCCGCACCCGACTGGGAGCAGAGCACATCGTGCTCCTTGGCGAACGCCGCCTTGCCCTCGCGGGTGGCGATGGCGGCCAGCGCCTGGATATCCAGCCGCTCACCGAGGCCACAACCCTTGCAGACGTACGCTCCGATCTTCACCTCAGCCACGACTCAGCCCTCCACTCCAGCGACCCGGTTGACCACCTGTATGGCGCGTAGCGCCGCCGCGGTGGCACTCTGCACCGAACGGTTCACGTCCAGCGCGTCGGACGAACAGCCCGCCGCGAAGACCGCACCGTTCCCCGGGGCCGCCTCGATGAATCCGTTCTGATCGACCACCACCTCCACCGGGAACTTGCCGCGATCCACACTCGGTTCCATGCCGACGGCCAGCACACACAGTTCGTGCGGATTGCTGTAGCGGTGATAACCCTCGGTATTCACGCCGTTGAGAATCACATTGCCGGTGGCGCGATCCCCGGTGATACTGGCCACCTTGGACTTGATGAAACGGACGTTCCCGTCTGCCTTCACCCGGGCGTAGAAGTCCTCGAGCCGATCGATGGCGCGGATATCGATGTAATAGATCGACACCCGTCCCTCGTCCCCGAACTGCTCGCGCACATAAGTGCTCTGCTTCAGTGACGCCATGCAGCAGATACGCGAGCAGTGCTTGAGGTGGTTGCGGTCACGTGAACCGGCGCACTGTATGAAGGCCACGTCCTTGGCCGGCTTGCCGTCGGAGGGCCGCAGGAGCTTACCGCCGGTGGGACCGAACGGATCCATCATCCGCTCGAACTCGACGCTGGTAATGACGTTCGCAAAGCGATCGTAGCCGTAGGGCTGAATGCGGGAGGCGTCGTAGGGCCGCCAGCCCGTCGCCCAGATCACCGCCCCGACGTGCAGCTCAAGCGTATGCTCCTGCATGTCGAGATCGATGGCATCGTACTTACAAGCCGCCATGGCGCGTTGCGCGTCCTCGGACCCGATGATCCTCGAGTCCAGGACATAGCGCGACGGATAGGCCATGTTGAACGGAATGTAGGCACCCTTGCGCTTCTTCATCCCGTAATTGAATTCGTCGTCGAACTCGGCCTCCACCACCTTCGCACATTCGCCGCAGGCAGTGCAGCGCTCGTTGACATAACGGGGCGTGACACGCAGGGTGGCGGTATAGTCGCCCGGACTACCGCTGAGAGCAACCAGCTCGGTCTGAGTCATGAGCCGCAGGTTGCGGTTGGCACGCATGCGCCGCAGGTTGATCTCCATGCCGCAGGTCGGAAAACACAACTTCGGGAAGTACTTGTAGAGTTGGCTGACTCGTCCCCCGACGGAGGGATTCTTCTCCACCAGCACCACCTGCTTACCGCACTCAGCGGCCTCCAGGGCCGCGGTCATGCCGCTGATCCCCCCACCCACCACCAGGATGGACTGGTTGGTCGCCACTGCATCCGACATCGATTGCCCTCCGGTCCGCCCGATCCGCCAAGGTGCGAAGAGACCCGCACCAAGCTATCCGCCCCCCTCGCGGGATCCCCTCGCGGAAGGCGCCGGACGAAACACATTATATAAGTCTCAAAGAGGCGCAACAGGATACCGCCAACCGCCGCGTCACGCCACCGCAGCAGCCGGGTCTTCC
>CAZAQG010000028.1:0-28968 GCA_964487445.1 uncultured Chromatiales bacterium
GGAAACGGACCGAAGCTTGGCTTAGGCTGGCTGAAGATGAGCACTAATCAGGTAATACCATGAAAAATACCATGTTCAGAAATGACTGCCAATACTCACCTGAAATGCAGATAAGAGCCACCCCATGCCGTACCGCAGGCTTCGGTACATCACGACTCCAGTCGCGCCCAAAAACTTCTTTTCCGCCCATGCACCGAGCGCAATTGCTCCACGTAGGCGTGATGTGTTGGCAGTGGTTTGAATACCTTGATCCGTTTCGCCAGCGCTTCCAGTTTCTTGAAATACCGCGCACCATGACCGTAAGCCTTACTGCGTGCCTGTGTCAGGATATCCAGCAACAAGGCGCGGTAGCACGCCGTGGCCGCCAGATTGCAATCCGCTTTTTCAAACGCCTTAGCCAGCCTCAGCAGACTGTCATAAAAACACTCCGCCAACTCCTGATGCCGGGCCAGAACCAGGGACTGAGCGCTCTCCTTCCGACCCAGATTCAATAATAGATCGGTGCTACGTAAGATGTCGCCGCCCTTTTCGGCTTGCTTGATTGCTGAACGACACGCCTTCTCTTTCTCATCCTCGTCCAGGGCCTCCAGATAACGCGTGAAACTGGCGTAGCTCTGCTCACTCTGAAACAGCCGGGAACGAATCACTTTAAGCTGTTTCCGGTCGCCCATTTGCACGCAGACCTTATCCAGCAATTCCAGACGATCATGCTCAAAACGGCTCTCCCATGCCTGGTTCAGATAACGCATGGCCGATTCGGGCTGCTCATACTGCAAATATTTCTCACAAATCGATTTCATTTGCAGATGGTTTGGCTGCGGCGAATGTATCAATACCGATCGTTCGTATAAGGCAGGATCGTGCAAGGCATCGGCGATTTGCCCTAATGCCACGCCGCTATGCAAAGCCGCAAAATTGACTTTGTCTTCCTGTTCTGGAGATTTTAACGCCCTGCGCAACGCGTTTTCGTACCGCCAGGCCAGCTGCTTCAGCTGATCCGGCGTCAACAGCAGGTGGGCATTCGGCAATAGCGGATCAAGCACACCATAATCATTCTGCTGATACAGCTGATCAATCCGCTCGAGCCAGTCGATGTTGGCATCCCGCCAGCCTGCAGCCGCCGCCAACCACAATAGTACAGCCTGACGATATACCTCGCCCACTGCCCCGCCGGAATCGTCGACACGGTTGAGTACCGATTCAGCCGTCGCCAGGAACCGGTCGACCAAATCAAACGCATGTTCCGGTGAGCGCTCCAGCAAACCACTTTCAATATCGGCAAGTGTCGCTTCCAGTTCGCGTGCAAAATCAAAGCTCGCCCGATAATCGATAAACCTCCGCCCTCGTTTCAGCGATGCAATACGTTTGCGCAGCACACTGGTCAGGGCGACCGGATCATTTGCCAATGTCAATGCTTCGATTTTGTCACTCAACTCCGGGTACTGGAGGTAGAGGCCGAATATAAAATCCCGCAAAGTATCCGCATCAATATCAGCCAGTTTCTCTTTGAGTGTATCGATGTTCATAGGACAAAATTGAAATTCCTTAAGTCATTCAGGCTTGAGCACATAAAGCCGCTCGCTCCTGACCGGAGAGAATCATTTCCTCATCAGACCAGACTGAGCCGGTTCAACAAGCGTCAACTCATAACGCGTAGTTCTACCACCACCCGGTAACGGAATGATGATACCCTGGGCAACCAGGTCAGAAAGGTCACGGCTGGCTGTTCGATTGGGACACTTGGTGATCGCTTCATATTTCCTGGTCGTTATACCGCCCTCAAAGCCTTTTCGGCCCTCCGCGAACACTCTCGACACCATCTTCGCCTGCCGCTCATTTAGCTGATATCCATAGGTCTCATAGAAACGTGTCTTGGCCAGCACAAAGTCCACTTCTTCCCTGGCAATTTCCTGTGCCTTGAGTATGGTGTCAGCGAAATAATCCAGCCAGACATGAACATCCAGACTTCCACGACTTGCTTTCTCCAGTTGCAGGTAATAGGTTTTTTTATCTGCCTCTATCGCCGTGGCAAGGCAAGCCGTGCTCGGATAACCGAGAGATTGCGAAAGCGCATGGTCGGCAATCGCTCTGCCGACCCGCCCATTACCATCATCGAAAGGATGGATCACTTCGAACCAGAGGTGGGCAATACCAGCTCGAGTGATCCCGGACAGCGTCTTATCCCCACTCAAGGGGCTGGTCTGGTTGTACCAGTCGATAAGCCTTACCATTTCATCAGACACCTGGGTCGCCGGTGGCGCCTCATAATGCACCTTCTCCCTCCCATAAGGACCACTCACAATTTGCATGGGTGAAGGATCGTTGCGGTATGCACCTCGCAGAATAGACGAGTAACGTTGTTCTGGGACGGCCATGGACTGCCATTTGCCCAACAGCTCATGTGTCAGGGGTGTCTGCCAGTTCCTGCGAACGTCCACCAGCAGGGAAGCTGCCCCCGCCGCTTTCTGGTCTGAGTTATCTGGCAGCGTATCTGATGTGATTAAAGAGAGTAGCGATGATCTGACCGATTCTCTATCCAGATCCTCGCCCTCAATGGCACTGGTTTTGATGACCTCGGAAAGCATCAAGTCGATCGTGGCATCCTCTTGGGATGCCATAGGCAGTGCATCAAAGTGACCCGCCAGGCGCTCTGAATTCAGGCGAAATTCAAACTCCCGGTCTTCGAGCGCGTGCTTGTCGTAGCGAAAATCTGGCCAGTCAGGCTGTTGCCATATCCATCTCATGGCGTGATTATAGCGCTTATTCGCGCCACTATACATTAATATTTGGCGCGATTATGGCCCGTAATAACGCCACCATGCTCAAAAACGGGCATCTGAACGGTGCAAAAAAATACCATGACCATGGCAAACTACCTCACATGGTATTGCTGGATCTTGCGAGACAGCCCTTAGGAAATACCATGAAAAATACCATTGATAATGCAGATTACATGGTGATTTGTGCTGATTTACCCTTTACAAATCAAAACCTTATAAATCCCGGCTACTCCCACTCGATGGTGGCGGGGGGCTTTCCGGAGATGTCATAGGCGACCCGGGAGACGCCCGGCACCTCGTTGATGATGCGGCGCGAGACCCGGTCGAGGAAGTCGTAGGGCAACCGCGCCCAGTGCGCGGTCATGAAGTCGACGGTCTCGACCGCACGCAGCGCGATGACGTGATCGTAGCGGCGCGCGTCGCCGACCACCCCTACCGAGCGTACCGGGAGGAATACGGCGAAGGCCTGGCTGACCTTGTCGTAGAGCCCGTCGGCGCGCAGCTCCTCGATGAAGATCGCGTCGGCCAGGCGCAGGGTATCGGCGTATTTCTTGCGCACCTCGCCGAGGATGCGCACACCGAGGCCGGGACCCGGGAAGGGATGGCGGTAGACCATGTCGAAAGGCAGGCCGAGTTCGACCCCGATCTTGCGCACCTCGTCCTTGAACAGTTCGCGCAACGGCTCGACGAGCTTGAGCTTCATGCGCTCGGGCAACCCGCCCACGTTGTGGTGCGACTTGATCACGTGCGCCTTGCCGGTGGCCGCGCCGGCCGACTCGATCACGTCCGGGTAGATCGTACCCTGGGCGAGCCAGCGCACGCCCTCGATCCGCGCGGCCTCCTCCTCGAAGATCTCGATGAACAGGCCGCCGATGACCTTGCGCTTGCGTTCCGGGTCGGTCACGCCCTCGAGCGCCTCGAGAAAACGCTTTTCGGCGTCGACGCGCAGCACGCGCACACCCATGTGCTCCGCGAAGGCGGCCATTACCTGGTCGCCCTCGTGCAGGCGCAGCAGGCCGTTGTCCACGAACACGCAGGTCAGGCGCCCGCCGATGGCCCGGTGCAGCAGCGCCGCCACCACCGAGGAGTCCACGCCGCCCGAGAGTGCAAGGAGCACCGGGTCGTCGCCGACCGCCGCGCGCACCCGCCCGATGCTGTCGTCGATGATCTGCGCCGGGGTCCAGAGCGTGCCGCAGCCGCAGATCTCGTGCACGAAGCGCCCGAGGATGCGCGCGCCCTGGCGGGTGTGGGTGACCTCCGGGTGGAACTGCAAGCCGTAGAAGCCGCGTTCGTCGTCGGCCATCCCCGCAAGCGGCGCGCTGTCGGTGGTCGCGATGACCTTGAAGCCCGGCGGCAGGGCCGCGACCCGGTCGCCGTGGCTCATCCATACATCGAGCAATCCGTAGCCCTCGGGGCTCGCATGGTCCTCGATGTCGCGCAGCAGGCGCGAGTGGCCGCGCACGCGCACCTGGGCGTAGCCGTACTCGCGCTTGCCGGAGGGCTCCACCACCCCGCCGAGCTGCGCGGCCATCGCCTGCATGCCGTAGCAGATACCGAGCACCGGTACGCCGAGCTCGAAGACCGACTCCGGCACGCGCGGCGTGGCGGCCTGCGTGACCGACTCCGGCCCCCCCGAGAGCACGATGCCGCGCGGGGCGAACTCGCGCACGCGGACGGCGTCCACGTCGAAGGGGAGGATCTCGCAATACACGCCCGCCTCGCGCACGCGACGCGCGATGAGCTGCGTGTACTGGGATCCGAAGTCCAGGATCAGGATGCGTTCGGCGTGAATATCGGACATGGCTGGAGGGAGATCGCGTGCCGCACCGACGGCGGATCCCGCGGCCGTGGGCGGCCGCGGGTCCGGGCGCTGCGCCTCAATCGACCCGGTAGTTGGGGGCCTCTTTGGTGATCGCCACGTCGTGTACGTGGCTCTCGCGCACGCCGGCCGCGGTGATCCGCACGAACTGGGCGCGCGCACGCATCTCCTCGATGCCCTTGCAGCCGACGTACCCCATGCCCGCGCGCACGCCCCCGAGGAGCTGCTGGAGGAGGGCCGTCAGGCCGCCCTTGTAGGGCACCCGGCCCTCGATACCTTCGGGCACGAGCTTGTCCACGTCGCCGGTACCCTCCTGGAAATAGCGGTCGCTGGAGCCGTTGCGCTCGGCCATCGCCCCCAGCGAGCCCATGCCGCGGTAGGACTTGTAGGAACGGCCCTGATAGAGTTCGACCTCGCCGGGGGCCTCTTCGATGCCGGCGAACAGCGAGCCGATCATCACCGAGTAGGCGCCGGCCGCCAGGGCCTTGGCGAGATCGCCCGAGTAGCGCACGCCGCCGTCGGCGATGAGCGGGATGCCGCTGTCCCGCAGTGCGTCGGCGACGTTGGCCACCGCCGTGATCTGCGGCACGCCGACCCCGGCCACCACGCGCGTGGTGCAGATCGAGCCCGGCCCGATGCCGACCTTGACGCCGTCCGCGCCGGACTCGACGAGCGCGCGTGCGGCATCCGCCGTGGCGATGTTGCCGCCGATCACCTGCGCGTCGGGATAGTGCTCCTTGACCCAGCGCACGCGGTCGAGCACGCCCTGGGCGTGGCCGTGCGCGGTATCCACGACGAGCACGTCGACGCCCGCCGCGATCAGCGCCTCGACGCGCTCATCGGTGCCTGCGCCGACGCCCACCGCCGCCCCCGCCCGCAGCCGGCCCTGCCCGTCCTTGCAGGCGCTCGGGTAATCCTTGGCCTTCTGGATGTCCTTCACCGTGATCAGCCCGCGCAACTGGAAGCGCTCGTTGACCACCAGCACCTTCTCGATGCGGTGCTTGTGCAGAAGGCCGATCACCTCCCCCTTGCCCGCGCCCTCGCGCACCGTCACCAGCCGCTCTCGCGGGGTCATGGCGTTCGTGACCGGGTCGCCGAGCCGGGTCTCGAAGCGCAGGTCGCGGCTGGTCACGATGCCCACCAGCGAGCCGCCGTCTTCCACCACCGGGACACCGGAGATGTTGTGCGCGTGCGTCAGATCCAGCACTTGGCGGATGGTGGTCCCGGGGGTGACCGTGATCGGCTCTTTGATGACGCCGCTCTCGAACTTCTTTACGCGGCGCACCTGCTCGGCCTGCTGCTCCGCGGTCATGTTCTTGTGGATGATGCCGATCCCGCCCTCCTGGGCGAGGGCGATAGCGAGGCGTGCCTCGGTTACGGTGTCCATGGCCGCGGAGAGCACGGGGATGTTGAGGCGGATCTCACGCGTCAGCCAGGTCTCCAGGCACGCATCGCGCGGCAGGACCCTGGAGTGCGCGGGCACCAGGAGCACGTCATCGAAGGTCAGGGCTTCCTCGGTGATGTGCATAGCGGTGCGGTTCCTGGATCGGGTAAGCGGGCATTATAGAGAGTCCCGGTGGGCGGGTAAACGCGCCCCTTGCCCGCAGGCGTCCGCGGGAGGTTTGGGCGGCCGGGGGCCGGGGGTTTATCATGCGCATCATGCTCAGCCTCGACGCCAGCCCGCCCGAGACGCGCCCGCAGCGCGACGTCTACACGATCTCGCGGCTCAACCGCGAGGTCCGCATGCGCATCGAGGGCGGTTTCCCGCTGCTCTGGGTGGAAGGGGAGATCTCCAACCTCTCGCGACCGGGCTCGGGACACCTGTACCTCACGCTCAAGGACACCCAGGCGCAGGTGCGCTGCGCGATGTTCCGCGCGCGCAACCGCAACCTCGCCTTCGTGCCGCGCGACGGGATGCAGGTGCTGGTGCGCGCGCGCGCCGGGCTCTACGAGGCGCGCGGCGATTTCCAACTCGTCGTCGAGCACATGGAGACGGCGGGCGACGGTGCACTGCGCCGCGCCTTCGAAGTCCTCAAGCGGCGCCTCGCGGCCGAGGGGCTCTTCGCGGAGACGCACAAGCGCCCCCTGCCGACGCCGCCTCGGCGCATCGGCGTGATCACCTCGCCCACCGGCGCCGCCATCCGCGACATCCTGAGCGTCCTGCGCCGGCGCTTTCCGGCCATCCCGGTGCTGGTCTACCCGGTGCCGGTGCAGGGCGAGGGCGCGCCGCGCGAGATCGCCGCGGCGCTCGAATCGGCCTCGGAGCGAGCCGAGTGCGACGTCCTGATCCTGACACGCGGCGGCGGCTCGCTGGAGGACCTGTGGGCCTTCAATGAAGAGATCGTCGCGCGCGCGATCCACGCCTGCGCCATCCCGGTGGTGACCGGAATCGGCCATGAAATCGACTTCACGATCGCCGACTTCGTGGCCGACCGGCGCGCCCCCACCCCGTCGGGGGCCGCCGAGGTCGTGAGCCCCGACCAAGCGGAATGGCTGGCGCGCCTGGAGCACCAGGGCGCGCGCTTGGTACGCGCCGCCGCGGCCGCGCTCGCGCGCCGCAACGAGCGCCTGGACACACTGGCCCGGCGGCTGCACACCCAGGATCCCGGCCGGCGGCTGCACCAGCGCGCCCAACGCCTCGACGACCTGGATCTGCGCCTGCGCGGCGCCCTGCGCGGCGAGCTGCGCGGGCGGCGCTCGACGCTGGCGGAGTTCGCCGCGCGCCTGGAGCACCACTTCCCGCTGCCCCGCGTGCAGCGGCTCGCGGGGCATTGCACCCACCTCGATCACCGGATGCACACCGCGCTGCACACCGCGATCGCGACACGCACCCAGCGCCTCGCCGCCCTGGGCCGCGCCCTGGACGCGGTCAGCCCGCTGGCGACGCTCGGGCGCGGCTACGCGATCGTGCGCCGCCTGCCGGACGGCACGCTGCTGCGCGAGGCCGCCCAAGTGCACATCGGCGCGCAGGTCGAGGCGCGGCTCGCACGCGGGCGTCTGGTGTGCCGCGTGGAGGACATCGAGTCACCCGCGGACCTAACATGAACGCCGCCCGGCCGGCCCGCACCCTGCCCGGCCTGTTCCTCCTATGTACGGGCCTGCTCGCGCCCGGCGCCGCGCACGCCGGGCGCCTGCCCCGCTCGGAACCCGTCCCGGGCGGCGTGTTCGTGCTGGCGCTCGCCCCCGCCGCGAGAGCGCCGCGCACGAGCTACGACGGCCGCCGGGTGCTCGTGGTGCGCGACGCCGGGCGCTGGTACGCCTTGGTGGGGATCCCGCTCCAGGCGCGTCCCGGCAAAGCCACCCTGGTGGTCCACGAACCGGACCGCACGCGCACGGTCTCGTTCCGCATCCGCCCGCACCGCTACCCGACCCAGCGCATCACGCTCAAGAACAAGCAGATGGTCACCCCCTCGCCGAAGGAGCTGCGGCGCATCCGCCGTGAACTCACCCGCATCCACGCCGACCTGCGTCACTGGCGATCGAGCCGCCGCGTCGACGTGGCGTTCCGCGCACCGCTCGAGGGCGTCCTGACGAGCCCCTTCGGTGCACGCCGCGTCCTCAACGACAAGCCGCGCCGGCCCCACAGCGGCATCGATATCGCCGCGCCCGCGGGCACCCCGATCCGCGCCCCGGCCGGGGGTGAAGTGCTCGACACCGGCGACTATTACTTCAACGGAAAGACCGTGTTCATCGACCACGGCCGCGGACTGGTCACCCTGTACTGCCACCTGAGTGCGATCGACGTCCACCGCGGCGAGATCATCAGGACCGGACAGATTATCGGCAAGGTCGGACGCACCGGCCGCGTCACCGGGCCCAACCTCCATTGGGGCGTGAGCCTGGACGGCACCCTCGTCAATCCGCTGCTGTTCCTGCCCAAACCGACCGTCGCAGCCTTGAAGCAGGGCGGCTGAACGCGGTCCGCCATACCGTACCCGGATGCAGCGAAGCGAAATCCGGGAACAAACGCTCAATCCCCCTCCCGCTCCGGGGTACAGCAATGCACGCCGGCGACGGGGGCGGCCTCCAGGACCGCGCCGGTCACCGGGTTGGGGCGAAACGTGGTGCAGCCCTTGAGCCCCTTGCGGTAGGCGCTCTCGTAGATCCCGCGGAATGCCGTGAAATCGTAGTCGGCCGGAACGTTTATGGTCTTGGAGATGGAGTGATCCACGTACGGCTGCAGTGCCGCCTGCATCGCCAGGTGCGCCTCGGGGTCGAGTTCCATAGCGGTCACGAAGACCCGCGGGAGGGACTCGTCACCGCGCAGGCGGCGCCACAACGCGTACGCATAATCGGCCACGCGGTACTCGCGGCGCACGCCCCCGTCCTCGACCACCGCGCGCGTGTACTCGAAGCCGAACACCGGCTCGATACCGCTGGAGACGTTGTTTGCAAGCAGGCTGACGGTACCGGTCGGGGCGATGGCGAGCAGGTGGCTGTTGCGGATACCGTCGCGGGCGACGGCGTCGCGCAGTTCGCCGGGCAGGGCGCGCACGAATACACCGTCGAGGTAACGGTCGCGCTCGAAGAACGGGAACACACCCTTCTCACGCGCCAGTTCCGCCGAGGCGCGGTAGGCGTGTTCGCGAATGGCGCGCATCACGCCGGCCGCCCACTCGCGGGCGTCGGCCTCTCCGTAATGCAGACCGAGCAGGATCAACGCATCGGCGAGCCCGGTGATCCCCAGGCCGATGCGGCGACTGCCGCGCGCCTCCCGCTCCTGCGCCGGCAGCGGGAAGCGCGAGGCGTCGATGACGTCGTCGAGCAAGCGCACCGCCGTGCGCACGATGCGCCCGAGCGCGGCGAAATCGAACGCGACACGCGTCGAGAACGGTTCGCGTACGAACGCGGTGAGGTTCACGGAACCGAGGTCGCAGGCCCCGTAGGGCGGCAGCGGGATCTCGCCGCACGGGTTGGTGGCGCTGAGGTATTCGCGGTACCCGAGGTTGTTGGCGTCGTTGATACGATCGATGAACAACACGCCGGGCTCGGCGTAGTCGTAGGTGGCGCGCATGATGCGCTCCCACAGTTCGCGTGCACGCACGGTGCGCAACACGCGGCAGGCGACCGGGCGCGGGCGGCCCGGCCAGCGGCGCGCCGGCGCCGAGCCCTCCCCGGCGTCGGCCTCGAGGTCCCGCTCCGGAAACACCAGCGGCCACTCGCGGTCCGCGCGCACCGCCTCCATGAACGCGTCGGAGACCTGGACGGACAGGTTGAAATGGCGAAGCTCGTGCGGGTCGCGCTTGGCCTCCACGAATTCCAGTACGTCCGGATGGTCGCAGCGCAGCGTCGCCATCATGGCACCGCGCCGCGCCCCGGTGGAGAGCAGCGTCGCGCAGGCGGCATCCCAGATGCGCATGAACGAGACCGGACCCGAGGCGATCGCGCCGGTGGCCCGGGCGCGCACCCCGCGCGGGCGCAGTGTGGAGAAGTCGTAGCCCACGCCCCCGCCCTGCTGGAGCGTGAGCGCGCCCTCCTTGAGGGCGTCGAAGATCCCGTCCAGGGAGTCCTCGATGACGCCCATGACGAAGCAGTTGAACAGCGTGACGCGGCGCCCGGTGCCGGCACCGGCCTGGATACGCCCGCCGGGCAGGAAGCGGAATCCGGCGAGGATCTCGTAGAACCGCTCCGCCCAGCGCGCGGGCTCGGCCTCCACGGACGCCACGGCGCGCGCGACGCGGCGCCAAGTCGCCGTGACTTCGGGCTCGGCGTCGCCGCCGGGCGGCCGGTATCGGTATTTGAGGTCCCAGATGTGACGGGAGATCTCGCCGGTGAACGGATCCCGCGGCATGGCGTTGCACCCCCGGCGGCGCGTGGCGTGCCCACCCCGCATTATTCACGAAGGCGACCGACGGCTCCAGTATCATTCCCCGGATTTCGCTTCGCTGTATCCGGGCTACGAGATCCGGAAGATCGTCGCACCCGTGGTCTGGATGCAGGCCGCAGGCCGAAATCCGGGGAAACGGATCGCGGCAGGGTCGTCCCCCGGGTTCAGCGCCGCCGCGCCCCGCCGCGCACGCGCGGGCGGTAGGGATTCTCGCCCTCCCGGAACTCGATGCGTACCGGCGTGCCCTGCAGGTCCAGTGCCGCGCGGAAGGTGTTGGCGAGGTAGCGCCGGTAGGCGACGGGCACGTGCCGGGTGCGGCTGCCGTGGATCACCACGATCGGCGGATTGGTGCCGCCGGCGTGGGCGTAGCGCAGTTTCACCGAGTGCCCCTGCACCAAGGGCGGCTGGTGGGCGCGCAGCGCCTGCTCGAGGATGCGCGTGAGCTGGGGTGTGGACAGCCGTCGCGTGGCGGACTCGTAGACGCGCGGGACCCGGTCGAAGAGATCGCCCACCCCGGTGCCGTGCAGCGCCGAGATGAATTCCACCGGCACGTAGTCCACGAAGCCCAGGCGCCGATCCAACTCGTCGCGGACGTGCCGGCGCTGCTCGCCGCTCAGCCCGTCCCACTTGTTGACCGCAATCACCAGGGCCCGGCCGCTGTCCAGGGCGAAACCCAGAAGGGCCGCGTCCTGATGGCCGATGCCGGCGTGCGCGTCCAGCACGAGGATCACCACATGGGCCAATTCAATGGCCTGCACCGTCTTGACGGCACTGAACTTCTCCACCACGTCGGTCATCCGGCCGCGGCGGCGCAGGCCGGCGGTGTCGATGAGGATGTAGCGCCGCCCGCCGCGCCCGAAGGGGATGAACACGCTGTCGCGCGTGGTGCCGGGCTCGCCGAAGGTGACCACGCGCTCCTCGCCCAGCAGCCGGTTCACCAGGGTCGACTTGCCGGCATTGGGACGGCCCACCACCGCCACCCGCACGGCGTCCCCGTCCGCGGCCCCGGCGCCCTCCGGCTCTTCCGGCAGCGCTGCAAACACCGCCGCGAGCAGCGTCTCCAGGCCGCGGCGATGGGCGGCGGCGATGGCGTGCGGGGTGCCGAGACCGAGGGAATGGAAGTCGGCGCAGGCCACCGCCGGATCGAGAGCCTCGCTCTTATTGACGGCGACGAACACCGGGCGCCCGCAACGACGCAGATCGGCGGCGATGTCGGAATCGGCGGCGGTCAGCCCCCCGCGCGCGTCCACCAGGAACACCACCGCGGACGCCTCGCGAATGGCGAGCCGCGTCTGCCGCTCGACCGGTTCGTCGAGCGGGATGTCGACACCGGACAACCCGCCGGTATCGACCACCAGGTAGGATCGCGCGCCGAGCCGCCCCCGACCGTAGATACGGTCGCGCGTCAGCCCCGGCCGGTCCGCCACCAGCGCGTCACGAGTCCGGGTGATCTGGTTGAACAGGGTGGACTTGCCCACATTGGGGCGCCCCACCAGCACGAGTGTCGGCAACATCGTAAGAAAGACCGCCTGTTGCGAGCCGGCGTATCCGGCATGAGTAGCTCAGTGCGCCGGTTTTCTGATCCGGTAGGCCGCCAGCTTTCCGTCGCGGGACAGCACGTAGAGTGTATCGCCGTCGGCGACCGGCGGCACCAGCACCCCGGAGCCGTCGACCCGCACGCGCGCCACGAAGTGCCCGTCGCTGCGGTCGAGCCAGAAAAGATAACCCTCGCGATCACCGACGACGACATAGCGCTCGCCGAACGGCACCGGCGCGGTCACCCCGCGATAGCCGAGTTTCTTCTGACGCCAGAGCGTCGCGCCGGTGGCGCGGTCCAGCGCCCACACGTCGCCATGGTCGTCGGTCACGAACACCTGCGCACCCGCCACACCGAGCCCCGCATAGGACGGCACATCGCGCTCCCAGAGGATCCGGCCCGAGGCGAGGTTGAGGGCGGCGACCCGCCCGTGATAGGCGGCCACGTAGGCGACGTCGCCGGCCACCTGCGGTTCGCTGTCGACGTCCACCATGCGCTGCAGCTCCGAGTTGCCGCGCGGGATCGCCACGGTCGTCTGCCACAGCAGGGTCCCGTCGCGCAGTCGCACCACCTCGAGCCGCCCGCTCGCCAATCCGCACAGCGCCACGCCCGAGAGCAGCACCGGCGAGGCGGTCCCGCGCAACGTGAGCACCGGGATCGTGTTGCCGACCATCCAGAGCCGGTGACCGTCCTCGGCCGAAAGGCCGAAGACGTTGCCGTCGCCGCTCTCCACGACCACCACGCCGTCGGCGGCGCGCGGCCGCGACAGGACCTCGCTGGATACCTGCGCGTGCCATTTCACCTTGCCGCTCTTCGAATCGAGGGCCAGCACGCGCCCGTCGCGCGTGCCGACCAGCACCAGGGCGTCGCCGCCGCCCACGCCGCCGCTGATCGGCGCATCGGTGTCGGTACGCCAAAGGCGCCGGCCGGTGCGTGCGTCGTAGGCGGATACAAGGCCCTTGTAGCCGGCGACGTACACATGCCCGCCCTCGACCAGCGGGAAGATCTGCAGGCCGAGATGATCGCTGCCGGATCCGACATCGTGCGACCAGATCCGATCGATGGAGACGCTCGCCTTGAACTTCGGCAGCGGCGAGGGTGGAATCGTGTTGTCGCTGCCGCCGAACAGGCTGCACGCGGACAACAGGACGCCCGCGGCGAGCACCAGCAGGACGCGCCTCATGACGTGCCTTGCTGTGCAGCCGGCGCGACGCCGAGATTGCCGAGCTTGACCTTCAGCAGTTGCCGCTCCTGAACCGGTGCGTCCGGCGGCAACGCCTTCAGCGCGGCCCCGTACGCCGCGCGCGCCTTCTGTATATCGCCGCGCGCCATGTACAGATCGCCCTCCACTTGAGAGAAGGCGGCGGCGGTTCCGCCGGGCGGGATGCTATGAAGGATCTTGGCGGCGGCATCGAGCTTGCCTTCCGAGATCCGGACGCGGGCCAGACGCAGTACGGCGAGCCGGCGCAGACCCTCGTCGCCGGCATGCTCGAAGGCCCATTGCAGTCGCTGTTCGGCGGCCTTGGCATCTCCCTGATCCAGGTCGATCCTGGCGATCGCGAACGCCGCGAGCGTCCCGTACGGCGTGGAACCGTAGTCGACCGTGATCTGGCGCGCCCACTGGCGGGCGGCGTCGTTCTTGCCCTGGACGAGTGCCGCAGCCATCCGCGCGTATTCGAACGAGGCCTGCTCGCCGCGGTTGTGACTGTAGTCCTGCCACATCCGCCAGCCGAACAGGCCGGCGAGCCCCAAGACCACGCCCACGACGATCCCCTTGCCGTTTCCCCGCCACCACTCGCGGATAGCCTCGATCTGCTCCTTTTCCGATGCGTAGGGATCCATGGACTCGACTTGCTCCGCTAAGCGATGGGGCGCACCCGGCAGGGCCGGGGCGCCGATCCGGAAGTATACCAAGGACCGGCCCAGTGTTTCACGCCGGTGGCCTGTCGGATACAAGGCGCGGCGAAGAAAGCACTGTCCGCTTACTTTGCCGCGCTTGAGTAAAGGGTTTTGGCCAGATAATCCGCCAGCTCCGACTGCCCCAGCACCGACTGTTCGCCCGCCTCGCGCAACGGCTTCACGGACACCCGCCCGGTGCGCGCCTCCTCCTCGCCGAGTACCAGGGCGAGGCGCGCGCCGCTGCGGTCGGCACGCTTGAACTGGCTCTTGAAGCCCCCGCCGCCGCAGTGCACGAGCAGGCGCAAACGCGGCAGCGCACTGCGCAGCCGCTCGGCCAGCACCGGACCGGCGCGCTCGGCCGCCTCGCCTACCATTACCAGGTAGACGTCGGCGTCGGTCCGCTCTCCGCCCCAGGCGTCGCCGAGCAGTGCGAGCAGGCGCTCGAGCCCCATGGCGAGGCCGACCGCCGGTGTCGCCCGGCCGCCGAGTTGTTCCACGAGTCCGTCGTAGCGCCCGCCCGCGCAGACCGTGCCCTGCGCGCCGAGCCGGTCGGTGACCCATTCGAAGACGGTGCGGTTGTAATAGTCCAGGCCGCGCACCAGGCGCGGGTTGACGATGAAGTCCACACCGGCCTCGCGCAGCGCCTCCTGCAAGACCTCGAAGTGCGCGCGGCACTCGGCGCCGACGTGCTCGCCCAATCGCGGGGCGTCCTCGATCAGCCCCTGCATCGCGGGATTCTTGCTGTCGAGGATACGCAGCGGGTTGCCGTGCAGCCGGCGCCGACTGTCCTCGTCGAGCGCATCGTGCCGCGCCTCGAAGTATTCGACCAATCGCCGGCGGTAGGCGCTGCGATCGGCCGGATCGCCCAGCGTGTTGAGTTCCAGGCGTACGTCCTCGACGCCCAGCTCGCGCCATAACCGCGCACCGAGCAGGATGAGTTCCGCGTCGATGTCCGGTCCCGGCATCCCGTAGGCCTCGACGCCGATCTGGTGGAACTGGCGGTAGCGACCCTGCTGCGGGCGCTCGTGGCGGAACATCGGACCGAGGTACCACAGGCGCCGGCCGGGCTGCCGAAACCACCCATGTTGGATCCCGGCGCGCACGCAGCCGGCGGTACCTTCCGGGCGCAACGTCAGACTCTCACCGTTGCGGTCTTCGAAGGTGTACATCTCCTTCTCGACGATGTCGGTGACCTCGCCGATGGAGCGGCGGAACAGCTCGGTCTTCTCCAGCAGCGGCAGCCTCACCTCGCGGTAGCCGTAGGCGTCCAGGACCCGCCGGGCGATCCCTTCCAGCCGCACCCATCGCGGGGTCTCTTCGGGGTGTATATCACGCATGCCGCGCACGGCCTGAATCGGGTTGGACACTGGCGAATTCCCTGGTGGATGGCTGAGGTGTGTGGATTTTCGGGACGGATCTACGCGGGTCGATTTTCCGAGGCCGATTCCCCGGAGACTACGGGATTCGCCGCCGGGGACCGCGGCGCATCGCATGCGCCGCTCATGGCGTGCGCGGCGTCGGCGCGGTACCGACGGTGATCTGCACGACCTTGCCCGGCGGACGATGCGGCAGCGGCACGGGCCGCCCGTGCCACTCGATCTGCACGCCGGCGGCGTTCCCGAGCAGCACCCGAAACGGCGGCGTGCCACGCACCCGCCGCACCTCTCCGGCGTGCAGCAGATCGTAGACCAACCGCCTGCCGCTTGCATCCCGCACCTCGACCCACGAGGCGCCGCGGCACCGCAGCACCAGTTCCCCCGACGCAGGCGCCGCCCGACGCGGCGCCGGCGTGCGCACCGCCGGACCCGGAATCGGTGCGACCGACACAGGTGCGAGCGGCGGCGACGCGACCGGCGATGCGACCGGTGGCGCTCCGGGTACCGGTGCCCGGACGGGTTCCGCCGGCGCACGGGGCGGTGCCGGTGCCTGCACCGCGGCGGGGGGAGCGCTCGGCGCGGTGAGCGAGCGGCCCCGGAACCACCAGGTCAGAAACACGGCCACCGCCAGCACCCCGAGCAACACATAGAGGCCGCGCCGCGTCCGTCCCAGTCCGACCTCCGCCGGAGCGGGTCGCGGCACGGGTGCGGCGGGCGCAGGCTCGGGGGGGAGCCTGCGGTGATAGTCCGCCAGTACCGAATCGGCGGCGAGCCCCAGGCGCTTGGCGTAGCTGCGCAGATAGCCCTGGATATAGGTCGGCGGCAGCGAACCGAAGTCGTCCCGCTCGAGGGCCTCCAGGATCGCCGGCGCCAAGTGCAGTTCCGCCGCGACCCGACCCAGTTCCATCCCGGCGGCCTCGCGGGCGCGGCGCAGCCGTTCCCCGGGGCCCGGAGGCGGCGCGAGCGGATCGGCGCTCTCGCGGTTACTGTCCGGAGGCTCGACCATTCGATTCGGATTCGAGCAATTGTCGGGTCTGCGCGGAGTCCGGATACTTCGACTTCAGCAGCAGGGCGTCGCTGGCCGCCGCGTTGCGGTCTCCCAGTTGCCGCTCGATCCGAATGGCGAGCCACAAGCCGCCGGGCGTATTCGGCGCCACCGCCCGGTAGCGCTCCATGTATGCCCGCGCCTGCGGCCAGCGCTTGCGCCGATAGTTGAGCCGCACCATCTCCAGCAGCGCCGGGGCGAATTTCGGGTTGCGCTGCAGGGCGCGGCGCAGATAGGTCTCGGCCTTGGCATAGTCACCGGCCTTGACCGCGCAGAATCCCCAATTGGACCATGCCTGTTCGGGGTGAGCGTACAGCGGGTTGTCGAGCGCCGCGCGGAAATGCGTCTCGGCCTCCTTGATCCGCCCGCGTCGACACAGGAACACGCCGTAGTTGTTCTGGGCGGTGGAGTTCTTCGGGTCCAGGTCGAGCGCCCGGCGGAAGTGGCGGTCGGCCTTGTCGAATTCGCCGAGCCGTTCGTAGAGCACCGCGATCGCATTGTGGGCCAGGACCAGATCCGGGTCCTTCCGCAGCGCCTTGCGCAGCGCCCGCATGGCGAGATCGGGCTTGTGGTCGCTCATATAGGCGATGCCGAGTTGCGTGTTGATTGCCGCGAGATTCGTATCGTGGCCTCGGATGTGCCGGAAGTCGGACCCGGAGATCATACTGCAGCCGGACAACGCGAAGACGAGCAGGGCCAACGCCGGCAGAGCGGCGGGCACACGGATCTTGCGGGTCATGGGTTGCACTCCACTGCGGGTTCGCCGACGCGCCGGCTGCGCCGCGTGCGGTCCCGCACGCGACCGACCAGTTGCCCGCAGGCGGCGTCGATGTCCCCGCCGCGGGTCGTGCGGGTCACCGTGATCAGCCCCGCCGCGAGCAGGACCGAGCGGAAGGCGTCGATGGACCGGGCCGCGGAACGCCGATAGGCGGCATCGGGAAACGGGTTGAAGGGGATCAGGTTGACCTTCGCGGGCACGTCGCGCAGCAGCCGCGCAAGCCTGCGGGCGTGGGCCTCGGAGTCGTTGACGCCTTCCAGCATCACGTACCCGAAGGTCACCCGCCGATGCGCCCGCCCCGCCACGTAGCGTCGGCAGGCATCGAGCAACTCGGCGATCGGATACTTGCGGTTCAGGGGCACCAACTCCTCGCGCAAGGCGTCGTCGGGGGCGTGCAGCGAAACGGCGAGACTCACGTCGCAGACCTCGCGCAATGCGTCGATCATCGGCACCACCCCGGCGGTGCTCAGCGTCACGCGCCGTTTCGACAGCCCGTAGGCCAGGTCCTCCACCAGCAGGCGTAACGCCGGGACCACGTTGGAGAAATTGAGCAGCGGTTCGCCCATCCCCATCAGGACCACGTTGGTGATCGCGCGCGGCGGGTCGAGCCGCCCCAGCCGATGTCGCGCCGCCCATACCTGTCCCACGATCTCGGCGGTGGTGAGGTTGCGGTTGAAACCCTGGCGCGCCGTGGAGCAGAAGCTGCAGTTGAGCGAGCAGCCGACCTGGCTGGAGATGCACAAGGTGGCGCGATCCGGCTCGGGAATGAACACCGTCTCGACCGCGTTGCCGTCGTCGAGCCGCAGCAGCCACTTGCGGGTGCCGTCCGCGGAGGCCTGTTCCGACACCGGCTCCGGTGCGCGCACCACGCAGGACCCGGCGAGGCGCACGCGTAACGGCTTGTTGAGATCGGTCATGGCGGCGAAGTCGGTCACACCGCGCTGGTGGATCCATTGCAGGACCTGGGCGGCACGGAACGGACGCTCCCCGAGCGCGTCGAAAAACGCCTCCAGACCGGCGCGGTCCAGCCCGAGCAGGTTGACTTCCTTCCCAGCCGGCGCAACGTCGCACTCGCTCACCGCACTCACCCCTGCATCGTCTCCGCCGTCCGCGGGGTTCGCAGACGGATTGTGATTTTCGGGACCGATCCGCCGGGGACCGACGGGAGATCCGACAGGACCCGGGGGCGCACTCGCGCACCCCGCGGCACCCCTACCCGAAGCGCCGCCCCATCATAGGGCCGACGATAACCCCTGAAAGGGCATGGGAAATCCGCCGCCGGGGCGGGACCGCCGGCAACCCATCAGACGCTGAAGCTCTCGCCGCAGCCGCATTCGTCTTTGACGTTGGGGTTGCGGAAGCGAAAGTTCTCGTTGAGGCCGTCGCGCGCGTAGTCGATCTCGGTCCCGTCCAGGGACTCGAGGCTCTCGCGATTCACCACCACCTTGACCCCGAACTCCTCGAAAACGGCGTCGTCCTCGGCGACCTCATCGACGTAATCCAGGTCATAGGCGAAACCGGAACAGCCGGATTTGCGGACCCCGAGCCGCAGGCCCAGGCCCTTGCCGCGCCTATCGAGCAGCCGACGGATATGCCCCGCCGCCGCCTCGGTCAGTGTAATCGCCATACGGGTCACCTCGACAACCGGTTGCCGCACACCACCTTTGCGGCCGCAGCGCGATATTTATGAGAAGCATTCCACCGACCAAAGCCGATCGATCGGCCATCCGGCCGGTTATCGGCCCCTATCGCGGGCTATAAAATAGGGCCGATGCGTGCCGGATACAAGGCGCCCGTCAGGGAACGGCCCGCGCCAGGCGCGCGCGTGCGCGATCGAGCGCCCGCAGCAGGGCGTCCAGATCCGCGGCCGTGGATTCGTGACCGAGGCTGACCCGGATCGCGCCGTAGGCGAGTTCGCGCGCCACCCCCATGGCGCCGAGGACGTGGCTCGGCTCGGCTCGCTCGCTGTGACAGGCCGAACCGCTCGAGACCGCCACCCCGTACCGGTCGAGTTCCAGGAGCAGGGTCTCGCCGGCGATCCCGGAGAGGGCGAACTGCACCGTGTTGGGCAGGCGCTCGGCACCGGCGCCGAACACCACTACATCCGGTCGCGCCGCGAGCATCCGCTCCAGCGCGTCGCGCAATTCCCGCAGCCGCGCACGGTGCTCCTCCAACTCGCGGCGCGCCAGATCCGCGGCGGCGCCGAAGCCGACGATCCCGGCCACATTCTCGGTCCCGCCGCGCAGGCCGCGTTCCTGGCCGCCACCCTCGAGGATCGGAACCAGATCCACCGCCCGGTCCGCCACCAGGGCCCCGACGCCCTTGGGGCCGTAGATCTTATGCGCCGAGAGGGTCATCAGGTGAACGCCGCCGGCCGCGAAGTCGACGGGGATCTTGCCGGCGGCCTGCACTGCATCGGTGTGCATCCAGGCGCCCGATTCGCGTACCAGCTCCGCAATCGCCGCCACCGGCTGGATCACGCCGGTCTCGTTGTTGGCCCACATCACCGAGACCAGCCGGGTCCCGGCGTCGAGCGCCCCGCGCACCGCCTCGGGCAGGATCCGCCCCTCGCGGTCGGAGGGGATCTGCACCACGGATCCGCCCCGGCGCGCGAGGCGCGCGGCCGGAGCGAGCACCGAGGCGTGCTCCACGGAGCTGACCGCGATGCCGACCGCAACCGTACCGTCGGCGACCCCCCGGATCGCGAGGTTGTTGGCCTCGGTACCGCCGCTCGTGAAGATCACCTGCTCGGGCAGCGCCCCCACCAACGCCGCCACCTCGGCGCGGGCCTCATCGACGGCGGCACGCGCCGCGCGCCCGAAACGGTGCACGCTGGAGGGATTTCCCGCCGGCCCGGAGAGATACGGGAGCATCGCCTCCACTACCCGGGGATCGACGGGCGTAGTGGCGTTGAAGTCGAGATAGACGGCCATGGGCCGGTTCACGGGATTGCGGATCGGCCGGGCGGCGCCGCGCGCACCGAGGGCCCGGATTCGGCATGCAGCGACTCGCGCCGCCCACACTGCACCCGATCCTGCCGGGAGGCCACTTCCCGCACTTCACGACGCGCCATCAACTGCGCGAAGCTGATGCCGCCGAGAAATGCCTGGATCCGGCAACTGAGGTCGACCCACAGGTCGTGAGTCAGGCAACGCTCGTTGTCCCGACAATCGCCCGATCCGCCGCAACGGGTGCTGTCCACTTTTTCATCGACGGCGATGATCACCTCCGCCACCGCGATCCGTGCCGGCTCGCGTCCGAGCAGGTAGCCCCCTCCCGGCCCGCGGATGCTGTGCACGAGCCCCTCGCGGCGCAGCCGCGCAAAGAGCTGCTCCAGATACGACAGGGAGATCGCCTGGCGTTGCGCGATCTCCGCGAGACTCACCGGCGCGGTCCGGGAATGGATGGCAAGATCCAGCATCGCGGTCACCGCGTAGCGACCCTTGGTGGTCAGCCGCATCGCCGGCCCGCCCCGCTACGCGCGCGCATCCCGCCCTGCGCCCGACGCAAGGCCCGCGAGGGGAAGGCGGCGACGGAGCGAGGAGTGATCGCGGCCGCCCGCCGTCCGCGGCACGGACCCCATCCGCCTCCAGCGGAGGTGCACTCCCCGTGCCCCGGTATCCCCATCGCCCCTATTCCTTCAAGCAGTGCACAGAAATGCCATTGAATCCGGGGTAGTAGACCATAACCTTGTAAAACAGTCAACTATTTCCCCAATGCCCTCACCCGGGATCCACGGATCGGGCGGCGACGGCATACGCCGCCCGATCCAGCCGACGAGGTGCGCCACCCGGGGCGCCGGCGACACTCATTTCAGTCGCTCCTGCTCGGCCCAATCCTCCGGCTGCTTCGATTCCTCCGGGGTTCCGGGAGCTTCCGGGCCGACGCCGCCGGAGCGGATCTCACAGGGGCCGAGGTCCGGCAGGTGCACATCGCCGAGTTCGGTTCCCAACGACTTCAGCGCATCGCACATGGACTCCATCCTGCGGTCCATGGCCTGGATGTGATCGAGCATGCAGTTGATGGCATGCGCCACCGGATCCGGCATGTCGCGAGTGGTACCGTAGGAGTCGAAGCCGATACGCCGCGCGAAGGCCCGCCGATCCGCTTCGCGCCCGGTGTCGAGGCGCTGCACCACGTGGCCGGGAACGCCCACCACCGTCGCCCCCGCCGGGATGTCCTTCACCACCACCGCGTTGGACCCGATGCGCGCACCGTCACCGATGCGGATGGGTCCAAGGACCTTGGCCCCGGCCCCCACGACCACGTCGCGCCCCAGCGTGGGATGGCGCTTGCCCTTCTCCCAAGAGGTCCCGCCCAGCGTTACTCCGTGGTAGAGCGTGCAGTCGTCGCCGATCTCCGCGCTCTCGCCGATGACGACGCCCATGCCGTGATCGATGAAGAAGCGTCGGCCGATGCGCGCGCCCGGGTGGATCTCGATGCCGGTCAGCCAGCGCGCGAGGGTCGACAGCCAGCGCGCCGGCCAGTGGAAGCCGGCGTCCCACAGGCGATGCCCGATCCGATGGAAGAGGACGGCGTGCACGCCCGGATACGTGGTGAGCACTTCGAAGGTGGTGCGCGCCGCCGGATCGCGGTCGAAGACGCACTGTATGTCCTCGCGCAGGCGCTCGAACATCGACACTCCCTTACGGGGTTGAGTCCATCGAACCGTCCCCCCCTTTCCGACTCAGGACCGGATGCGCCGGGTCTGAACCGCGCTGAGGATGCCCCGCAGGATCGCCAGCTCGTTCCGGTCCGGCCGTGCGCGAGCGAACAACCGGCGCAGGCGGCGCATCAGGTGGCGCGGATTGGCCGGTTCCAGGAAACCAATCTCCACCAATACCGCTTCCAGGTGCATGTAGAAACGTTCCAGATCCGCGGCAACGGCCGGCGGCGCATCCTCCCGCGCGGGCGGCGCTTCAGTGCCGCTCTCCGCGGCGAGGCGCAATTCGTAGGCCAGCACCTGCACCGCGGCGGCCAAGTTCAGGGAACTGTACACCGGATCGGCGGGGATGCGCACCAGGAAGTTGCAGCGCGCCAGATCCTCGTTGCTCAACCCGGTTCGCTCGGGGCCGAACACCAGCGCGACCGGTCCGCGCTCCGCGGCGCTCACGGCGCGCAGCGCCGCCGCACGCGCGTCCAGCATCGGCCACGGAAGGCTACGGACCCGCGCACTGACCCCCAACACCAACGTACAATCGGCCACCGCGCTCGTCAGCGTCTCATGACACTGCGCGGCGGCCAGCAGGTCGTCGGCGCCGGAGGCGCGTGCGGTCGCCTCCGCGCCGGGAAATCGCGCCGGACGCACCAGATGCAGGCACGCGAGCCCCATGTTCTTCATGGCGCGCGCGGCGGCGCCAATGTTGCCCGGATGGCTGGTGTCGACCAGCACGATGCGAACGTTCTGCAACATGGACTTCCTCCTTCCCCCCTCGCGCAGCACGTCCCCTGCGGCTCACGCGCGCCGGCCGTCTGAGACCGTGCGCGGATTCTCTGCTATCCTGTGCCCCCTTTGGCGGGTCCGCAGGACCTCACCGCACGCGCACGGACCGAAACCCCGATGAATCCGGCTCTCAACATCGCGATCCGCGCCGCGCGCAGCGCCGGCGACCTCATCGTCCGTCACATCCAACGCGTGGACACCCTCGTGGTCACCGCCAAGGCGCGCAACGACTTCGTCACCGAGGTCGACCGCATGGCCGAACAGGAGATCATCCGCATCCTGCGCAGGGCCTACCCGGGCCACGGTATCCTCGCCGAGGAAAGCGGCGAGCAGCCGGGCCGGGATACCCACGTGTGGGTCATCGATCCCCTGGACGGGACGACCAACTTCCTGCACGGCTTCCCGCAGTACGCCGTCTCCATCGCGCTCAAGGCGGCCGGACGGGTGGAACAGGCGGTCATCTACGATCCGCTGCGCCAGGAACTGTTCGTCGCGGGGCACGGCGAGGGCGCGCGGCTCGATGACCGGCGCATCCGCGTGAGCCGCTGCCAGGGGCTCGACGGCGCCCTGGTCGGGACCGGATTCCCCTTCAAGTACCCCGAGCACCTCGACGCCTACCTGTCGATGTTCCGCACCCTGCTGGGCCGGGTCTCCGACCTGCGCCGCCCGGGCGCCGCGTCTCTCGATCTCGCCTACGTCGCCGCCGGGCGGCTCGACGGTTTCTGGGAAATCGGCCTGAAGGAATGGGACATGGCCGCCGGAACGCTGATCATCCGCGAGGCGGGCGGCCTGGTGGGCGACTTTTCCGCAGGTCCCGACTACCTCGCCACCGGCAACGTCATCGCCGGCCCGCCCAAGGTATTCCAGGCACTGGTAAGCACGATCGCACCGCACCGCACCCCCGCGCTGCAGCGTTGAGGCCGCGCCCCTCACGGGCGGCGATCGGCCTCGGTCATCTCTTTGCGCGCCGGCATCAGGTCGGCGCGGCTGACCCCCAGCCACATCGCCAACGGGCTGGCCACATAGATCGAGGAGAAGGTGCCGATACAGATCCCCACGATCAACGCGATGGAGAATCCGTGCACGATCTCCCCGCCCAGGAAGAACAACGTGACCACGACGAGCATGGTCAGCAGGCTGGTCATGATGGTGCGCGACAGGGTCTGGTTGATGGCGGAGTTCATGACCTCGGGCGTGCCGCCCTTGCGCATGCGCCGGAAGTTTTCGCGGATCCGGTCGAAGACCACGATGGTGTCGTTGAGCGAGTAGCCGATCACCGCCAGGACCGCCGCCAGCACCGTCAGATCGAATTGGATCCGGAACACCGAGAAGAATCCGAGCGTGAAGATCGTATCGTGCACCGTGGCGAGCACCGCCCCCAGGGACAGCCGCCACTCGAAGCGCAGTGCCACGTAGGCGAGGATCCCGAGTAGCGCGTAGAGCAGCGCGAGACCGCCCTTCTCGGCCAACTCGGAGCCCACCTGGGGGCCCACGAACTCCACGCGTTTCAGGTCGAGCTTGGATCCGGCGTGCTTCTCCAACGCCGCCAACACGTGGCCGCTCAGGTCGGCGCTCGACTCCTTGCCGTGCGGCGGGACGCGCACCAGGACATCGCGCGCGGTACCCAGGTGCTGGACCACCGCCTCGGGAAAGCCGGCCTTCGCCAGGGTCTGCCGGACGCCGGGCAACTCCACGGCGCGCGGATATTCCACCTCCAGCAAGGTGCCGCCGGTGAAATCGAGGCCCAGGTTGAGCCCCTGAACCGACAGGGATACCAAACTGATCACGATCGTGACGACCGAGAACCCGGCCATCCAGGCCCGTTTTCCCATGAAGTCGATGTTGAGCGTGGATCGGAAGAATTCCATGGTCCCGTGCCTCAGATCGACAGCCGCTTGATCCTGCGGCCGCCGTAGAGCAGGTTGGTGATGGCGCGCGTGCCCATGATCGCCGTGAACATCGAGGTCAGGATGCCCAGCGAGAGCGTCACCGCGAAACCCTTCACCGGTCCGGTCCCGAAGCTGAACAGCACCACCGCCGCGATCAGCGTGGTGATGTTGGCGTCGGCGATCGTGGAGAACGCCTTCTCGTAGCCGGCGTGGATGCTCGCCTGGGGGGTGTTGCCGTTGCGCAGTTCTTCGCGGATACGCTCATAGATAAGCACGTTGGCGTCGACCGCCATACCCACGGTGAGCACGATGCCGGCGATGCCCGGCATCGTGAGCGTCGCCTGCAGCAGCGAGAGCAGCGCCACCACCAATACCAGGTTGAAGAACAGCGCGAGGTCCGCCATCAGGCCGAACGCCCGGTAGTAGACGCCCATGAAAAGCAGCACCACGAGGAAACCGACCACGACCGCTTCGAAACCCTGATGGATGTTCTCCTGCCCGAGGCTGGGACCGATGGTGCGCTCCTCGATGATCTCCATCGGCGCCGCCAGGGCGCCGGCGCGCAGCAGCAGTGCGAGGTTACGCGCCCCTTGGGTGCTGTCGAGGCCGGTGATCTGGAAACGCTTGCCGAAACGGCCCCGGATCACCGCAACGTTGATGACGCTCTCGACCCTCCTGGTCACTCGCACCGGCTTGCCGTTCACCATGTGGGTCGCGACCTTGTTCTCGATAAAGACCACCGCCATACTCCGGCCGACGTTCTTGGCCGTGGTGTTCTCCATGACCCGCGCGCCTCGACCGTTCAAGGTGATGAACACCGCGGCCTGCCCGCTCTGCTGATCCAGACCCGAGGCGGCGTCGGTGACTTGGTTGCCCGTTATGATGATGCGCCGCTTGAGCAGGATCGGCCGGTGCTGGCGGTCGTAGTAGATCCGGTCGCCCGCCGGGACGCGGCCGGTGGCGACGGCGTTCTCGACGCTGTGCTCCTCATCGACCAGGTGGAACTCCAGGGTCGCGGTGGCGCCGATGATCTCCTTCGCGCGCGCGGTATCCTGCACGCCCGGCAGTTCGACCACGATACGGTCCTTCCCCTGCTGCTGGATGATGGGCTCGGTCACGCCGAGTTCGTTGATGCGGTTGCGCAGCGTGGTGATGTTCTGCTGTACGGCGAAGTCGCGGATCTTGGTCAGTTCCTCCGGGCTGAGCGTCGCGCGCAGCGCGAATCCGCCTTCCCCCGAAGGCGTGCTCAGCACGAGGTCGCGGTTCCGACCCTTGATCAGCGCGCGTGCGCGCTCCAGATCGCGCGCGTCGCGAAACCTCATCTGAATCGCATCCTTGCTCCGGGAGACGTCCAGGTAGCGGATGCGCTTGTCCCGCAGCAGGCTGCGCAGGTCGCCGACGTGGCGTCCCAGGGCCTGTTGAAGCGCTGCTCGCATGTCCACCGACATGAGGAAATGGACGCCGCCGCGCAGATCCAGCCCCAGGTACATGGGCCGCGCATTGATCGCGCGCAGCCAGCCCGGAGTGGAGGGTGCCAGGTTGAGCGCCACCACGTAGTTGCCGCCCAACGCGACCTCCAGGAGGTCGCGGCCCCGGAGCTGGGCCTCGGAGTCGCGGAAACGAATCAGGAGCCGCCCGTCATGCTCGGTGACCGATTTGTAGCGGATGTCGGCCTTCTCCAGCGCGGCTACCGCCTTGTCGCGAGTCGGCGAGCGGATCGGCTCGCCGGCCGTGGAGGAGATCTGCACCGCCGGGTCCTGCCCGTAGAGATTGGGCAACGCATAGACGATACCGAACAGCAGCACGCCGAGAATCAGCAGGTACTTCCACAAGGGGTATTGATTGATCATCGCGCGCGGGCGCTCAGAGCCTCTTCAGGCTGCCCTTGGGGAGCACGGTCGAGACCGCCTGCCGCTGGATCCGCACCTGGACGTTGCCGGCGATCTCCACCTTCACGAAGTTCTCGCCCACCTCGGTGACCTGACCCACGAGACCGCCGGTGGTCACCACCTCGTCGCCCTTGGACAGGGCGGCCACCATCTTGCGGTGCTCCTTGGCACGCTTGGCCTGCGGACGAATCAGCAGGAAATAGAAGACCACAAAGATCAGCGCCAGGGGAAGAAAGCTGAGCAGCGGATCGCTGCCGGACGACGAGGCGCCCTGCGCCCAGGCGTCAGGAATGAACAGGCTCATGCCGTATCCTTAAATCGGTTTGTCGAAGATCCGGAATCGGTAATGGCACACAATCGCCGGCGGGGCCCGTCCCCTCCGCCCCGGCGTCCGCGCCATGAGAAGAGGCCATTATGACACATTCTCGCCATCTTGCACCCGCGCCGCATGGAATTCACGCACGAACGCCGCCAAGCGTCCGACCGAAACGGCCTCGCGCAGTCCGCTCAGGAGCCGTGCATAGTAATGAAGGTTGTGCATCGTGTTGAGCCTCGACCCGAGGATTTCGTTGCACCGATCCAGGTGGCGCAGATAGGCCCGGCTGTAGTGCCGGCAGGTGTAGCACCCGCAGGTCTCGTCCGGAGGGGCCGTATCATTGCGATAGCGGCTGTTGCGCAGGCGCAGGGTGCCGCCGCGCACGAACAGGAAGCCGTTACGTGCATTGCGCGTGGGCAGCACGCAGTCGAAGAGATCCACGCCGCGGCAGACCGCGTCCACGATGTCCTCCGGCGTCCCGACCCCCATCAGGTAGCGAGGCGCGTCGACCGGCATCCGCGGCAGCACTTCGGCGAGGATCTTCAGCCGCTCCTCCTTGGGTTCTCCCACCGAGAGCCCGCCCAGCGCATAGCCGTCGAACCCGATCTCCATAAGTCCCTCCAGCGACGCCGCCCGCAGTTGCGGGTACATGCCGCCCTGCACGATGCCGAACAGCGACGCCGAACGATCCCCGTGGGCGAGGCGGCTGCGCAGGGCCCATCGCCGGGAGAGTTCCATGGACTCGCGCGCCCGATCCTCGGTCGCGGGATAAGGGGTGCATTCATCGAACGCCATCACGATGTCCGAATCCAGGCCGCGCTGCACCGCCATCGACTCCTCGGGACCCAGGAACACCCGCGCGCCGTCCACCGGCGAGCGGAACGTCACGCCCTCCTCGGCGATGCGCCGCATCCCGGCCAGGCTGTAGACCTGGAAACCGCCGGAGTCGGTCAGGATCGGGCCGGACCAGTTCATGAAGCGGTGCAACCCGCCATGGGAACCGATGACCTCCATCCCGGGACGCAGCATCAAATGAAAGGTGTTGGCGAGGATCAGTTCGTAGCCGAGTCCGCCGACCTCCTCCGGGGTCATGGCCTTGACCGTGCCGCGGGTGCCCACGGGCATGAACGCCGGGGTCTCCACGGAGCCGCGAGCAAAGACCATCCGGGCGCGCCGTGCCGCGCCGTCCGAGGCCAGGACCTCGAAGCGCATGGCGCCCGTCACGTCGCTGCCTGCGCCGCGCGCGTCACGAACATGGCGTCGCCGTAGCTGTAGAACCGGTAGCGTTCCCGGACCGCGTGACGGTAGGCGTCCATCACCGGCCGGTGCCCCGCAAACGCGCACACCAGCATGAGCAGCGTCGAGGCCGGCAGGTGGAAGTTGGTGATCAACGCGTCGACGACGCGGAACGGAAACCCGGGAAGGATGAACAGATCCGTCTCCCCGTCGAACGGGGCGAGCGAGCCGGCCCGGGCCGCGGCCTCGAGGCCGCGCACCGCGGTGGTCCCGACCGCCACCACGCGCCCGCCCCGCGCGCGCGCCGCGCGCACCCGCTCGCAGACCTCCGCGCCGATCTCGACGCGCTCGGCATGCATGCGATGATCCTCGATCCGCTCCACGCGCACCGGCTGGAAGGTGCCGGCGCCCACGTGCAACGTCACGAAGGCGCTGTCCACGCCGCGTTCGCGAAGCCGCTCGAGCAGTGTCGCGTCGAAGTGCAGACCGGCCGTAGGTGCGGCGATCGCCCCGGGGTTGCGGGCGTAGACCGTCTGGTACCGCTCGCGATCCGCGCCCGTGTCGGGGCGGTGGATATACGGCGGAAGCGGCACGTGGCCGATCGCCTCCAGCAGTTCGGATACCGGGCGCGCGCCTTCGAATCGCAACGGGTAGGCGTCCCCCTCGCGTGCGCCCACCATCACCCGCGTACCGTCCTCCAGCGTAAGCGCCGTCCCGGGTGCCGGGGCTTTGCTCGCCCGCAGACGCGCGCGCGCGCGATCCGTCCCGATGATCCGCTCCACGAGCAGTTCGACGCGCCCGCCGCTCGGCTTGCGTGCATGGAGCCGCGCAGGGATCACCCGCGTGTCGTTGAACACCAGCAGGTCGCCGGCGCGCAGCAGATCCGGCAACTCGCGAAAGGCCCCGTCGCGCAATGATCCGCCGGCACCGTCCACACACAACAACCGCGCGTCGCCGCGCCGGTCGGGCGGACGTTGGGCGATCAGATCCGGCGGCAGCCGGTACTCGAAATCCCGCCGAAACATGGGGCGCGATGGTAGCACAGCGGCATCACGCACGAGCAGGGTGCACACCGCCCTGCGGCGCCCCCCGACGGCGCTTGCCCGGGAGCCCGAATGGCTTATACTAGCCCGT
>CAZAQG010000029.1:0-28568 GCA_964487445.1 uncultured Chromatiales bacterium
GTTTCAACACCAAAGCAAAACCGACCTCCGGAAAATCCTTCGGCTTTCGCGCTTGCCACGACGCTGAAACCGCTTTGCATCCTGCGCTTGGCGCCCTACCCGAACCGGAGTCCACCCGCGGGTTCTGCTGAGAAGCCTCATTTTCCAGAGCTGACGGCCGAGCTCGCCGGACGCCAATGCAGCGTAGCGGAATCTTCGTCCGGTGAGACGCCTTGTTGGCCGCCGACAACTTTTACTATTTCCTCATTCGATTCCTGAGCATGTCGGTATACTTTTTCTGCTCTTCGGGAAACTCCTCGGCAATTCTCCGACCTTCACTTCCTATTTGCCTGTGGTATAGGTTGTAAACATCACAGGACATACAGTTCTTTTCCTTTTGTGCATGTGTGCCCTGAACCGCTCCTCCACAAAGTGTTCCGGCAATGGCCCAACAGCTATGGCCAAGGCCTTCTTCCGAGGCAATACATTCGCCAAGCTCCCTGACTTTTTGGCCGCCTTTCTCACGACCACAATTCAGGATTTCCCAACAGTTTTTCATCCCTTCGTTCATTTTGCTTTTCTCCCTTACTCTTGACGTCATGGTTTCCAGTCGGTCCGGGATGTCAACCGAGCCCGGTTCCCCCCTCGTCGATCGGGCGACAGAGCCGTAGATCGGTCTCGTCCGCTTCCACGGGACGGCCCACACGTACATCGTCGCCCGCGACACCCCGGCCGGTACGCATCGGCGCACGGCGGAAAGTTCCCCTTCCAGGCCCGCCCACGATCTCCGCGTCATGGCAGGGAAATCCCGGACTTCTTTTCGGCCGGTCCGGCTCCATCTTGAGCTTGCCGATCTCGTTGTCCGGCCGCTCCGGCGTCCCGATGCTCAACCCCCGGCTTCGGGCCGCCATCGCCCTCGAACAGGCCCTTGACCTGCTCCCGGCAGGTATCGCGCCCGGGCCACCACCGGCGTGGTGAGTGAGACGGGGCAATCCGGGTTTCCCTCGGGATGTCCAGGGTGCAAGCCGGTTGTGTCGTTACGGGACGACGGCCAGGGGGGGGGTGTCGATCGCGGACAAGTTCGGGAAAGAAGCGGAATCAGGTAGTACGGCAACATCGGGCAGCGCCGAGGCCCGCTACGTATGAAGTGTAACGTGCAACTTAAACTCCCTTGCGGCAAATAGCATCCCGCAATGGGACATCATCGTTCCCTCGTTTGCCATGATCATGACACGTTGGCCGGATACTCTGTAAGGATATTCATGCCTCGAAAGGGATCCGATATGCCGACCGCTCGCAAGAGATGCCTGAGTCGCTAGAGTTGGGCTGAAGGACCGGGACAGACGCTTTGTGAGGCGCGCCACAGGGAATAATATGCCGGGTTTGGATCAGGGGGATTGCTCCATCCGCCGTTGAGCTTCCGGATGCGGCGAACTCCGTGATCGTGGGTTCACGGCGATCCTTGCGGTTCGGCAACTCCCGGGTCCCTTCAGTGATGCTGTCCATGCAGGTGTCTGCCGAACGCGCCGAGGAACTGCATGGCCTGTTGATTGCCGGGTTCCCGGAGCAACTGCCACCAGCCGCCGAGTCCGCCCTTGGGCGGGGGCATCCGCTCGTATTCCGTGCTGGCCGCGAGCAGCGCCTCGCCGAAGCGCACCAGCACGTTCTGCACCTCCGGGCGCAGGAAGAATGTCAGGATCCGACCGAGGGCGTCGTTGCGTGTGAGCTGTTCGATCAGGCACAGGGCGTCGGTCGCCACCCCGGCCATGCGTCCGATCATCTCGTCGTTGACCGCGTCCTCGGCCGCGCCGAACAGCCGCGCGAGGTGCACGATCCGGTCGAGGTCGCCGCTCTCCACGAGATTGGCGATCGCCGGCAGGGCGTCGACCAACCGACTGCGGTTGACCCGGTCGAGCAGATCCAGGCCCTCGCCGAGGGTCCCGGCCATGCGCCCGACCATGTCCTCGTTCATGGCCTCGTCGGCGGCGCCCAGCACGCGGGCCAAGTGCACGATGCGATCCAGATCGTCGTTCTCCACCAGGCGGGTGATCGCCGGCAGCGCCCGATCCAGTCCGCTGCGGTTGATGCGCTCGAGCAGCTCGAGCCCCTGGCCCAACGTCGCCGAGAGCCGCCCCACCATGTCGTCGGTGAGCGCGTCGCGGGCGCTCTCGACGAGGTGTTCCAGTTCCTCGGCCTGTCCGATGGCCTCGGCCGTTTGTGATGGGCTCATATCGCATCCTCCTTACATCAGGCCGCGGGCCGAGGCCCAGTAGAGTTGGTTGTACGCCATCTTGAACCAGTGCACCGCCTTGGTCGGGGGCTTGGGATTGGGCGGGTTCCGGTAGTCGAACATCGCGTAGGTCGCCCGGTCCTTGCCCGCCTCGATGAAGCAGAAGACCTTGCCGTCGTAGTCGCGCACCGGGGTGCCGATCTTGACCATCGCCGCCAGGTTCTCGGCCAGGGTGTCGGCCTCGAAGTGCGCGGTGGAACCCGCCTTGCTGATCGGAAGATTGGTCGTGTCGCCGAGCACGAACACGTTCTCGCGCCCTTCCATGTTGAGGCGGTGGCGATCGGTGGGGATCCAGCCGCTCTTGCCCAAATCGTTCTTCTCGATCACCTCCATACCCTTGTGCGCGGGGATGCTGATCAAAAGGTCATAAGGCGCCTCGGTGCCTTCCTCGCTGTGCACGACCCGTTCCACACCGTCGACTTCTCTCATATTGAACAGCGTCTCGTAGGTGATGCCGAGGCGGTCGAATTCGGGTGTCGCCCACTTGGCGACGTTCTCGAGGCTGTGGGTGCGACCGATGGGATAGGTGTAGTGGATCCGGGTCTTGTCCAGGATCCCGCGGTCCTTGAAGTAGTCATGGAGCATGAAGGTGATCTCGAGCGGGGCCATCGGGCACTTGTGAGGCACGCCGACCGCGATGACCACCCGCCCGCCCTCGAACTCCTGCAGGTGCTTGAACATGCGCACCGCCGATTCCTCCGTGTAGAAGAACTCGGCGTTCTCGGCCAGACCCGGAATCCCTTCGGGGGAGATCCGTGATCCGGTGGCGATCACGAGCACGTCGTAGGCGTGGGTCTTGCCGCCCCGGGTCCGGACCCGGTTCTGATCGAGTTCGAACTCCTCGACCGGATCGACGTGGAACTCGATCTCCGGTTCGAGCAGCCGCGCCTGATCCCGGTAGAGTTCGTCGGGCATCATCCGGCCCACGGCCACGTACAGCAGCCCCGGCTGGTACATGTGGCGCTCCGAGGCCGACAGCAGGGTGATGTGCGCCTTGCCGCCGTGCAGTTCACCGTGCAGGCGCCGCGCGAGATTGTTCGCCAAAATGGTCCCGCCCATACCGCCGCCGACTATCAGTATCTTCATCGCATCCTCCCGGCCTACTGTGTGTTGGGTGTGGGGGAGCATGCCCCCAAGGGCGCCCGGGAATCGGTCCCCGGGCCCACGATCGATTCCCGCTTTCGGGCTATTTCACCTTGCGCACCCGGATATGCCAGACTCCGTCCTTCTCCTCGCTGCCGAGCATCTCGTGGCCCACCTTGCCGACCCACTCCGGCACGTCGGCCGCGGACCCCTTGTCCGAGGAAAGGAGCTCCAGGACCTCGCCGATCTCCGCATCCTTGAGTCCGGCGATCAACTCCATCAACGGACCGGGGCAGAAACTCCCGGTGGCGTCCACGACCTTCACCTTCTCATCACCCATGACGATCACTCTCCCGCAGGACGTGCATCCATTCGGTTCAAAACACGAGAATCCGACCGCCGGCCGCATCGCTGAGAAACCGTGTAAGGCCCATGGGCCCGTCGATGAAAGGCTCCAGACGGTCCTCATCGATGCCGAGCACGTCCAGGGCCATGGAACACGCATAGAGTTGCGCCCCGCCGAGATCCTTGGCCTGTTCGAACAGCCGCCGAAACGGCGGTACGTTCTTCTCCTCCATCAATTCGCCGATCTCCCCCTCGGCGGGGGGGTTGCGCGTATCCCCCCGGACGAAGTAGCCGAGGGCGTTCATGGAGAGAAATACGAGCACCTCGGTCCCGCCCGCGGCGGCGGTCGCCGCGGCCATCGCCGCCATCTGAATCTTCTCCCGGGTCCCGGAGACGCACAGGAAACTGAGCCGTTCCGACATTGCAAATTCCTCGCCGTGTCGATCTCCACCTGCTTGGCGAAGCGCGCCCGGATCAGGTCGAGCAGCGACCCCTCCGGCGGGCAGACCTCGGAGGGTGGTCGGCCCGTTGAACTCGTGGTAGGCATGGTGAGCGAGGCGGCGAAATCCGGATCGACCTCCGTCTCGTAGATGTTGCACGGAGGCCTTTCCGGCCTTCGGGTGCGCGGGTTGGGAGGCCCCGCGGCGCGTGCCATGCGCCCGCCCTCTCGCTACGAGGAGAAGGTGCGGCTTTCAGCCAAGCGCGCCGTGGGGCATCCTTTCCGTTGAATCCTCTTCAATGTTTCGTGAAGAGATACTTGACCAGCGCCGCTGCAGCGAGCGCGAGTACCAGCAGGCCCAGCCATGAGGCGAGCCCCATGAGCGTCATTCCGCCCGACATCATTCCCGAACCCATGGTTTGCGTTCCTCGCATGCGTGGAAAGAACCCCCGTGCCGACGACGATCGTGTGTATCGGCACGGACCGGTGTTGCTTCCCCGGCGGCGATTATTTCGAGCGTGCCGCCCCGGAGGCCGGTGCGCTACCGCGGGCCGACGGCATATAAGCGATCATCCGCTGCATCATCTTGTTGCCGGCGGCCATCATTTGGTTCATCCGCTGCATCATGGGCATCATCCCCGTCATTCCGCCGTTCCTCATGTGGCCGGTCATCGCCTGCCGCGGGCGGGAGGTCCCTGCCATCATCCCGGCCATGGAAGACCCGTTGCCGCCCATCATGGGCATACCACGCGTTGTCGGCCCCTTGGCGGGTGCACTGCCGGTGCCGGCGGCGAACAGGGGTGCGGACGCGATCCCGACGGCGAGGAGCGCGGCAAGACCCGTAATCTTCAGTCGTCGTTGCATGTCGGCTACTCCTAAAGGTTGCGTGAATGCGCCACCGGCTTTAGCCGTGGCTCGAAGTATAAGCATAAACCTTGCACCATGGTGCCGAGTCAAGCGGCGGCGCGACCGGTCCCCGTCGGGTTCGGATCCGTCGGGGCGTGGATCATAATCCGCTTACGAAACACGGTGATGGAGGGCGCGACCTTTATCGGCAACTTATCCTTGCGACGATGTGCCGATGGCAGTAAATGATAGCGAACCACGGCCTCCACGGTGACGGCGTCGGGATTCGCCCGAAGATCCGCTTTGATGACGAAATGTTGCGGGACCATCGGTCGCAGACGGGTATCCCGGAACTGGATAATGACCGGGCGCCACATGATGAACCGCGTCAACCTGTAATGTTCGTGTTTCAGCGTACGCCCGCCCGGTCCGAGCAGACGAAGATCGACACTGATAAACCGGTCGGGCACCCCGGTCGGAACATAGTGCCCGGCACCGGTATTGGTAATCGTCAAGGTATAGGCCACGCTTCCGCGACGCGGTTTTTCAGCATGGAAACGGATGCTCAACGCCCGACGAACCATCTGTGGATCGTGTCCGCCGCGCCAGAGATGGCGGCGTCCCGCCCGGGAAGGATAACCGGCCATCAGCGGTCGCCGCACCCGCGGCATGTGACATTCAACGCAGTTCGCGGTAGCGATTCCGGGCGGTATCGGTTGGCCCAGATAACCGTCCGCCGAGCGGTCCGGGGAAGGGGAACCGGCTTTCGGTACCCAGGCCCGCGCCCCGGTTCGAGGTATCGGCGGCGGAATCTTCAGTAGCGGACGCCCGTTTGTTTCGGACCTGGGACCCTCTTTTCGGGCCAGTCGGATTTCAGACACCGTGCCGCACGGCGGTATCTTGAGGAATACACCCCAACTTTTGTCGGGTGCGATATGACAGCGGACGCAGGCCTCATTGTCGTTTTTCCACTGATCCGTCGGGTGCGGAGCATCGCGCATGGCTTTCCGCGAGAAGGGACCGTAGATGACGCCATGGCGGACATGGCAGGCGGCGCAGGTCACCCCCTGGCGTTGCAATTCAGGGCTGAAGTCGGGGTTGGGGGCGAGGATCGGATCAAACTTGTCGCCGTCATGGAAACCCAGCACCTTGAATTTTTGTTGCCGATCGAGCGGGGTGTGGCAATTCAGGCAGATTTGCTCGTTACCCTCGAGGCGACGATCCGCGCGGAAATAAGGATCGGTCCAGGCGCGGCTGTGCATGCTGGTGGTCCATTCGCGGTAGATCGCACGGTGGCAGGCGCCGCAAGTGGTCGCGCTCAGGTTGCTCAGAGGCGGCGGGATTTTCCCGGTTGCCAGGGGGTACTCGAAATGCTTGGCGACGGTAAAAACATGCAGCGGCCGCAACATCCGCCAAGCGAAGAACAGCACCACGGCCGATCCCAGCAGGCTTATGGCTATGATCTTTGTTTTCGCCCGCATATCGGTCGCTTCACTCGATCGGCGAAAGTGCCGCGGCGGCGCCGATCCACGCCACATCTTCCTCTTACGCCGCGACTCCGGGGCGGCGGAGAGGGACGCCTGACGCGCTCAGTCGGCGGCGTTCGCCGGTATCGTTTGTTCCAGCGTCAGCGTTACCGGGACCGGATTGCAGCAAATATCCAGCACCGGTGAGGTCCGCTGTACGTGTTCCCAGATCTCGTTCAACTTTTCCGGTGTCGCGTCGCTCGACACCCTGCACGTGACCTGGATATTCTCGAAGCCCGGTCGCGCCGATCCGGACATCCCGAGAAACCCGCGCAAATCCACGTCGCCCTCCATGCCGAATTCCAGCGAGTTCAGCTTCACCCCCTGCGTCGCGGCGTTGTACGCGAATCCGACGGTCAAGCACGAGGTCAGCGCCGAGAGGACCAGCTCCACCGCATTCGGCGCATGGTTGTCGCCCAGCAGCACCGGCGGCTCGTCCGCCTCGACGATAAACGGGGCGTCGCGAGAGGTGTCTTCCTGCCCCGCGCCATAAAAGCTCTTGATGGAAGTCTTCGCGCGGCCGCCGCCGCCCCACTCGCTCTTGGCGCGAAACTGGAACCGCGCCAAGTCCGGGTTGTCCTGGATGGCGTCAATCGTGGACATCAGTTGATCGACGTTGACGCCGTTTTGAATGTTTCTCATTGGTTACATCCTCCTTGAAAAAACTCCAAGCTACCATACGCAGATGACTGCCCCTTTACCGTAAAGTTCACGGTTGGATCCGGCTTCGCACAATCGGTGGTGCGCAGAAATCGCCCGCGACCGGATACTCCGATCCATGGCAGGCCTTCTCCCGGAAGGAGAGGGGCGACGGCCTTCGGCCGCGTTTTTCAGGGGATGGTCAGCACCAGCTTGCCGGTGATCGAGCCCTTCTCCAGGCGCCGGTGCGCTTCGGCCGCCTGCGCCGGGGGGAAGATCTCGGACCGACAGCCGGCCCTCATCGATGAGTCGCGCGCACTGTTCGAGGATCTCGCCATGGTGCCGGCGTGCCTGCGGCAGGTCATGGAGCATCGGCGCGAGCCTGAGTTCATAATTACCCGAATGGCCGTCGATCCCGCCGCTATGGAAAAAAACATCGCTCCATCCCCGACCCGGCGTCAAGCACCGCGTGCCGATGCCCGCCGTTCCCTGGTACCCTGTTCGGATCGTGATATCGATCCGGGAGGCCGACGGCTGAACCATGGGAACGGAAATCGAGCGTAAATTTCTGATTCGGGACGCGTCGTGGCGGGACGCGGCGGAGCCGGGTGTGGCCTACCGGCAGGGTTACTTCGCGGGCATGGAACGCTGCTCGGTGCGCGTGCGGATCGGCGCCGGGCGGGCGCGGCTCAACATCAAGGGGGCGACGATCGGCATCGAGCGCTACGAGTACGAGTATCCGATCCCGTTGCGCGACGCCGAGGAATTGTTGGATCGTTGCTGCCTCGCCCCGGTGGTATGCAAGACCCGCTATCGGGTGCCGCACGGCGCGCACGTCTGGGAGATCGACGTCTTCGAGGGGGACAACGCCGGGCTCGTGGTGGCCGAGATCGAGCTCGGACGTCCGGACGAGTCCTTCGAGCGACCGCAGTGGCTGGGCGAGGAGGTCTCCGATGACGCGCGCTACTACAATGTGAGCCTCGTGGCCCACCCCTTCAAGGATTGGTGATGGGACGCGCCGTATGGCCGGCGGCGGCGCTCGGTGCGCTGTTGTGGCTCGGGGCATGCGCCCCGGGCATCCCGGCCGGGCTCGAGGCGGCACCCGCGCCGTTGCGCTTTGCGCTCGCCCAGGCACCGATCACGCTCGATCCGCGCTACGCCACGGACGCCGCCTCGAGCCGCATCGACCGCCTGCTCTATCGTTCGCTGGTACGCTTCGATGCCGCCGCGCGCCCGATGCCGGAACTGGCGCACTGGCGTGAACTGAGCCCCACGCGCTGGCGCTTCCGCCTCGGCACGCGCGGGCGCCGATTCCAGGACGGCGAGCGGTTGACCTCGGCCGACGTCAAGGCGACCTACGAATCGATCCTCGATCCCGCCACCGGATCCCCGCTGCGCGACACCCTGGTGCGGGTGGCGGGCATCCGGCGCATCGAAACCCCGGACCCGGATACGGTGGTGTTCGTGCTGGCGCGCCCGAACGCGCTGTTGCCCGGCTACCTGACGGTCGGGATCCTGCCCGCGCGCCTGATCGCGGCCGGGCACCACTTCGATCACGCGCCCGTGGGCAGCGGCCCGTTTGCCTTCGTCGCCTGGCCCGAGCAGAACCGGCTGATCCTCCGGCGACGCCGCGACGGGCAGGTCTTCGAGTTTCTCACGGTGCGCGGGCCGACGGTGCGCGTGCTCAAGCTGTTGCGCGGTGAAGTGGACATGCTGCAGAACGACCTGCCGCCCGAGCTGGTGCGCTACCTCGCCCGCCGGCCCGGCATCCGCGTCGAGCGCCGGCCCGGCAGCAACGTCACCTATCTGGGCTTCAATCTGCGCGATCCGGTGACCGGCCGGCTGGCGGTACGCCGCGCGATCGCCCATGCCATCGACCGGCGCACGATCATCCGCTACGTGCTGGGCGGTGCGGCCCGGCCCGCCAATTCGATCCTGCCGCCGGACCATTGGGCGGGCGACCCCGGCCTGCACGGTTACGCCTATGATCCGGCGCTCGCGCGGCGCCTGCTGCGTGCGGCCGGCTTCGGACCCGGGCACCCGGCACACATCACCTACAAGACCTCCAGCGACCCGTTCCGCGTGCGTCTCGCCACCCTGATCCAATACGAGTTGGGGCGCGTCGGCATCGACGTGCGCGTGCAGAGCTACGATTGGGGGACCTTCTACGGGGATATCAAGGCGGGGCATTTCCAGATGTACAGCCTCTCCTGGGTGGGCATCAAGAGTCCGGATATCTTCCGCTACGCCTTCTACAGCAAGTCGGTACCGCCGCTCGGCGCCAACCGCGGTCACTTCGACAGCCCGGTGGCCGACCGGCTCATCGATGCGGCCGAGGCCTCTCAGGACCTCGCGGTCAAGGCACGCGACTACCGGGCGTTGCAGGTCTATCTGCTCAAGGAACTGCCGTACCTGCCCCTGTGGTTCGAGGGTCAGGTGTTCGCGGCGCGCAGCGACATCCGGGGTTATCACCTGGCGCCGGACGGCAACTATGATGGATTGGAGACCACGCGGCGCGTGGCGGCGCCTGTGGCCGCCGCGGGGGGCCGGCCATGAAGGCGCGTCTCGTGCACGTGAGCCTCTCGCGCCAGCGCCTGACCCTGCGGGTGGGGGAGGGCGTACGCCTCGAATGCCCGGTCTCCACGGCGCGCAACGGCGCCGGTGAGCGTTACGGCAGCGAGTGCACGCCGCGCGGTTGGCACCGGATCCGGATGCGGATCGGGGCGGACTGCCCGCCGAACACGATCTTCGTCGGGCGGCGTCCGACCGGCGAACACTATGCGCCCGAACTGCGCCGGCGCCATCCCGGGCGCGACTGGATCCTCACGCGCATCCTGTGGCTGACCGGCCTGGAGCCGGGACGCAACCGGGGCGGCGAGGTGGACACGCTGCGCCGCTACATCTACTTGCACGGCTGCCCGGATGAGGATGAATTGGGCGCGCCCGGCTCTCATGGGTGCGTGAAGCTGCGTAATGCCGACGTGATCCGGCTGTTCGACGAAGTGCGGGTGGGTGATCGTGTGTTCATCGAAGAGTAACGCGGTGCGGCCGGGGGAGGCGGGGTGATCGGGTTTCTGGTTCGGCGGATACTGGGTGCCGCGCTGGTCGTGGCCGGCGTGGTGATCCTGGTGTTCATGCTCATCCACTTCACGCCGGGCGATCCGGTCCAGGTCATGCTCGGCGAGTCGGCCACACCCGCCGATCAGGCGGCGCTGCGCCACGCCCTGGGACTCGACCGCCCGCTCCCGGTACAACTCGCCGCCTACTTCGACAACCTCGCGCACCTGCGCCTGGGGACCTCGCTCTACTCGCAGCAGCCCATCGCCACCATTCTCGCCCGGCGCATTCCCGCCACGGCGGAACTGGCCGGGGCGGCGGCGCTGGTCGCGGTGCTGCTCGCCTTCCCGCTCGGGGTGATCGCCGCGGTGCGCAAGGACACCGCCTGGGACTACGGATCGATGGGCTTCGCGCTGCTCGGCGTGTCGATTCCCAACTTCTGGATGGGGCCGCTGCTGATCCTGTGCTTCTCGGTGTGGCTGGGCTGGTTCCCGGTGAGCGGACGCGAAGGATTCGCGTCCCTCGTATTGCCCGCCGTCACCCTGGGTACGGCGATGGCCGCGATCCTCTCGCGCATGGTGCGAAGTTCGCTGCTCGAGGTCCTGGGCGAGGACTACGTGCGCACGGCGCGCGCCAAGGGGCTGTCGGAGCGGCGCGTGATCCTGCACCACGGGCTGCGCAACGCGCTGCTGCCGGTCATCACGATGCTCGGGTTGCAGCTCGGCACGCTGCTGGGCGGCGCGGTCATCACCGAGTTGGTGTTCTCATGGCCCGGCGTCGGCCAACTCCTGATCGATGCCATCCACCGGCGCGACTACCCGGTCGTCCAGGCCTGCGTGTTGCTCATCAGCGTGACCTACGTGGTGGTCAATATGCTCACCGACTTCGTGTATGCCTGGGTCGACCCCCGCGTGCGCGCCGCGGGGGGCGGTGCGTGAGGCGGCTGGCGGCGCCGTTGCTGGTGCTGGGCCTGTGGGCGGTGCTCGCGCTGCTCGGGCCTCTGCTGCCCCTGCACCCGGCGCGCATCGACCTCGCGCGCATCCTCGCCGGGCCTTCCCCGCACGCCTGGTTCGGTTACGACGACCTGGGGCGCCCGCTCTTCGACCGGTTGGTGATGGGCGCACGCACCTCGCTGCTGGTCGCCGCGGCGGTGGTGACGCTCTCGGGGGTCCTGGGGGCGGTGATCGGCGCCTTCAGCGCCTGGCTCGGCGGGCTCTGGGACCGGGTGATCGTGCGCGTCATCGACGTGTTCCTGGCGTTTCCGGGGATCCTGCTCGCCATCGCCCTGGCGGGAATCCTCGGTCCCGGCATCGGCAACGTGGTCGTCGCCCTGTGCGCGGTGGGCTGGGTCGGCTATGCGCGTCTCGTCCGGGCCCAGGTGCTGTCACTGCGCCACCGCGACTACGTTTTGGCGGCGGTCGCCCTGGGCGCCGGGCAGCGGCGCGTGGTCTTCCGCCACCTCCTGCCGTTGACCTTGGCCCCGCTCCTGGTGGAGGCGACCTTCGGCATCGCGGGGGTGGTGATCGCCGAGGCCGGGCTGTCGTTTCTCGGACTCGGCGTACAGCCCCCGGCGGCCTCGTGGGGAAGCATGATCCGGGACGGCACCCGCTATATGCTGGTCGCCCCGCACATGGTGCTGGTCCCGGGCCTCGCCCTGATGGCGGTGGTACTGGCGGTGAACCTGCTGGGCGACCGGTTGCGCGACCGCATGGATGTACGTTCGGCCACCGCCCGGACCGGCGCCTGAGCGGCGGCCCGGTTTGCCGCGGGCGGGCGCTGTCGTACTACACTGGCGTGAAGCCGCGCGGGAGGCCTGTGCCCATGTCCCTGGGACCGCTGATGACCGGTATCGCCGGCCCGGCCCTGCTCGCGCAGGAGCGGGAACGGTTGTGCGATCCCGGTATCGGCGGGGTGATCCTGTTCACGCGCAACTATGAATCCCCCGCGCAACTCACGCGCCTGAGCGGCGAACTCCACGGCCTGCGCACTCCCGCGCTGCTGGTGGCCGTGGACCAGGAGGGCGGGCCGGTACAGCGATTCCGGGAGGGCTTCACACACCTGCCGCCGCCGACCCGCCTGGGCGCCCGTTATCGGCGCGACCCCGAAGCGGCTCGGCGCGTGGCCGAGCAGTGCGGCTGGCTCATGGCGGCCGAGTTGCGTGCGACGGGGGTCGATCTGAGTTTCGCGCCGGTACTGGATCTCGATCGCGGCGTGAGCGCGGTGATCGGCGAACGGGCCCTGCATCGCGACCCGGAGGTCGTCGCGGAGCTGGCGCGACACTACGTGCGCGGCATGCAGCGCGCCGGGATGGCGGCGGTCGGCAAACACTTCCCGGGGCACGGCGCGGTGACGGCCGATTCGCACCGGGCCCTCCCGGTGGACCCGCGACCGATGGTCGACCTCGAGCAGGAGGACCTGGTGCCCTTCGAGCGCCTGATCCACCGGTCCATCCCGGCGATCATGGCCGCGCATGTCCTGTACCCGGCCGTCGACCCGCAGCCTGCGGGGTTTTCGCGGTACTGGTTGCACGAAGTGCTGCGCGGGCGGCTCGGGTTCCAGGGTGCGGTGTTCAGCGACGACCTGGGCATGGCCGCGGCCGAGGTCGCCGGCGACTACCCGGCGCGTGCGCGCGCCGCGCTCGCGGCCGGCTGCGACATGGTGCTGTTGTGCAACGAGCCGGAAGCGGCGCCGGCGGTACTGCGTGTATTGCAGGGCCATCGTGACCCGGCTGCGCAGTTGCGCCTCGCCAGGCTGCGCGGCGCCCGCCATGCCCCGGATTGGGCGCGGTTGCGGGCCTCACCGGCTTGGCACGAGGCGGTGGACGCCCTGGCCGCGCTCGATCCGGATCCCGAACTGGACCTCGGTCTGGAATGAACACTCCACAGACTGAAACCGGTGATTTCAGGCCGGGTTCGCGGTGCTCGGGGAGAGCGGCGGGCGGGTGTCGCACCGGGGCGCGATACGAGCACGAAATCGCCGGGCGGCCCTTCGGCGGCTCGAAAATCGCCTCGGATCAAAGGGTACGCGTATGGCGGCGCTGGTCTGCGCAGACCATACCCGGTATAATCCATCGGCTTGGTGGGGTGTTCGATAAACGTTTCGGATAATCGCGTCGGCGCCGGCGCGATTTGAGGAGAGCACGATCGATGGCAGGTAAGTTGATGATCGTCATGGTCAACACCGATCCCACCGACGGGGCGGAACTGGGGGCCCCGTTCTTCCAGGCCACGGTGGCCGCCGCCATGGAGTACGAGGTCGAGGTGGTGCTGACCGGGCGCTCGGGCGAGCTTGCCGTGAAGGGTGTCGCCGAGAATCTGCACGTCCAGGAGGGCAGCCCGAAGAGCGTGTACGATTTTATCAAGGACGCCCACGAGGCGGGCGTGAAGTTCAAAGTCTGTACTCCGACTCTGGATCTGTGGGGCAGCGACCTGATCCCGGAGATCGAGGAGACGGTCGGCGGCGCTTACGTCATCGGTCAGGCGATGGACGACAACGTCGTTACTTTCACTTACTGACCCCGAATCCGCACGGATGGCACTCACACCCCGGCAAGTGCATGCGGCGTTCGCGGACGCGGAACTGCTGTGCCCGAAGGAGCAGGTGGAGGCGGCGCTGGACCGGATGGCCGGGGAGATCGGCGCCCGGCTCGGGGCCAGAGATCCGCTGATCCTGTGTGTCATGATGGGCGGATTGATCCCCACCGCCCGCTTGCTGGCCCGGTTCGATTTTCCGCTGCAGCTCGACTACGTCCACGCAACGCGCTATCGCGGGGCGACGCGCGGAGGCGAATTGCACTGGAAATGCCGACCGGAGACACCGCTCACCGACCGGGTGGTGCTGGTGGTCGATGATATCCTGGACGAGGGCTGGACACTCACGGCGATCCTGGAGGACTGCCGCGTTCGGGGTGCGCAGGAGGTGTACAGCGCCGTGCTGGTGAATAAACGCCACGACCGCAAGGCCCCGGTAACGGCCGACTACGTCGGGGTCGAAGTCGAGGACCGCTATGTGTTCGGCTACGGGATGGACTATCGGGGTTACCTGCGCAACGCCCCGGGGATCTATGCAGTGCGCGAGGATTCGGCCGGGGTCGTGTCCGACCCGGCCGATCCCGCCTGAGGTATGACGTGATGCCGGATTTGGCGATCATCGGCGGCACCGGTCTCACCCGTTTGAACGGGCTTGAGATCACCCGGCGCGAGGTGGTGCAGACGCCCTACGGGGAGCCCTCCGGGCTACTCACGCACGGCGTGCTGTTCGGACGCGAGGTGGTGTTCCTCGCGCGCCACGGCTACGGTCACACGATCCCGCCTCACCAGGTCAACTACCGGGCGAACCTGTGGGCGCTCAAGCACACCGGGATCTCGCGCCTGCTGGCGGTGGCGGCCGTCGGAGGGATCACCGGAGAACTCCGGCCCGCCCGGCTCGTGATCCCCGGCCAGATCGTCGACTACACCTGGTCGCGTGCGCACACCTTCTTCGAGGGCGATTTGACCCATGTCACGCACATCGACTTCACTCAGCCGTATTGTGGGGAACTGCGGGCGCTGTTGATCCACGCCGCCCGCGAGGCTCGTCTGGACGCCTGCGAGGGCGGTACCTACGGAGCCACCCAGGGCCCGCGGTTGGAGACCACCGCGGAGATCGATCGCCTGGAGCGCGACGGTTGCGACATGGTCGGGATGACCGGGATGCCCGAGGCGGGCTTGGCGCGCGAGTTGGAGCTGTGCTACGCGACCTGCGCCGTGGTCGCCAACTGGGCCGCGGGGCGGGGCGGGGTGCGGATCACCATGCAGGAGATCGAGACGCACCTGACCGACGGTATGGCGAAGGTGCGGGTCTTGCTGGAGTACTTGGTCAAGCTGCTCTGACGCCGCCGCGGTTCCGGGGCCGGTTCCGCCTGCACGACCCGGAATTTCGGGACGCGTCCCGGAGGAGATCGGATGCGCAGACTGCTGACGGGGCTCGGCGCGTTCTTCGGCAGCTGGCTGGGATGGTGGCTGGGCGCCAAGGTGGGTGGCCTGACCACGGCGCTTCTGGTGAGCATCGTGGGTGCGGGCATAGGCGTCTACCTGGGTTGGCGCCTGTTTCAGGAATTTTTGGCGTGAGCGATGCCGGGCCGGGTGTGGGCGCAGACGGCGCGGAAGTTCGGTGAATCCACTGGAACTGCTGCCTCCCGCGTTGCGGGCGCTTTCCGACTCGGATCGTGAGCCGGTGCTGCCGTACGAGGAGGCGCTCGCGGCGGTGGAGATCTTCGAGTACTGCCGCTGGGCGGTGTGTGGGTGGCGGGCGACAGGCGAGGGTGTCGGCGGCGGGGACACCGAGCGGGCCGCGGGCGAGCCCTGGACGGACTACGTGCATCGGTGCGCGGAGTGCGCGCGCTACGGGATCCACGGCGGCTGCGACGATGCCCGGCGACGCCGGTTTCGTCTGCTGCTGATTGCGCCGGGCTGAGTCCGGCAGGCGGCCGGAGGAACTCGCGCGCGCGGGATGGGTCACAGCTTCGGCGGCGGCGCGGTTGAGCGGGCCCAATTGCTGCAATTGTTTTACGGTAGGGGCGGCGTCATCAGGCCCGACGGGGATTTCACGCCGGTAAGCGACGAACGATACCGGCAGCCATCGACGAGTCACGCAATGCCCTGGTCGCGGCGCGCGTCGCCGTGCGGCTTGCGGTGTGCCTGCGCTTGGTGCATGTGGCGGCCCGTGACGCCGATGACCTTATGAAGCGCGGTCGCGGGATGAACAAGGGTGCGCGCGGGCCCGCAAGACGTACATTGACGACGGAATCCAATTCAAACCGGACAACGAGAACAACTGGACCCGATACCTGTGGACATCTTTCTACCGATTGCACACGTCGACGTCAGCATCTGGCTCATCCTCGCCTTCGGCGGGATCATTGGATTGCTCTCTTCCGCGCTGGGCGTGGGCGGCGGGTTTCTCCTCACTCCCCTGCTGATTTTCAGCGGCGTGCCGCCGATCGTTGCGGCCGCAACCAGCGCCACGCAGATCGTCGGTACCTCGGCGGCCGGCAGCTACAGCCACCTGCGCATGGGCAACGTGGACGTGAAGATGGCGGTCCCGGGGCTGTTAGGGAGCTGGTTCGGCGCCGCCGCCGGGGTATGGTTGGCGCGCATCCTGGAGCGCGGCGGGCACTTCGGCACCATGGTCTCGTTCGTCTATATCGTCGTGTTGACCACGGTCGCCGTTTCAATGTTCTGGGAGTCCGTGAACGCCTTGCGCCGCGGGATGGGCGGGGGACGGAGTGCGTCGGCGCCGGCCTCGCCGGGCTTCGCCGCGCGCCTGCCGTGGCAGATGGATTTCCCGACCTCCGGGGTGCGCCACTCGGTCTTGCTGCCGTTCGGTTTGGGCGCCGTGATCGGCCTGCTGCCCGCGATCGGAATGGGCGGGGGGTTCGTGTTGGTGCCGGTGATGATCTACGTCCTGAAGATGCCGACCAAGGTCGCGATGGGGACCTCGCTGTTTCAACTCGTGTTCACGACTCTGGTGGTGAGCATTCTGCAGGCCGGACTCAACCACGCCGTCGATCCGTACCTGGCGCTGCTGCTGATTCTGGGATCGATCTTCGGGGTGCAGATCGGCACGCGTCTGAGTGCCATGCTCCCGGCCGAGCAGCTTCGCCTGCTGCTCGCGGTGGTGCTGATCGGGGTCTCGATCAAGCTGCTGATCGGGCTGTTGGTGATGCCGCACTTTCCGGTAAGCATGGTCGCGGGGGTCCAATGAAAAAGCTGCTCGCCTGCATCGGGTTCGCGTGCGCCGTGTTCGCCGCGGGCGGCGTGTACGCCGCCGGCGGTCTGACCGTCGAGTTGAGTCACGCCCACGTGGAGATCACCTCGCATTTCACCGGCAAGAAGATCCTGGTCTACGGGGTGCGCTCGCACTCCGGAGTGGTGATCGTGAAACTCGTATCGCCGCCGGAAGAGGTCAATCTTTCGCGCAAGATCCGCATCGGGCCGTTTTGGGTCAGCGGAGGCAAGGTTGCGGTCCACGGTGCGCCGGCGATTGCCTATCTGTTGTCCTCGGAGCCTCTGGACCAGGCACTCAGCCCGCAGCAGCGGGCGCGTTACGGCCTGACCCTCGCCGATGTCCTCAAGGGGGCGCGGGCGCATGCGCCGCCCGGTGCGCTTCCGAACTGGCGTACGGCGTTGTTGACCTTGAAACGACGCACGGGCCATTATCGGTTGGACGGCCACGCCGTCAAACTGGCCAGCCGCCACCTGTTTCGCGCCGTATTCGACCTGCCCGCCGACGTGCCGGTCGGGCGTTATCACATCGAGGTCTATCTGGCGCGTGGCGGTCGCGTGGTGGCCCATGACGAGCTGGGGCTGGCCGTCCTGCAGCCGTCGTTCGAACGGCGCCTGGCACGCGCCGCCCACGACCGCTCCTGGGCGTTCGGGGCGGGGGTGACCCTGCTCGCCCTGGCCTTCGGCCTGAGTCTGAGTATCGGCCTTCGCTGGTTTACGCGCGCCTGAATCACCGCATGGTTCAGGGAGGCGGCCGCCGACTCCCGTGGCGCAAACCGCGGGCCGCAGCACGGGCCGGGCTTCAAAACCCGGGGATCGGTCCCCTGTCGTGGTGCGTCCCCGGGTTTTGGCCTTCGGCCTGCATACGGACTACATTCGGCGGTTCTCGATGTGGCCTGGATGGAGCGAAGCGGAATCCGGGGACGGTGGTTCGGGGCCTGCGCGCGATCCTCGGATTTCGGCCTTCGGCCTGCATCCGGGCTACGGGGAATTCGATTCCGTCGGCGAGTCGATCGGCGTCGCCTCCAGCAATACACCGAACAACGGGTGATCGAAGTAGTTCAACGCTGAGGAGTTGATGCGCCGGTGTTGCTGCATCCGATAGACGACGGGCGCGGTGGTGCCCGAGCCGTCGGCGGAGTTCGCAGTCGCGGCGTCCGCCGGGCCCGCGGCGGAATCGGCGCCGGGGCGATAGAGTAAATCGAGCGCCGCGTGCAGATAGCGGCTGCGGGTCAGCAGCACGCTGCCGTCGAGGCTCCCGTCGGGGAGCCGGATGTGCACGGGGCGCGCCGATCGGGGGTCGAGTGCGGGCTGTTGCCAGGCAAGATGCAGCAGCACGCGGTAGCGCGGCGAGGCGTCGAGGACTTTCGCCACGCCGTCGAGCTGATACTGATCGGACGGCAGTTCCCGGTAGGGCACCGGACCCAGCGGAGTGACCACCACGGTGCCGCCGGGGCCCGATGCGGCACTCCCGGCGGGGGGGGTGAGTTTCACCGCATCCTTGAGATCCGGTTGCCCCGGCTGTGCCGGCCAAGTCTCGTGGGTACCGGCGTCCGGCGCCAGGCGCGCGAATACGATCAACTCGACGCGGTACCAGTGTGCGGGCGCCGGGTCGGCGTGTACCGGTGCCGTCGGCCAGGCGAATGCGGCGAGCAGCCACAGCAGGCACGGTATCCGGCGCCGCATGGAGCGCAGTCGCTTCACGGGGTCTCTCCTCCGGACAGGTAATCCAGCAATCGTTCCACCGCGGCGGCGCGGCGCTCCGGATCCGGGAACGCCGTGCTCACTCGTAGCGTATCGGCGCCGTGCAGGCGATAGGATCCCGGGTCCTCCTGGACCAGACGGATGATGCGCGCCGGGTCCAGCGCCGGTTGCGGGCCGAACACGATCCGTGCACCGGCCTCGCCCGCCTCGATGCGCGTGACGCCGAGCGGGGCGGCCTTGAGCTTGAGTTCCGCGAGCCGGAACAGGTTCTTCGCAGCCGGCGGCAACAGGCCGAACCGGTCGATCATTTCCACTTGCAGTTCGCGCAGCTCCGCAGCGCAATGTGCGCCGGCGATGCGCTTGTAGTGGATCAGGCGAAGGTGCACGTCGGGCAGATAGTCCTCCGGGAGCAGCGCCGGCAGGTGCAGGTCCATCTCCGGGCCGTGATCCAGGGGGCGGTCCAGCTCCGGCCGACGACCGGCCTTGAGGTCGGCCACGGCGCGTTCCAGCAGTTCGGTGTAGAGATCGAAGCCGATCTCCCGGATCTGGCCGCTCTGTTCGTCGCCGAGCAGCTCGCCGGCGCCGCGGATCTCGAGGTCGTGGGTGGCGAGTGTGAAGCCGGCGCCGAGGTCCTCCAACGCGGTGATCGCCTCCAGTCGCTTGAGCGCATCGGGCGTCATCAGCGCCTCGGGCGGCGTCACGAGGTAGGCGTAGGCACGGTGATGGGAACGGCCCACGCGGCCGCGCAACTGGTGGAGCTGGGCGAGTCCGAACCGATCGGCGCGATGCACGATCATCGTGTTGGCGCTCGGCACATCGATACCGCTTTCGATGATCGTGGTGCACACCAGTACGTTGAATCGCTGGTGGTAGAAGTCGAGCATCACCTGTTCCAGTTCGCGCTCGTGCATCTGACCGTGGGCGATGCGCACCGTGGCCTCGGGGACGAGCGCCGCCACCTCGCGCGCGATGCGCTCGATGTCCCGGACCTCGTTGTGCACGAAGTAGACCTGTCCTCCGCGGGCGACCTCGCGCAGGCATGCCTCACGCAGCAGGCGTTTGTCCCATCGGCACAGAAAGGTCTTGATCGAAAGGCGCTTCTCCGGCGGGGTGGCGATGATCGAGAGATCCCGCAGCCCGGACAGGGCCATGTTCAGCGTGCGCGGGATCGGCGTCGCGGTCAGCGTGAGCAGGTCGACCTCGGCGCGCAGGGCCTTGAGGCGTTCCTTGTGACGCACGCCGAAGCGGTGCTCCTCGTCCACGATCACCAGGCCGAGGTTCTTGAAGCGCACGTTGCCCTGCAGTAGCCGGTGGGTCCCGATCACGATATCCACCCGACCGGCGGCCATCTCCGCGAGGACCGCGTCCTGTTGTTTGCGCGAACCAAACCGCGACAGCGACTCGACGCGCACCGGCCAGTCCGCGAAGCGGTCCTGGAAGGTCTGCAGGTGCTGCTGCGCGAGCAGCGTGGTGGGCACGAGCACCGCCGCCTGGCACCCGTCCTGCACCGCGATGAACGCGGCGCGCAGCGCCACCTCGGTCTTGCCGAACCCCACGTCGCCGCACACCACGCGGTCCATGGGGTGCGCTGCGGCCATGTCCGCGCGTACCCGCTCGATCGCCTCCTCCTGGTCCGGCGTCTCCTCGAAGGGGAAGGCCGCGACGAACGCGGCGTAATCCTCTTCCCGGACCTGGAAGGCGTGCCCGTCGCGCGCCGCGCGCCGGGCGTGGATCTCGAGCAGTTCGGCGGCGGCGTCGTGCACCCGCTCGACGGCACGACGACGGGCACGGCGCCACTGGTCCCCGCCGAGCTTGTGCAGGGGCGCGGATTCGGGCGCCGCGCCGCTATAGCGGCTCACCAGGTGCAGTGAGGAGACCGGGACGTAGAGCTTGTCGCCGCCGGCGTACTCCAGCGTCAGAAATTCCGTGTCGGCGTCGCCGATCGTCAGGCGCCGCAGTCCCAGGTAGCGCCCGACGCCGTGGTCTTCGTGTACCACGGGGGCGCCGATATGCAGATCCGAGAGATCGCGCAGCCGTTGCGCGCCGTCGCGCGCCGGCGTCTCGCGGCGCCGTCGCGCGCGCTCGCCGAGCAGCCGTGCCTCCGGGATGACCGCCACCGGCGGATCGTCCAGGATCAGCCCGTCTTCGAGCGGGGCCACCGTGATCGCGCAGCGCTTCGTGCCGGACAGAAACGCCCCCCAGTCGCGGACGTCGGCCGGCGCGATACCGCAGCCGGTGAGCTGCTCGCGCAAGGCCTCCCGGCGTCCCGCGGTCTCGGCGAGAAACAGCACCCGGCCCGGAAACTCCGCGACGAAGCGCTGCACGGCCGCGGCCGGGAACGGGCCGCGCGCATCATGCGCAAAGCGCGGCGTCTCGCGGACGGCGAGCGCCACGGCCGTATCCGGGCCGGCATCGTCCGTCTCCGAATCGCAGACGGTGACCGAGGGAAGGGCGTCAAGAGCCTTCTCCAGCGCCGGCGGCGGGAGGTAGAGCTGCGCGGGCGGGAGCAGCGGGCGCTCGCGGTCGTGACGGCCCTGTTCGTAGCGATCGGTGATCTCCTCCCAGAAGTGCAGCGCGGAGCGCCCGACACCGGGCGCGCGCAGCAGCAGGATGTCCTTTGGGAGGTGATCGAACAAGGTTTGGGTGGCCTCGAGAAACAGCGGCAGGTAGTACTCGATCCCGCCGGGCGCGAGCCCTTGACTCACGTCGCGGTAGATCGGACTCGCCTGCGGGTCGCCCTCGAAATGGGCACGGAACGCCCCGCGGAAACGCCGCACCGCGTCCTCGTCCTGCGGGAATTCGCGGCCCGGGAGCAGGCGCACGGAATCGACCCGTTCCAGTGTGCGCTGGGTCTCCGGGTCGAAGGTGCGCAGCGATTCGATCTCGTTGTCGAACAGATCCACCCGGTAGGGCAGGGTGCCGCCCATCGGGTAGAGGTCCATCACCGAGCCGCGCAGGGCGTACTCGCCGTGTTCCATCACCTGCGCGACGCACCGGTAACCGCTCGTGGCCAGGCGCCGGCGCATGGACTCCGGATCGAAGCGTTCCCCGGTGCGCAGCAGCAGGCAGTACGCATCCAGGAACCCGCGGGGAGGCAGTCGCTGCATCAGCGTCGGGGCGGGTACGATGAGCACGCCGCCGGTCAGCTCGGGCAGGCGATAGAGTGTGGCCAGGCGTTGCGAGACGATGTCCTGGTGCGGAGAGAAGGCGTCGTAGGGCAACGTCTCCCAGTCCGGGAAGGTCAGTACCGGGAGGTCCCCGGCCGCCGAGAAGAAGCGCAGTTCCGCCTCCAGGCGTTGCGCCGCGGGCGTATCCGCGACCACCGCCAGGATCGGGCGCCCGGCCCGGGCGGCGGCGCCCGCGAGCGCCAACCCCAGACCGCTCCCGACGGGGCGCGCCCAGTACTGCGGCGGCGCGCCGCGCGCGGGCAGCGGCGGATGCAGCGGACTACATCCGCCGAGAGCGGGGAGGAGTTGATCAGCGGGACTGGACATCGGGATGCGGGCTGGCCGGCGCGCTGGGACCTTCCGGTTCAGGGCCCGTGCGGGCCCGGGGAGACGCGGTCCATTCTCCCATATTTTCGGCCTGCATGCGCGGGACGGTCTCTTCCAATGCCCCATGAGCCTGAAGGCCTGCCGATGAAAGGGGATGCCACCCTTATCCCCGATCAAGTCGGTCCTGTAACCACCGAGGCACGCCCGGCGGCCTTGGCCTCGTACATGCGCCGGTCGGCGAGTGCGACCAGAGCCTCGGGGGTGGACGCGGCATCGGCCCCGCGCTCGGCGACACCGGCGGAGAAGGTCAGCGGCACGCCGTCGGGCTCGAGCACCGGGCACTCATGCAGCATCTTCTCCAGCCGCCGCGCCGCATCATGGCTCTCCGCGCCCGGCAACACGGCGAGGAACTCCTCGCCGCCCCAGCGCAACAGGGAATCGCCCGCGCGCAACGTTTTCCGCAGGTGTACGGCGAAGCCGACGAGCACCCGATCGCCCGCCTCGTGACCGTGGGTGTCGTTGACCCGCTTGAAGCCATCGAGGTCGATCATCGCGACGCTGAACGGCCCGTGGTTGCGACGTGCCTGCTCCCACTGCAGCGCAAGCAGGTTGACTCCGGCGCGCCGATTCGGCAGGCCGGTCAACGGATCGGTCGCGGCATCGCGGAAATTCTGTAACATCAGCGCGGTCTGGCTCACCCCGGCGAGGGTGCCGATGCCGCTGGCGACCAGCAGGATCCACAGCCAGCCAAGTTCGCTCGAACCGTACAGCGAGCCGGATGCCGCCAGACCCGCGACCGAAGCGAGGAGGCAGGCGCCCACCAGAGCCGCGGACTCGAACAGCGTCACGGGCAGCAGGCCTATCGAGGCGGAAATCAGCAGAGGGAACAGGTGGTAGGTGTCGAGATAGGCCCGTGCGTCCGGCGACGGTCTCACGGCCGCTGTCTGGAATTGCGGCGCCAGCACCACGAAAAAGAGCAACGGCATGCCGAAGAGCAGGGCGTAGGCCCATCGGACGTTGCGCTGCGTGGGTACACAGCGGAACAACCAGACCGCGGTCGCGAGGAACAGGGCGACCACGACCCGCCCGAGCGCCAAGTTCCGACCCGACGTGCCGCCGATCAGCGTCAGGTCAAACGGGATCCACAGCGGCACTACGAACGCCCAGAATAGCGCCCACAGCCGCACTCGGGCGAGCAGGACCCAGGCCCGGTAGCGGCGTGCAAGCGGGTCCTGGCCGGCGGCGCGCAGCAGGGCGCGCCACATCTTCAGCGACGGCGCGACCGCCTCACGCAGTGTGGGCGCGCCGCGCACCCAGAGATCCGCCGGCGCCGACGGCCTCCGGCCTTTCACATTTCTTCACTGAGTGATGATTGCGGCCGCCGCGACGTAGAGATCGACCCGGGTTGTCGTCGTGGAACGCCGTGCGTCGAGCACGCTGCGGCGCCATGTATCAGTGATGCTGTCCATGCAGGTGTCTGCCGAACGCGCCGAGGAACTGCATGGCCTGTTGATTGCCGGGTTCCCGGAGCAACTGCCACCAGCCGCCGAGTCCGCCCTTGGGCGGGGGCATCCGCTCGTATTCCGTGCTGGCCGCGAGCAGCGCCTCGCCGAAGCGCACCAGCACGTTCTGCACCTCCGGGCGCAGGAAGAATGTCAGGATCCGACCGAGGGCGTCGTTGCGTGTGAGCTGTTCGATCAGGCACAGGGCGTCGGTCGCCACCCCGGCCATGCGTCCGATCATCTCGTCGTTGACCGCGTCCTCGGCCGCGCCGAACAGCCGCGCGAGGTGCACGATCCGGTCGAGGTCGCCGCTCTCCACGAGATTGGCGATCGCCGGCAGGGCGTCGACCAACCGACTGCGGTTGACCCGGTCGAGCAGATCCAGGCCCTCGCCGAGGGTCCCGGCCATGCGCCCGACCATGTCCTCGTTCATGGCCTCGTCGGCGGCGCCCAGCACGCGGGCCAAGTGCACGATGCGATCCAGATCGTCGTTCTCCACCAGGCGGGTGATCGCCGGCAGCGCCCGATCCAGTCCGCTGCGGTTGATGCGCTCGAGCAGCTCGAGCCCCTGGCCCAACGTCGCCGAGAGCCGCCCCACCATGTCGTCGGTGAGCGCGTCGCGGGCGCTCTCGACGAGGTGTTCCAGTTCCTCGGCCTGTCCGATGGCCTCGGCCGTTTGTGATGGGCTCATATCGCATCCTCCTTACATCAGGCCGCGGGCCGAGGCCCAGTAGAGTTGGTTGTACGCCATCTTGAACCAGTGCACCGCCTTGGTCGGGGGCTTGGGATTGGGCGGGTTCCGGTAGTCGAACATCGCGTAGGTCGCCCGGTCCTTGCCCGCCTCGATGAAGCAGAAGACCTTGCCGTCGTAGTCGCGCACCGGGGTGCCGATCTTGACCATCGCCGCCAGGTTCTCGGCCAGGGTGTCGGCCTCGAAGTGCGCGGTGGAACCCGCCTTGCTGATCGGAAGATTGGTCGTGTCGCCGAGCACGAACACGTTCTCGCGCCCTTCCATGTTGAGGCGGTGGCGATCGGTGGGGATCCAGCCGCTCTTGCCCAAATCGTTCTTCTCGATCACCTCCATACCCTTGTGCGCGGGGATGCTGATCAAAAGGTCATAAGGCGCCTCGGTGCCTTCCTCGCTGTGCACGACCCGTTCCACACCGTCGACTTCTCTCATATTGAACAGCGTCTCGTAGGTGATGCCGAGGCGGTCGAATTCGGGTGTCGCCCACTTGGCGACGTTCTCGAGGCTGTGGGTGCGACCGATGGGATAGGTGTAGTGGATCCGGGTCTTGTCCAGGATCCCGCGGTCCTTGAAGTAGTCATGGAGCATGAAGGTGATCTCGAGCGGGGCCATCGGGCACTTGTGAGGCACGCCGACCGCGATGACCACCCGCCCGCCCTCGAACTCCTGCAGGTGCTTGAACATGCGCACCGCCGATTCCTCCGTGTAGAAGAACTCGGCGTTCTCGGCCAGACCCGGAATCCCTTCGGGGGAGATCCGTGATCCGGTGGCGATCACGAGCACGTCGTAGGCGTGGGTCTTGCCGCCCCGGGTCCGGACCCGGTTCTGATCGAGTTCGAACTCCTCGACCGGATCGACGTGGAACTCGATCTCCGGTTCGAGCAGCCGCGCCTGATCCCGGTAGAGTTCGTCGGGCATCATCCGGCCCACGGCCACGTACAGCAGCCCCGGCTGGTACATGTGGCGCTCCGAGGCCGACAGCAGGGTGATGTGCGCCTTGCCGCCGTGCAGTTCACCGTGCAGGCGCCGCGCGAGATTGTTCGCCAAAATGGTCCCGCCCATACCGCCGCCGACTATCAGTATCTTCATCGCATCCTCCCGGCCTACTGTGTGTTGGGTGTGGGGGAGCATGCCCCCAAGGGCGCCCGGGAATCGGTCCCCGGGCCCACGATCGATTCCCGCTTTCGGGCTATTTCACCTTGCGCACCCGGATATGCCAGACTCCGTCCTTCTCCTCGCTGCCGAGCATCTCGTGGCCCACCTTGCCGACCCACTCCGGCACGTCGGCCGCGGACCCCTTGTCCGAGGAAAGGAGCTCCAGGACCTCGCCGATCTCCGCATCCTTGAGTCCGGCGATCAACTCCATCAACGGACCGGGGCAGAAACTCCCGGTGGCGTCCACGACCTTCACCTTCTCATCACCCATGACGATCACTCTCCCGCAGGACGTGCATCCATTCGGTTCAAAACACGAGAATCCGACCGCCGGCCGCATCGCTGAGAAACCGTGTAAGGCCCATGGGCCCGTCGATGAAAGGCTCCAGACGGTCCTCATCGATGCCGAGCACGTCCAGGGCCATGGAACACGCATAGAGTTGCGCCCCGCCGAGATCCTTGGCCTGTTCGAACAGCCGCCGAAACGGCGGTACGTTCTTCTCCTCCATCAATTCGCCGATCTCCCCCTCGGCGGGGGGGTTGCGCGTATCCCCCCGGACGAAGTAGCCGAGGGCGTTCATGGAGAGAAATACGAGCACCTCGGTCCCGCCCGCGGCGGCGGTCGCCGCGGCCATCGCCGCCATCTGAATCTTCTCCCGGGTCCCGGAGACGCACAGGAAACTGAGCCGTTCCGACATTGCAAATTCCTCGTTGTGTTCGCTGTTGGATCGTCGATGAGCCCGTGCCGAAGCGCGGCGCATGGGTGGTGTTCGTCCGATGAAGCCGTGCACGATCACTTCCGGACGAGCGCATCGCGCCTGCCGGCGGCCGCGAGCGACCGTTGCAGTGATGCGAATCCGGAACCTCTCCCGAGCTACGTTATTACAAGAACCATGCCACGCGGGGATGCACGCCCGGCGGGGCACGGCGGTGAAAGACGCGCCGAACACCGACCACCGGAAATCGTCCCTTGAAACCGGGTGTTGGCGGTATTGCTGCCCGGGGCAATACGCCGTGATCGCCGGGATGGCCGAACGGGGCGGAGTTGACACGGCCCGGCGACGCACCGAGAATCCCGCTTAGCGTCATGTCGCAACATGTCAGACAGGAGCGTGGCCGTCATGGAAACCCGTCAGTGGCCCAAACCCAGTTGCGAGCAGATCGCCGACATGCTGATCGAGCCGTTCGTGGTGATCGATCCCGGCTACCGGATCGTCGCCGCCAATCGGGCGTATTGCCGTCACTACGGCATCTCCAAGGAGGAGGTGGTCGGTCGGCGCTGCCACGAGGTTTCCCATCACTCCTGCGTGCCGTGCAGCCGCAACGGCGAGCATTGTCCGCTGGAGGAAGTGCTCCGAACCGGCGACGAGGCGCAGGTGTTGCACCTGCACTACCATCATGCGCACACGGAGCAGGTGCAGTTGCATTCGGTCCCGATCCTCGACGCCCGGGGCCGGATCAGCTACATCGGCGAGTATGTCCACCCCATTCCGCCGTTGCGCACGTTGCAGGGCGACGCCCTGCTCATCGGGCGCTCGCGTCCCATGCTGCACCTGACCAGCCTCCTGCAGCGTGTGGCCCCCACCGATACGACGGTGCTGCTGCTCGGCGAGAGCGGCGTCGGCAAGGAGCAGGTGGCGAGCTATATCCATCACTATTCGCAGCGTGGTGACGGACCGTTCGTGGTCGTGGACTGCAGCACGCTCGGGGATCAGTTGATCGAGAGCGAGCTGTTCGGTCATGAGAAGGGCGCCTTCACGGGTGCGACGGCGCGCAAGAAGGGGCTGTTCGAGGCCGCCCGGGGCGGGACCCTGTTCATCGACGAGATCGGCGACCTCCCGCTCGCGCTGCAAAGCAAGCTGTTGCGCGCCCTGGAGACCGGCGCCGTGCGGCGCGTGGGCAGCACCGAGTACCTGAAGGTGCAGGTGCGCGTCGTGGCGGCCACCAACCGGGACATCGCGCGCATGGCGAATCAGGGGTCGTTTCGGCAGGACCTCTACTACCGGTTGTCACCGTTCCCGATCCAGGTGCCGGCGCTGCGCGAGCACAAGGACGACGTGCCGGCGCTGGCCGAGCATTTCCTGTGGCGCACTCCGGACGGGGAGCGCCACCTGCCGCTCCCCCCGGAAGTCATCGAGGCCCTGCTCGATTACGACTACCCGGGGAACGTGCGCGAGCTGCGCAACGTGATCGAACGCGCCGCGATCCTGGCGGGCAGCGGGATCATCCAGCCGCAGCACATCGACTTCGGAACATCGGCGCGCAACGCCCCGAACGCCCCCCCCGGTGGGACGGCCGCGGCCCGGCGCCGGGGGTTGAGCGCCGAGGAGGTGCTGGCGGCGCTGGAGTTCTGTAACGGTCACCGCAATCAGACGGCGCAGCGACTGGGCGTGAGCGAGCGCACCCTTTACCGCTACGTGGAGCGGCTCAGAAAGGAGGGGCGGATCGAACCCGGGATGGAGCGCGGGCGCTGACGGGTCGGTTTCCGGCGCCGGTCCCCGCGACCCACGTGAGTCGCAAAGCGCTCCGCCGGCACTGCGCGCCGCTCGTAGGCCTCGCGCGCGATCTGCACGTCTTCGAGGAAGTTCGGGAGTCCTTTCAGCGTCGGCGCCTGCAAGTCGTCTTCGGAGGTCTATTTGGACCCGCACGGTGCCTGCGGGTCGCGGCATCCCGCGTCGTCGTGAAACCGGCCATGCCGTTCCTCGGCGTGTTCGGCACACACCTGCACAGGCGGTATCGCCGACACACGGCGCACCGTCTGTCATGTCATATCCGACATGACAGACATCGGTTTCCTCTCATTCGCTCCCATTTTCTCTCCTGAAAACAATGGATTCGTGTTTGGCGCGGTGTTTGCAATTGTCCAGCACCAGGAACGTGCGCGACGCATGCCGTTCCCGACGACCACTTCACAACGAATCCGGGAGGAGATTTCATGACTATAAAAAACCCTGTATTGCCGGGCCTTGCCTTGTGTGCAAGCCTGGCCTTCGCACC
>CAZAQG010000030.1:0-27628 GCA_964487445.1 uncultured Chromatiales bacterium
GGGAAAAGGCCAGCGTCTCATGACAATATCCTGTAGCCCGCCAACTGAGTGTCCGTCAAAAACAATCCCTGGATGGGCTGGCCAGGAGATTGTGGTCGACCTGGAGGCCGCGCTGGAGCAGTTCCAGCAAATCGCGGCAGATCTGAGCTCTGAGCACGGAAGAGGCGTGACGTAGAGCTGACATGTCGCCGCGATGACCGTCGTGGTACCTGCGGATTTCTAAATTGGGGGGATCCGGTAGCCGAATATTCTAATTTGACATAATATACATTATACGAACTATAATTTGGGGGTGATTCGTTCCCCTGGGGCTACCCTCGGCTTTCCTAACCGCTACCATGCCCCAATCCTCACCTCACGCAGGAACGGAGTCCGGGTCCATGGACTACCACGACGAATTCATCCTCGATCCGACCGTGATCTACCTGAACCACGCCGCCGTCGCACCATGGCCGCGTCGTACCGCAGCCGCGGTTACCGCCTTCGCCGAGGAAAATGCCCGCTGCGGTTCGCAACATTATCTGCGTTGGGCCGAGACCGAGGCGCGCCTGCGCGGGCGTCTGGCGCGCCTCCTCGGCGCCCCCTCGAGCGACGACGTTGCGCTCCTCAAGAGCACGTCCGAGGGTCTGTCGGTGGTGGCATACGGTCTGGATTGGCGGTCCGGGGACACCGTGGTGAGCGCGCGCGAGGAATTCCCTTCCAATCGTATCGTCTGGGAATCGCTGGCCGATCAGGGGGTCGCGCTGCACCGGGTCCCGCTATCGGGGTCGCCGGATCCGGAGGGTGCGCTGCTCGATGCCATCGACGGGCGCACGCGGCTCCTCAGCATCAGTGCGGTCCAGTATGGTGACGGGCTGCGGCTCGATCTCGAGCGGCTCGGGCGCGGCTGCCGCAAGCGTGGCGTGCTGTTCTGCGTCGATGCCATCCAGGCGCTCGGTGCCGTAGCCTTCGACGCGCGGGCGGCGCAGGCGGATTTCGTGGCGGCCGATGGTCACAAGTGGATGCTCGGCCCCGAGGGGCTCGCCGTATTCTACGTGCGGCCGGAACTGCGCGAGCGACTGCGGCTACGTCAGTATGGTTGGCATATGGTGGAGGCCGTCGGCGACTTCGATCGACAGGTCTGGGAACCGGCACGCAGCGCCCGGCGCTTCGAATGCGGCAGCCCGAACATGCTCGGGATCTATGGATTGGAGGCGAGCCTAGCCCTGATCGAGACCATTGGGATTGCGCACATAGAGAAGATAATACTTGAAAATACAAGATACTTGACGAATATAATTCAAGAATTACATTACCTGGAGTTGGTTTCTCCGCCGGACGATTCGCGACGCGCGGGGATCGTGACCGCCCGGCCGCGCACGGGTACGGCCGAAGGGCTGTCCACGTATCTGCGCGGGCACGGAGTCCAGTGTGCCCTGCGCGGCGGCGGTGTGCGCTTCTCCCCGCATTTCTATACGCCCCGCGACCAGTTGGACGCACTCGCGCAGATGCTCGCCGACTATCCTCGGGCCGTCTCCGGAGGGACGTAGGCACCGGTCGGGAACGGTTCAGACCGCGGTGAATCCGATCGGCAAGTATCGTTCCAAGCACCTGCGCATCTGTCGTTGCGCAGAAGGTCATCACGCGGGCCACCGCCAAGCTCGGTTCCGACGCGGTACAGTTCCCGTTCCCGATCCTGCCGATCGTGAAGCGGCTCCCAGGCGGCGGCGTGCACCTCTATCGGCGCAATTCCCGGCTGTTCACTCCGCGCGATTTCGATTATTCTCCTTCACTTCCCCGAGGCTGCACCCGATGAGTCATCCGGCCTTTTCCACACGCAAGAAACCGGAAGAATAGACGATGGGTGCGGCCGCCTGGTTCATCAGCCTCCTGGTCCTCTGCGCCGCCCTCGCCTACCTGCGCATCCCCCTCCTCTGGTCCAGCCTCGCGATCGCCGGTTGGCTCACCGGCCTGAGCGTATCGGGGGCGAGCCCCTGGCTCCTGGTCCCGCTATGGGTGATCCTGGCTGGTACGGCGGTGGTGCTCAATACCCCTCGATTGCGCCGACGTTGGATCAGCGACCGTGCGTTCACGCTGTTCCGGGCCGTGTTGCCCACCATGTCCGTCACCGAGCGCGAGTCGCTCGAGGCGGGCGGCGTGTGGTGGGACGCGGAACTGTTCAGCGGACGCCCGCGCTGGAAGCGCCTCCTGGAAGCCGATCCGCCGCGACTCTCGGAACGCGAGCAGGCCTTCCTCGACGGCCCGGTGGATGCGTTGTGCCGGATGCTCGACGACTGGCGCATCACCCACCACGATCATGACCTGCCGCCGGAGGTCTGGCATTTCATCAAGACGCAGGGGTTCTTCGGGATGATCATCCCGCGGGCCTACGGCGGGCTGGGATTCTCGGCGCTGGGCCACTCCGCGGTAGTGATGAAGGTGGCGAGCCGCAGCATCACGGCGGCCACCACGGTGATGGTCCCCAACTCCCTGGGTCCCGCGCAGTTGCTGCTGGAATACGGGACCGACGAGCAGAAACGCTATTACCTGCCGCGCCTCGCGTGCGGCGAGGAAGTCCCCTGCTTCGCCCTCACCGGTCCCGAGGCCGGCAGCGACGCGGCCTCCATGCCGGACACCGGGATCGTCTGCCGCGGCACCTTCCAGGGGCGCGAGATCACCGGGATCCGCCTCAACTGGGACAAGCGTTACATCACGCTCGCGCCGGTCGCGACGGTGCTCGGGCTGGCCTTCAAGCTCCATGACCCCGAACACCTGCTCGGCAAACAGGAGGATCTCGGGATCACCCTCGCGCTGATCCCCACCGATACCCCGGGCGTGGTCATCGGCCGGCGTCACCTGCCGCTCAATATCCCGTTTCAGAACGGCCCCACCCAGGGCAAGGATGTCTTCGTCCCGCTCGACCGGATCATCGGCGGCGTGGACCGTGCCGGCCGGGGTTGGCATATGCTCATGGAGTGCCTGGCCGACGGGCGCTCGATCTCCCTGCCCGCCCTGAGTACCGCCTCGGGCAAGGTCGCGGCGCGCGCGGTCGGTGCCTACGCCCGTGTGCGCCGCCAGTTCAAGCTGCCGATCGGACGCTTCGAGGGCGTCGAGGAAGCGCTCGCGCGCATCGCAGGTACCGCCTACCTGATGGACGCGGTGCGTCGCGTCACCGCCGGCGCGGTCGACAGCGGCTGCAAACCCTCGGTGCTCTCGGCCATCGCCAAGTATCACCTGACCGAACGCATGCGCACGATCACCAACGACGCTATGGACGTGCTGGGCGGCGCCGGCATCTGCCTCGGGCCGCGCAACGTGATGGGGCGCGGCTACCAGGGCGTACCGATCAGCATCACCGTGGAGGGGGCGAACATCCTGACCCGCAACATGATCATCTTCGGCCAGGGCGCGATTCGCTGCCATCCCTACGTGCTGCGCGAGATGGAGGCGATGGCCGAACCGGACGCCGAGCGCGGGGCGCGGACCTTCGACCGGGCGTTGTTCGCGCACGCCGGTTTCGTGATCAGCAACGCGGTGCGCGCCCTCTTTCTGGGCCTGACCGGGGCGCGCCTGGTACCGGTACCCGGTCCCCGCGAGACGCGTCGCTGGTACCGGCAGGTGGTACGCATGAGCGCGGCGCTGGCACTGGCGACCGATGCCGCGATGATCGTGCTCGGCGGCAACCTCAAGCGCCGCGAGCGCCTCTCGGCGCGGCTCGGAGACGTACTGAGCCATCTGTATCTGGTCTCCGCGTGCCTGCGCCAGCACCGCGATCAGGGCGCGCACCGCGAGGACCTGCCGCTGCTGGAGTGGGCCTGCGCGGATTCCCTGGCCCGCACGCAGGAGGCCCTGCTGGGGCTGATGCGAAACTTTCCCAACCGCCCCGTGGCGTGGATGCTGCGGGTGCTGATCTTCCCTTTAGGGGCGCACTACCGAGCGCCGAGCGACGCGCTCTGCCACCGTGCGGCATCGCTGCTCCTGGAACCCTCCCCGGCCCGCCATCGCCTCACGGAAGGGATCTTCGTACCGGAGGATCCACGCCAGAGCATCGGGCGCCTGGAGTACGCCCTGGCCCGGGTGCTGGAGGCGGAACCGATCGAACGGCGCCTGCAAGAGGCGGTAAAGCAAGGGGTGATGCCTGATGGTGAACTCGAAACGCTGATCGCGGGCGGGCTTGCGCAAGGCCTGATCACCGAGTCCGAGGCCGCACATCTGCGCGAGGCGCAGGCGGCACGGCACGAGGCGATCACGGTGGACGATTTCCCACCCGACCTCGGTCTCGCCGGCGACGAGGTGCGCAAGCAGGACGTGCCCGCCCAAGAAATGCCCGCCCAGGACCCGGGTGGTCGGGACTCGTCCCCATAGCGGCGTGCCGGTGGTACGCAGGACGCCGGGCGCGGCGTTCATTCCGTATCGGGCCGATGTCCGGTGGGCGTTCGAAAAAAAACCAGTGGCCGGGGGGGACGGCTGCGGGATGTGCGAGGAGGCAGGATGGCGCAACAGAGACGAAAGGGGTATCCGAGGCGGGCGATCTACGTTGTCGACGGTAACCGCGCGCCGTTCCTCAAGGTCAGGAATCGCCCGGGACCGTTCACCGCCGCGGACCTCGCCGTGGCCGCGGCTCGCCCGCTGCTTGCGCGCCAGCCCTTCGAGCCGCCGGAGCTCGACGAGGTGATCCTCGGTTGTGTCATGCCGAGTGCCGACGAGGCCAACATCGGGCGCATCGCCGCGTTGCGTCTCGGCTGCGGCCAACGTGTGCCGGGCTGGACCGTGCAGCGCAACTGCGCATCGGGCATGCAGTCGCTCGACTGCGCGGCCCGCAGTATCGCCGAGGGCCGCTCCAATCTGGTCCTTGCCGGCGGCGTGGAGGTCATGAGCCGCGCCCCCGTGCTGCTCGGCGATGCGATGGTCGCCTGGCTCGGGGCGTGGCGCGGCGCACGCGGCATCGGGCAACGGGCGCAGACCCTCGCACGGCTGCGCCCGCGCCACTTCCGCGTGATCATCGGTCTGCTGCGCGGATTGACCGATCCGGTGGTGGGCCTGTCCATGGGCCAGACCGCCGAGAACCTCGCCTATCGCTTCGGAATTACGCGCGAGGCCATGGACCGCTTCGCCCTCGAGAGCCATCGGCGCCTGGCCGAGGCCCAGGACGCCGGACGCCTCGCCGGCGAGATCGAGCCGATCTTCGACACGCGCGGGCGCTGCCACGACACCGACGACGGCGTGCGCCGCGACACGGATCCGGACAAACTCGCGCGCCTGCGCCCGGTCTTCGACCGTCCGTTCGGCAACGTCACCGCCGGTAACAGTGCGCAGATCACCGACGGGGCGGCCTGGCTGCTACTCGCCTCCGCGAACGCCGTTCGCCGCCACCGGTTGCCGGTGCTCGGACGCATCGTGGACTGCCACTGGGCGGCCCTCGACCCCGCGCAGATGGGACTCGGTCCGGTGTACGCCGGCACCCCCCTGCTCGAGCGCCACGGCCTGGCGCTGCAGGACGTCGACTATTGGGAGATCAACGAGGCGTTCGCGGCCCAGGTGCTCGCCTGCCTCGCGGCCTGGGAGGACGCCGACTACTGCCGCACCGAACTGGGCCTGAAGGACGCCTTCGGTCCATTGGCCCCGGCGCGCATCAACGTCGACGGCGGCGCGGTGGCGCTCGGCCATCCCGTGGGGGCCACCGGCGCGCGGCTCGTGCTGCACGTGCTGCGCGTGCTCGAGCGCGAGGGCGCACGGCGCGGCATCGCCACGCTGTGTATCGGCGGCGGCCAGGGCGGCGCCATGCTCCTGGAACGCGACGCGGAGTAGAACGGCATGGCCGAGGAGAGCAAGGGCGTACATTGGTACACGGAGACGGACGCCGACGGCATCGTCTGGCTGCACCTGGACAAGGCGGACTCCACTACCAATGTCCTCTCCGCGGAGGTGCTCGGGGAACTCCGGGACCTGCTCGGTGAGGTCGAGGCGCGTACGCCGCGCGGTCTGGTCATCGTCTCGGACAAACCCAACGGTTTCATCGCCGGTGCCGACGTCTCCGAGTTCACCCGCTTCACCGACACCGGCGACGCGCGCCGCGCGATCCGCGCCGGTCAGGGGATCATGGACCGGGTCGAATCCCTGCCCTTCCCCACCGTCGCCATGATCCGCGGGTTCTGCCTCGGCGGCGGCCTCGAACTCGCCCTGGCGTGCCGCTACCGCGTGGCCGAGGACGAGTCGGGCACGCGCCTCGGGTTGCCGGAGGTCCTGCTGGGGATCCACCCCGGGTTCGGCGGCACCGTGCGCACGGTCCGTACGATCGGCGCCCCCGCCGCCATGGACTTGATGCTGAGCGGGCGCACGCTCAGCGCGCGTGCCGCGCGGCGCACGGGGCTGGTCGACCACGCCGCGCCACGCCGCCACCTGCGTACAGCGGCGCGCTCGCTGATACTCAACCCGCCGGCGGTGCAGCACCCGCCCTGGAGCGCGCGTGCGGCCGGCCACACCCTGCTGCGGCCCTGGCTGGCGCGCTACCTGCGGCGCAAAGTGGCCGCCAAGGCGCCGAAGGAGCACTACCCGGCCCCCTACGCCCTGATCGATCTGTGGGAGCGCCACGCCGGCGAGCCGCGCCGCATGCTCGAGGCGGAGGCCGATTCGGTCGCCCGGCTCCTCCTCACACGCACGGCGCGCAATCTGGTGCGCGTGTTCTTCCTGCGCGAGCGCCTCAAGGCCGCCGGGCGCGTGGACGGCTACGAGCCGTGCCACGTGCACGTGGTCGGCGGCGGGATCATGGGCGGCGACATCGCCGCATGGTGCGCGCTGCAGGGCCTGCGGGTCACGGTGCAGGAGACCGACCGGGGCAACCTCGGCCGCGCCGTGGCGCGTGCCCACGAACTGTATCGCAAGCGGCTCAAGCAGCACCGGCTCGTACAGGCGGCCATGGACCGGCTCATTCCGGACCTGCGCGGCGACGGTGTGGCGCACGCCGACGTGGTCATCGAGGCGATCTTCGAGGACGTCGAGGCCAAGTCCGCCCTGTTTCGCGATCTCGTGCCGCACATGAAGTCCGACGCGCTGCTCGCGACCAACACCTCCAGCATCCCGCTGGAGACGCTCGCCCGGGCCCTCGACGCGCCGGAGCGCCTGGTCGGGCTGCACTTCTTCAACCCGGTGGCGAAGATGCCGTTGGTGGAGGTGGTCTCCGGGCCGCAAACCGCCCCGGAGGTCGCGGCGCGCGCCGCCGCCTTCGCGCGCCGCATCGACCGCCTGCCGCTGCCGGTGAAGAGCGCGCCCGGATTCCTGGTCAACCGCATCCTCATGCCCTATCTCCTCGAGGCGGTGACGCTCGAGTCCGAGGGCGTGCCCGGGGCGTGGATCGACCGCGCCGCGGTGCGTTTCGGGATGCCCATGGGCCCCATCGAACTGGCCGATGCCGTGGGACTCGACGTGTGCCTGTCGGTCGCCGGGATCCTCGCCGAGCGGCTCGGCGGCGCGGTCCCGGAGCGGCTGCGCGAGCTGGTGGCGGCCGGGCGCCTGGGGCGCAAGAGCGGCCGCGGCTTCTACGAGTACTCCAAGGGAAAGCCGGTCAAGCCGCAGCCGGGCAAGACACGCACCCCGCCGGGCGACCTCACCGACCGGTTGATCCTGCCCATGCTCGACGAGGCGGTCGCCTGTCTGCGCGAGCAGATCGTAGAGGACCCCGATCGGGTCGACGCCGGCATGGTCTTCGGTACCGGCTTCGCGCCGTTTCGCGGCGGTCCGATCGAATACATCCGCGAGCAGGGCGCGGACGCGCTGACCCGACGCCTGCAGCGGCTGGAACAGACCCACGGTGCGCGCTTCGCACCCGACACCGGATGGTCGACCTTGAAACCCTGAGGCGGTGATGAGCGGCGGCCTTGCCCATTTCATAACCCCCGAGCAGGCCGGCACGCTGGCCGGGCTGTTCCGCGAGCGCGTGCGCCGTTCCGCCGATGCGGTGGCCTACCGCGAGTACGACGCGGATGCGGCGGCATGGCGCGAGTACCGCTGGGAGGAGACGGCGCGCCTCGCGGCGCGCCACCAGGCCGCGCTCGGGGCCGAGGGCCTCGTCCCCGGGGACCGCGCCGCCGTGATGCTGCGCAACTGCCGGGACTGGGTGGCGTTCGATCAGGCGGCACTGGGACTTGGGCTGGTGGTGGTGCCGCTATACGTGGAGGACCGCCCGGAGAATACCGCTTACATCCTGCGCGACGCCGGCGTGCGCGTGCTGTTCATCGAGGGCGCGGAGCCGTGGGAGCGTCTGCGCCGGGCGCTGGGGGAAGTGCCGACTCTGCAGCGGATCGTGACCCGGGAGCCGGTCGCGGACACCGATCCGCGCCTGCGCTCGCTGGCGCAGTGGTTGCCGCAGACCGGCGAGCCGTTCCGGTCCGGCGGGATGGACCCCTCGGAACCGGCGACGATCGTCTACACCTCCGGGACCACCGGGCGCCCGAAGGGCGTCATGCTCAGCCATCGCAACCTCCTCGGCAACGCCTACGCGAGCCTGTGCGCGGTCCCGGCCGGTCCCGGCGACGACTTCCTGTCGTTCCTCCCACTCTCGCACACGCTGGAGCGCACCGCGGGCTATTACCTGCCGATGATAAGCGGCGCCACCGTGACCTTTGCGCGTTCCATCGCGCAGCTTGCGGAGGATCTGCAGATCGTGCGTCCCACGGTGCTCATCTCGGTGCCGCGCATCTATGAGCGCGTGCATAACCGCCTGCGGGCGCAGCTCGAGGAAAGCCCTCCCCTTGTGCGACGCCTGTTCGCTGCGACCGTCACGGTCGGTTGGGGGCGCTTCCTGCACCGTCAGGGACGCGGGCCGTGGCGGGCCTCGTTCCTGTTGTGGCCGCTGTTGCAGCGGCTGGTCTCGCGCAAGATCATGGCGCGGCTCGGCGGGCGGATGCGCGTGGCCATGTGCGGCGGCGCGCCGCTCTCGCCGGACGTGGCGCGGGTATTCATCGGACTCGGGCTCGAACTCCTGCAGGGCTACGGCCTCACCGAGGCGAGCCCGGTGATCGGCGTCAATCGTCCCGCCGACAACGATCCGGCGAGCATCGGCCCGCCCATCGACGGCGTCGAGGTGCGCATCGGTACGGACGGTGAACTGCTGGCGCGCGGTCCGAACGTAATGCTCGGCTATTGGAACCAGCCGCAGGCCACGGCGCAGATGATCGATGCCGAAGGCTGGCTGCACACCGGCGACAAGGCGCGGATCGAAAACGGGCATATCTACATCACCGGCCGGTTCAAGGAGATCATCGTACTCGCCAACGGCGAGAAGGTGTCGCCCGCCGACATGGAGTTGGCCGTCTCGCTCGATCCGCTGTTCGATCAGGTGATGGTGCTCGGCGAAGGACGCCCGTATCTTTGCGCCCTGGCGGTACTCAACGTCGATGTCTGGCGCGTCCTCGCCGAGGAGTCGGGCCTCGACCCGGAGGATCCCGCCTCGCTACGCAGCGAGGCGGCCCAAACGGCGGTGCTCGAGCGCATCGCGCGGCGCCTTGCGTCCTTTCCCGGCTACGCCCAGGTCCGGCGTGTGGCGCTGCTGCCGGAGCCCTGGACGATCGAGGCGGATCTCATAACCCCTACTATGAAACTGCGCCGCGCGCAGATCCTCGAGCACCACGCGGATCGGGTCGCGGCCCTGTACGAGGGACATTGAAGATGACCACCGGCGAGACGGACGATTCCGACCGCGGGGAACTGGCCCTGCGCGTTACGCCAATGCCGCGCGACACCAACGCCGCCGGCGACGTCTTCGGCGGCTGGCTGATGGCGCAGGCGGACGTGGCCGGCAGCATCGCCGCCTACCGGCGCGCGCGCGGACGCGTAGTCACCGTCGCGGTCAATTCCTTCGTCTTTCTGGAACCCGTCTACGTCGCCGATCTGGTGAGCTTCTACGCCAAGGTCGTGCGTGTGGGCAACACCTCGCTCACCGCCGACGTCGAGGTCTTCGTCGAACGCGACCGCGGCCGGCAGGGCATAGGCGATCACCTCAAGGTCGCCGAGGCGCGTATCACCTACGTCGCGCTCGACGAGCACCGTCGCCCGCGCGCCGTCGACCCGCCGGGGGTCGGCGAGTAGTGATGCCCGCCTCCCGCTGTGCCCGTTCAAAGAAGGACCTCGACCCGATCCGGCCGGCCGCGAGCGAGGGCCGGGCGCTGATTTTCCAACTCCGCAGCGTTCGCCCCTTGCAGGATCACCAGATAACGGCCGGCCTCCACTTGGCGGTGCAATTCCTCCAGCGCGTGCGAGGGCAGGCCGTGACGATGCAGGACATGTGCCAGGTGGGACCAAGCCGCGGCGCCGGCCAGCGCACCGCCGCCCAACACCGCTCCGGTGGCGCCGCCCACGACCGCCTCGGCCAGCGGCCCCACGATCAGGACCGCGCCCAGGCCCGGGAACAGGAACAGACCGGCGGCTCCGGTAAGCATGCCGAGCAGACCGCCCCACAGCGCGCCGTTCGTCGCCCAGACTTTCATCTGCTCGCTGAGACCCGGGTGCAGCACGCCGAGCACGTCGTCGCCTTCGGCTTCCAGTCTGCCGAGCACGGAGATGCGGTTCGTGGAACAGTCGGCTTCGATCATCGCCTCCACGGCACGGTGTGCGCCGTTCTGATCCGGGAATACCGCCACCAGAAAGTGGTCATGGGACATTTCGCCGGCTCTCCTCGATAGGGGCGGTGGCGCGGGGCCGCCGTCGGGCGGGTGAGGCCCCGATCAGCCGGTCCCGAACAACCGGTGGAAATTCTCCGTGGTGTGCTCGGCCAGTGTCTCCAAGGACAGGCCGCGCAGTTCGGCGATGTGCGCGGCCACGTACCGCACATAACCGGGCTGGTTGGGCTTGCCGCGATAGGGTACGGGGGCGAGGTAGGGCGAGTCGGTTTCCACGAGCATTCGTTCGAGTGGTACGCGGCGTGCGACTTCCTTCAGCTCGGCGGCGCTCTTGAAAGTCACGATCCCCGAAAACGAGAGGTACAGGCCGAGGTCCAGTGCGCGGCGCGCCGTGTCCCAGTCCTCGGCGAAGCAATGCATCACGCCGCCGGCCGTGCCGACGTCCTCTTCGGCCAGCACGCGCAGGGTGTCCGCGCGCGCGGCACGGCTGTGCACGATCACCGGCTTCCCGACGCGGTGCGCGGCGCGGATGTGCGTGCGGAACCGCTCGCGCTGCCATTCCGGATCGCCGCTGCTGCGGTAGTAGTCGAGCCCGGTCTCCCCGAGCGCGACCACGCGGGGGTCGCGCGCCAGATCGACGAGTCGTTCCACGTCGGGTTCCGGCCCGCCGCGCTCATTGGGATGAACCCCTACCGAGACGCTGACCCCGGGCAGCGGATCGATGAGGGCGCGCATCGCGGGATAGGTTTCCAGGCTCAGCGCCACGCACAGCATGTGCCCGACCCCGAGGGCCCGGGCCGCGTCGAGCACGCCCGGCAACCCGCCTTCGCAGCCGGCCTCCAACAGATCCAGGTGGCAGTGGGAGTCGATCAGCATGATCGTTTCGCGGCACGCGGCGTGTGCGCGCCGTCGTGTCCTACATCGTATGGGTGGAGCGGTCCGATTCCAGGGCGCCCGCCAAGTAGGTCTCGATCTTCTTGCGCGCGACGCCCCCGTCCTTGTCGCTGAACTGGACGCCGATTCCCGCAGGGCGGTTGCCCTGCGCGCCCTTCGGGGTGATCCACACCACGCGTCCTACGATCGGCACCTTCTCGGGCTCGTCCATCAGCGAAAGCAGGATGAACAGCTCATCGCCGAGTTGATACTGCTTGGCGGTGGGAATGAACAGCCCTCCGCCCTTCACATAGGGCATATAGGCGGCGTACAGGGCGCCCTTGTCCTTGATCGTCAGGGACAGAATTCCCTGGCGTTGACTACCTCGCTGCGCCTTCGGCTCGGCCATACCCGTGTTTCCGTTCCCCATCGCAACCGGATTTGCTAGTGTCGGATTCCGCTCCGGGCCCCGAAACCGCCCGCCGCCAGTTCGTACCAGGCGATCAGGACGTCTTCCAGCAACAACTGATCGTTGATCGAGGACTGCGCCTCCCGCCTCCCCGCGTTCAGCCGATCCAGGTAGTGGAACAGCCGCTCCGGAGGGCAATCGGCGGCGAGGCGTTGCAGCGATTCACGCAGATCCGGATTGCGCAATGCCACCGGTTGTCGACAACAACGCAAACGTATCATATCCATGACACAGGACGAGATCCACCGTAGCGAGTCCGCCGCACCGCGTGCCGCGCATCGCTCCGCCGCGACGAGCGGATCGGTCCGTCCGGCGGCGATCGCCGCGAGATCCTGCACCAGCCCGGGACGTGGGTCGACGGCGCCCGAGCGGATCCGTTCCAACGCCGCGAACGGTGCGCCGCCCGCCGGCGTGAGCCAACGCTCCGCCTCCGTCACCTCCTCCCGCTCCGTAAGCCAGGCGAGGGCCTGTGCGTGCGGCGGGATCGGCAGGGCGAGCCGCTGGCAGCGGCTGCGTACCGTCGCCGGGAGCAGGTCCGGGCGATCGCTCACCAGCAGCAGAAGGCTCTGCGGACCGGGTTCCTCCAGTGTCTTGAGTAGTGCGTTGGCGGCGGCGCTCGTCATCCGTTCGGCCTCTGCGATCCAGGCGATGCGCCAGCCGCCGTACTGACTGCGCAGGGCGAGGACCTCGCGCAACGCACGCACGCCCTCGACGGGAATCGCGCGCCCCTCGACGGGTTCCAGGCGAAACAGGTCCGGGTGACTGCCGGCGTCGATCAGACGACAGGCACGGCAGGCCCCGCAGGCGCGCCCGTCGCTGCGCGGCGTGGTGCACAGCAACGCCTCCGCCAGTTCCCGGGCGAACAGCGCCTTGCCCACACCGCCCGGGCCGGCGAGGAGCAACGCATGGGGCAGTCGATCACCGGTCCGGCACTCCTGCAGTCGACGCCAGGGCGCCTCCAACCAGGGCGGTATCGATTCGGATCGTTCCATCATTCGCCCCCGCCCCGCCCGTTCCTCCGACAGAATTCGTCCAGGACCCGAGCCAATGCCGTCTGTACCGCCGCGAGGTCCCGATCGGCGTCGATCACCCGGAAGCGGTCGGCCTCCGCGCGTGCGCGGGCCAGGTAACCCCGGCGGACCCGCTCGAAGAAGGCGACGGTCTCCCGCTCGAAGCGGTCCTTGGGGCCGCGACGCCCGGCGCGATCGAGCCCGACCTCCACCGGCGCATCGAGGAGCACGGTGAGGTTCGGGCGCAGCGCGCCCTGCACGAATTCCTCCAACACCGCGATGCGCGCCGCCTCGATGCCGCGCCCGGCGCCTTGATACGCATAGGTGGCGTCGGTGAACCGATCGCACAACACCCAGCGCCCGGCCGCGAGCGCCGGGCGGATCACCCGGGCGATGTGTTGCGCGCGCGCGGCGAACAGGAGCAGCAATTCGGCGTCCTGTGCCATGTCGTCGTGGCGGTGATCGAGCAGCAGCGCACGGATCCCCTCCCCCAGCGGCGTGCCGCCCGGTTCGCGGGTCACGGTCACGGCGATCCCGTGCGCCTCCAGGGAGCGGCGCAGGAAGTCGAGGTGCGTAGACTTGCCCACGCCCTCGATCCCTTCCACCGTGATCAGTCGCCCGTCCATTATCGTTCCCTCCGGTGCCCGCCCGCCTGCGGCGCACCGACGGGTGTGCCTCCGCGGCGTCCCTTCGCGGTGCCCGCCTTCGCGCCCCGGCGCGGGATCGTAGCGCCGGCACCGTGCAACAGGTAGCGCTCGAGCGCGCGATCGTGTTCCGCCAGGGTCTCGGAGAACACGTGGGTCCCGTCGCCTCGTGCCACGAAGTACAACGCCTTGCCCGGCGCCGGATGGAGCACCGCGTGGATCGAAGCAAGCCCGGGAATGGCGATGGGTGTGGGCGGCAGGCCGCCGATCCGATAGGTATTGTACGGTGTATAGCGAGTCAGGTCGCGGCTCGTGAGGTCCCCGTTGAACCTCGGGCCGAGGCCGTAGATGACCGTGGGGTCCGCCTGCAAGCGCATGCCGCGTTCGAGACGGCGCTCGAACACCCCGGCGATCTCGGCGCGCTCGGCGGGCACGGCGGTCTCTTTTTCCACGATGGAGGCCAGGATCAGGGCCTGGTACGGCGTCTTCAGCGGCAATCCCGTCGCGCGCGCCTGCCATTGCGCCTGCAACTCGCGCTGCATGGTGCGATAGGCGCGGGCCAGGAACTGGAGATCGGTGGTCCCGCGCGGGAAACGATAGGTGTCCGGGAAGAACCATCCCTCCGGATCCTGCCCGGGGTGGCCGAGACGCGCCATGATGCGGCGCGGTGTGAAACCGCGCAGCGTATGGATCAGCACCGGCGAGACCTCCACCACCGCCAGCAGTTGGCGGAAGGTCCAGCCATCGACGATGGTGAGCGGATACTGGACCACGCGGCCCTCGGCGATCCGCGACAACAGCCCGCGCGGCGTGGTCCCCGGTGGAAACTCGTATTCGCCCGCCTGCAGCCGTTGCGCGACCCCCATGCGCCGGCCGAGCCAGACCAGATAGCGGGGATGCCCGATGAGCCGGCGGGCGGTCAAGGCGTCGGCCAGTCCGCGCAACGAGGTGCCCGGCCTCACCTCGTAGTGCAGCGCTTGGCCGTGCAGCGGCAGCGGCGCGCCGACGAAGTCCTGGTAGTCCATGTAGAACCAAGTGAAGGCGAAACTGCCGATGAGCAGCAGCAGGCCAAGCAGCTTGTAGAGCAACGTGCGCACGATTCAGACCTCCTCCGCCAGCGCGGCGGCCAAGCGCACGGCGAGCGGCCCGCGGGGCACGTTACGCTCCCCGAGGCGGCGCACGGGCCAGATGCCGATCAGGCTGTTGCACAGAAAAATCTCGCGTGCGGTCTCGAGTTCCGCGGACCTCAGTACCCGGATCCGGCACGGGACGGCGAGCGCGGCGGCACACTCCAGCACCCGTTCGCGCATCACACCGGCGACCCCGCAGCGCGACAGATCGGGCGTGACCAACTCCCCGCCCAGCGCCGCGAACAGGTTGCTCATGGTGCCCTCGATCACGTTTCCGTCCGGATCCTGCATCAGACCCTCGGCGATCTCCGGATCGTCCCATTCGGCGCGCGCCAGGACCTGCTCCAGGCGGTTGAGATGCTTGAGCCCGGCAAGCGCCGGATTCAGGCCCAGGCGCGTCGCGCACCAACGCACCGCGACGCCGTCGCGCCGGTACGCGGGCGGGTGCCCGGGCGGCGGATGGGCCGTCACGATGCGCGTGGCCGGGCCGCCCCCGGGCCGGTAGCCGCGCGCGCCCGCTCCGCGCGTGACGATGATCTTGACCACCGCGCGCCGTGCCCCCGCGGCCACGCGCAGCGTCTCTTCCAGCAGGCACTCGGCATCCGGCGCCTCGATGCCCAGACGCGCACAGCCGCGTTTCAGACGCGCCAAGTGTCGCGACCACTGCAGCGGCCGTCCCCCGCGCACCGCGAGTGTCTCGAACAGGCCGTCCCCATAGAGCAGGCCCCGGTCGTGGACCGACAGCGTCTGCACGGCCTTGCCGTTTACCAGGACCATGACGCCTCCGGCATCGCGCGACCCAGGGCAAGTGCCAGGCCGCGCGCCTTGTGACGCGTCTCCTCCAACTCCCGCTCGGGGACGGAGTCCGCGACGATCCCCGCACCGGCGCGCAGGGACACGGTGCGCCCGTGTTGTACCATGGTGCGGATCAGGATATTCAGGTCGAGATCTCCGCTACGGTCGAGATAGCCGATCGAACCCGTATACGCCCCGCGCCCGGCGCGCTCCAGTTCGGCGATGATCTCCACGCAACGCACCTTCGGGCAACCGGTGATGGTCCCGCCCGGAAACACGGCCCGGATCACTTCGCCGGGCGTGACGCCCGCGCACAGCTCGCCCTCGACCGCCGAGACGATGTGATGTACGTGGGCATAGGACTCCAGCGCCATCAACTCGCGTACCCGTACGCTGCCATAGCGGCACACGCGCCCCAGATCGTTGCGTTCGAGATCCACCAGCATGATGTGTTCGGCCCGTTCCTTGGGGTGCGCCAGCAAACGCCGGCGGGAACGGCGGTCGGCGTGCGATTGTACGGCGCGCGGGTGCGTCCCGGCGATCGGGCGGGTCTCCACCCGTCGGCCACGCACGGACACCAGGCGTTCCGGAGACGAGCAGATCAGCGCCGCCTCCTCCCCGCACAGCGCGAGAGCGGCGAACGGAGCGGGATTGCACCGGCGCAGGCGCTCATACAGGGCCCACGGCGCCGTCCCGGAGGCGAGCGCCCCGCGCCACCCGCGCGAGAGGTTGGCCTGGAATACGTCGCCCTCGCGGATGTAGCGGCGGATGCGCTCGACGCCCTCGAGGAAGATGTGCGGCGGATCCTCGGTGAGCGGCCCGTCGAGCAATACATCGGGCGGTTCCGGTACCTGGCCGGATGCCCCCAGATCGCGGCGCAGCTCCTCCAGGAGCCCCTCGCTTCCGGGTTCCGCCACCAAGTGCACGTTCCCCGTGACCCGGTCGCGGATCACCGCCGCGGGCGTGTGCACCGCCAGCGCGACGGGCAGTCCCGGCGGTGGCGGCGGCAGGTCCAGCCCCGGCTCGATTTGGCCGACCAGCTCGTAGCCCAGGTAGAGGAACCAGCCGCCGTGAAACGGAAGGGCCGCCGAGGCCGGATCGCCGGCGGGCACCGCCGGCGCGCGCCACCAGTGATCCAGCGCGCTCAGAAAATCGGAGCCGGTCGGGATCCCGACCGGGCACTCCAGGACGCCGTCCGCGTGCAGTGTCAGACGCGCGCCGGGAAACGCGAGCAGGAGGTCGAAGCGCGCCTGCGGCGTCCCGGCGGCGACGCTCTCGAGAAGGAAAGGGTAGCGGGATGGGTTGTGCCGATGCAGCGCGAGCAGGTCGATGTCGGGCGCCGGCGCCGCAGCGTGCCCCGGTGCGCAACCCGTGGCGCCGTCATCGTATGGGACGCGCGTGGACATCGGATCCGCCGGTGTGCGCGGCCACGCCCCGCGCTAGCGCAAGGCGCGCAGGAGCAGCGTGGCGTTTGTCCCGCCGAAGCCGAACGAGTTCGACAACGCGACCTCGATCTTCATCCCGCGCGCCGTGCCCGGCACGAAATCGAGGTCGCATTCCGGGTCCGGCGTGAACAGGTTGATGGTCGGCGGGGCGACTTGATCGCGGATCGCCAACGCCGTAAACACCGCCTCGATGCCGCCCGCGGCGCCCAGGGTGTGCCCGGTCATCGATTTGGTGGAACTCACCGCCAGCCGTTTGACGTGCTCGCCGAACGCGGCCTTCAGCGCGACACACTCCGCCTTGTCGCCGGCCGGGGTGGAAGTGCCGTGGGCGTTGATATAGTCCACCGCACCGGCGTCGAGGTCGGCGTCGCGCAACGCGTTCCGCATGCAGCGGCACGCGCCTTCGCCGTCCTCCGAGGGTTGGGTTATGTGGTAGGCGTCGCCGCTCATCCCGTAGCCGGCCACTTCGGCATAGATGCGCGCGCCGCGCCGTTTGGCGAACTCGTATTCCTCGAGCATCAGAATACCGGCGCCGTCGCTCAGCACGAAGCCGTCGCGGTCCCGGTCCCAAGGCCGACTCGCGGTCGCCGGATCGTCGTTACGCGTGGATAGGGCACGCGCCGCGGCGAAGCCGCCCAGGCCGATGGGCGTGGTGGCCATCTCGGTGCCGCCGGCGAGCATCGCGTCGGCGTCGCCGTAGGCGATTATCCGTGCCGCCTCCCCGATGTTGTGGGTACCGGTGGTGCAGGCGGAGACCACCGAGAGATTCGGGCCCTTCAGGCCCAGCAGGATCGAGAGGTTGCCCGAGACCATGTTGATGATGCTGCCGGGGATCAGAAACGGCGAGATCCGCCGCGGGCCGCCCTCCAGATAGGCCGTGTGGCCGCGCTCGATCCAACTCAGCCCGCCGATTCCGGAGCCGATCGCGACCCCGATGCGTGCGGCGTTCTCCTCGGTCACGGTGAGCCCGGCATCCTCGATCGCCTGGCGGGCGGCCGCGATCCCGTAATGGATGAACGGATCGCACTTGCGCGCGCCCTTGGCGGGGAGGTAGGAGGCGGGATCGAAGTCCTTGATGGATCCCCCGAAGCGCACCGCGAAGTCGGATACGTCGAAATGGGTGATCGGTCCGATCCCGTTGCGCCCGGCCAGGATGCTCTCCCACGCATCCCGCACCGTATTGCCCACGGGCGAGACGATACCGAGCCCGGTGATGACCACACGTCTGCCGATCAAGAAATTATCCCCGCCGCGCACTGCCTCGCGGCAGTGCGCTCAGAAAAGCAACAGGCCGCAGCCACCGCTACGGTGGTTACCGCGGCCCGCTGGTTCGATGCGCAAGATTCAGTTCAGATGCGCGTTGATGTACTCGACGGCCTGCTGAACCGTGGTGATCTTCTCGGCCTCCTCGTCCGGAATCTCGCACTCGAACTCTTCCTCCAAGGCCATCACCAATTCGACGGTGTCCAGGGAATCGGCGCCGAGATCATCGACGAACGACGCGTCGAGCGTCACCTCGTCCTCCTTGACGCCCAACTGCTCCACGACGATCTTCTGGACGCGTTCTGCGACACTGCTCATGAGTGGTCTAACCTCCCAGACAGAGATGGAAAATGCGTGCGGTATTGTAGTGAATCCGTACCCGGTGTTCCACAAATTGTAAGGGGCAAAAGCCCTCTATCGAGCCAAGTTGCCGGAATTCGGCGGAAAATTTTCTGCACAAGGTGCGCGGGGACCAAAGCCCGGCGCCCGCTTCGGCGCCCCGACGGCTCACGCCATGTACAGGCCGCCATTCACATGCAGCGTCTCACCCGTGATGTAGCCCGCGCCCGGGGAGGCCAGAAACGCCGCCGCGTGCGCCACTTCGTCGGCACCGCCGAGGCGCTGCAATGGAATGCGATCCAACAGGGCGGTGCGCTGTTCCGGGGGCAGCCCGCGCGTCATGTCGGTATCGATGAACCCGGGTGCGATCGTGTTGACCGTGATGCCGCGCGAGCCCACTTCACGGGCCAGCGACTTGGTGAAGCCGATCACACCCGCCTTCGCCGCCGCATAGTTGGCCTGGCCGGGGTTTCCGCTGAGGGCCACCACCGAGGTGACGTTGATGATGCGCCCGTGGCGCGCCTTCATCATCGCCCGCAGGCACGCCCGACACAGGCGGAACACCGCGGTCAGGTCGACCCGCAGGACCTCGTCCCACTCCCCGTCCTTCATGCGCAGGAGCAGATTGTCGCGGGTGATGCCGGCATTGTTGACCAGAATGGAGGGCATGCCCGGTTCCTTGCCCAGGGCCGTCATCAACGCGGAGATCGCGTCCGGATCTCCGACGTCGAGTACCCTCCCCTCCCCGGTGACACCGGCCTGCGCGAGATCGGCGCCGATCGCGGCGGCGCCGCCCTCCGTGGTGGCGGTGCCGATCACCCGGGCCCCGGCGCGGGCGAGTTCCCGGGCGATGGCGCGCCCGATCCCGCGGCTGGCACCCGTGACCAGCGCGATTTCATCGTCCAGCATCCCCACTGTCTGTCTCCTCCGGTTCTCCGGTGTCTCCGCGTCCGCCGCCGGCGGGGCGCGCCCCGCTCTACGCGTTCCGGTGTCGTTCGCGGTTCCGTAGGGCCGGCCTTGGCCGGTCGACGCCGTCGACTCGCGGGCCGGTACCGGTATCGGTCGCCAACTCCGCCAGGGCTTCCTCGAGCCCCCGCGGATCCTCGATACAGCGCGCCGTCAGCCCGCGGTCGATGCGCCGCGCCAAGCCGGTGAGCACGCGCCCCGGGCCGCATTCGATCACGGTGCGCACGCCTCGCGCGGCCATGGCCTGTACGCCCTCGACCCACCGCACGGGGTGGTCGAGCTGGCGCGTCAGCGCCGCGCGGATATCCTCCGGATCCTCGAAGGCGCGTACGTCGGCGTTCTGCACCACCGGGATGCGCGGTGCCCGCAGATCCGTCTCGCGCAGCCGCTCGCCGAGTTGCCGTGCGGCGGCGGCCATGAGGCGACAGTGCGACGGGACACTGACCGGCAGCGGCAGCGCGCGGCGCGCACCGGCCGCACGCGCCAGGGCGATGGTGCGTTCCACCGCCTGCGCGTGACCCGCAATCACCACCTGTCCGGGCGCGTTGAAATTGACCGCCTCGACTACTTGTTCCCCGGCCCCCTCGCGGCACAAGGCCCGTACCCGATCGTCGTCCAAGCCGAGGATCGCGGCCATCGCACCGACACCCATCGGGACCGCCTCCTGCATCCATGTGCCGCGCGCGCGGGTCAGGGCCACCGCGTCGGCGAACCCCAGCGACCCCGCGCAGACCAGGGCGGTATATTCGCCCAGGCTGTGACCGGCGAGTACTGTCGGCTCCGGGCCTCCGGCGGCCCGCCAGGCACGCCAGACCGCGACTCCTGCGGCCAGCATCGCCGGTTGCGTGCAGGCCGTGCGGTTGAGCACGTCTTCGGGGCCCTCGCTCACCACCGGCCACAGGTCGTAGCCGAGTACGTCCGAGGCCTCCTGGAAGGTTTCGCGCACCACGGGGTGAGCCGCGCCGAGCAGGCCGAGCATCCCGACGGACTGCGATCCTTGCCCCGGGAACACCATGGCGAGGGTCGGCTTCGTAGAATTTGTCTTGGAATTCACTCTATATGTGCTCTATATCATATTGTAACTAATATGATATTAAAAATTTTTCGCAAGCCTGTGAGTCAGAAGCGCACCAGTGCCGCACCCCAGGTGAACCCGCCGCCGAAGGCCTCCATGAGCAGGGTGGCGCCCGGCTGCACGCGCCCGTCTCGCACCGCCGTATCGAGGGCGAGCGGGATCGAGGCGGCCGAGGTGTTGCCGTGGCGATCGACCGTGACGACGACCCGCTCCATCGGCAGGCCGAGTTTGCGCGCGGTCGCCTTGATGATCCGGATGTTCGCCTGGTGTGGAATCAGCCAGTCGATATCCGACTTGTGCAGTCCGTTCGCGTGCAGGACCTCGGTGACCATCCGCCCCAGCGTGTTGACCGCCATGCGGAAGACCTCGTTTCCCTTCATCCGGACGGTCGCCTCGCCGCTGCGGAAGCGTTCCGGGTGCTCGGAAATCCCGGCCGGGACGGTGAGCAGGTGCTCATAATGCCCATCGGCGTGCAGATGCGTGGAAAGCACGCCCGGCGTCTCGGAGGCCTCGAGCACGAGCGCGCCGGCCCCGTCTCCGAACAGTACGCAGGTCGAGCGGTCGCTCCAGTCGAGGATTCGCGACAGCGTTTCGGCCCCCACGATCAAGGCGCGGCGTGCGGCCCCGGTGCGGATGAATTTCTCCGCCACCGCCAGTGCGTAGACGAAACCGGTACACACCGCCTGCACGTCGAAGGCCGGGCAGCCATGGATTCCGAGCCGCGCCTGGAGCAGGCACGCCGTGCTCGGGAAGACCCGGTTCGGGGTGGTCGTGGCGACGATGATCAGGTCGATCTCGCGCGGCTCGATGCCGGCGGCCTCGAGTGCGCGTCGCGCCGCCGCCTCGGCCAGGTCGCAGGTGGTCTCCCCGTCCGCGGCTACATGCCGCTCGAGGATGCCGGTGCGTTCACGGATCCACGCATCCGAGGTCTCGACCATCCGTTCCAGATCGGCGTTGGTCAGCACCTTTTCGGGAAGGTAGGCGCCGGTGCCAGTGATGCGCGCGTAACTCAACCCGCCCGCCTCTCGACCAACAGCCCGGCCAGCCCGTCGCGAATCTTGTCCGGGACCGCCTTGGCCACCTCCAGTGTGGCGATGCGGATCGCGTTGGCGAAGGCGAAGGCATCGGCCCCGCCGTGGCTCTTGATGACGATCCCCTGAAGCCCGAGCAGGCTTGCGCCGTTGTAGCGGCGCGGATCGATCTTGGCCTTCAGGCTCTTCAGGGCCGGGAGCGCCGCGAGCCCGACGAGGCGCGTGAACAGGTTGCGCGAGAATTCCTGCTTGACGTTTTGGACGATGAACTTGGCTACGCCCTCGCTGGTCTTGAGCGCCACGTTGCCCACGAAACCGTCACAGACCACGACATCGGCGACCCCCGCGTAGACGTCGCCGCCCTCCACGAACCCGATATAGTTGAGGGGGCTCGCGGCGAGCAGGTGCGCCGCTTCCTTGACCTGCTCGTTGCCCTTGGTCTCCTCCTCCCCGATGTTCAGCAGTCCCACGCGCGGTGCGGGGTTGTTGTCCACGGCGCGCACGAGCGCCGAACCCATCACCGCGAATTGGAACAATTGTCGGGCCGTGCAATCGACGTTGGCACCGAGATCGAGCATGTAGGTGTGACCGTCGGCACAGGGCAGCGCCGAGGTGATCGCCGGGCGGTCGACGCCGGGCAGGGTCTTGAGGACGAATCGCGAGATGGCCATCAGCGCGCCGGTGTTGCCCGCGCTCACGCAGGCCTGTGCCTCGGCCTCTTTCACCAAGTTCACCGCGACGCGCATGGAGGAGTCCTTCTTCACCCGCAGCGCGTGCGAGGGCAGGTCGTCCATTTCGACCCGCTCCGAGGCATGGCGGATCTCGAGCCGCGCGCGCACGGCGCCGGCGACCCCCGCCAGGGCGGCTTCCAGCACGGCACGATCGCCCACCAGCACGAGGCGCAGCGTCGGCAACTCTTCGAGGACCTGCAGCGCGGCGGGGACCACGACCGCATGGCCGCGGTCCCCGCCCATGGCATCGAGAGCGATGGGCGAGCTGGAATTCATGATCGCCCGGCGCCGCGGCGCAACGCCCGCCCGCCGCACGCGCGAAGCACGCCGCGCCCGGGCGGACGGAGGACCGGGCGGAGAAACGGGATCCGGGTCATGGATGCGCGCAAACGCCCCGGCACAAGGGACTATTCATCTTCGCCGGACACGACCTTGCGGCCCCGGTAATGGCCGCTCGGGCTCACATGGTGGCGTCGATGGGTCTCACCGGTGGTGGGCTCGATGGACAGAGTCGGCGCAACGAGAGCGTCATGCGCACGGATCATGCCGCGCCGCGACGGGGTCTTGCGGGATTTCTGCACTGCCATGGCTGTGGCTCCAGTATCGGCCCCTACGGGCTCTAGTGATCTCGTTTCAGTCGTCCCAGTACCGCGAACGGGTGGCGGGCCTGCGCGCCACCGTCGTCGTCACCGACCCGGTACGGGGTCCGCACGCGACAAAGTTCGCCCGCCGCGTGCAGAGGCACGATCGGCAGCGCCAGAAGCAACTCGTCCTCGACGATCTCCGCTACGGCCATCGATGCCGATGTGATCGGCAGCGGCTCGTATTTCGGGGGCAGTCGCCCGGCCTCCGCTTCGCTACGCACCAGCGCCAGAAGCAGGTCCCGCTCGATGCGCACTTCCATCGGCTCCAGACAGCGCTGGCAGATCATCGTCAGCCGTGCCCGCACCCGGCCTTGCACGAACGGAATCCCCTGCGCGTCGCGATTGAAGTGCAGCTCGACGTCGACCCGCCCTTGCACATCGCACAACGAGCGCGCCAGCCGCTCCATCCGGCGCAGAGCGACCCAGCCGCGCAAGACCACCCCCTGCTCCGCGCGACGCAGGGGATCAAGGTATTCCGGAAGGCGCCTCGGCATCAAGCGCGACAATATAGCCCTTACGCGCCTCCCTGTCAAAGCAAAAACCCTTTAGAAACGGGCGGCTAGACCACCGTTTCTCAAAACCTTGTGCTTGACAGGCACCCCGGCTTGCGTAGAAACTCGGGCGGACCGGATCGCGCACGGTGCTCGGACGCCGTCGCGGACCGCAATCGAACCCCCCGGCCGACCGTGCGCGACCGGTGTCGCAGGCGCGATCCCCATGATCCGAAAGCTCCTCATCGCCAACCGCGGGGAAGTCGCGGTGCGCATCGCCCGCGCCTGCGCCGAACTGGGCATCCCCTCGGTGGCCGTGTATACGGATGCCGACCGCCACGCCCTGCACGTGAAAAAGGCCGACGAGGCCTATTCGATCGGTCCCGAGTCGGTGGCCGGGTATCTCAACGTCCACCGCCTCGTCAATCTGGCGAGCGCGACCGGATGCGACGCCATCCATCCCGGTTACGGCTTTTTGTCGGAGAACCCGCTGCTCGCCGAGATCTGCCGACGCCGGGGCGTGCGCTTCGTCGGCCCGCCGGCCGAAGTCATCCGGCGCATGGGTGACAAAACCGAGGCGCGGCGCACCATGCGGGCCGCCGGAATCCCTGTGACCCCGGGCAGCGAAGGCAACGTGACGAGTCTCGAGGAGGCGCTCGCGATCGCCGATGAGATCGGCTACCCGGTCATGCTCAAGGCCACCTCCGGCGGCGGCGGGCGCGGCATTCGGCGCTGCGCCTCGCCCGATGAGTTGCACCGCCACTACGAACGCGTGCTCTCGGAGGCGGGCAAGGCCTTCGGTCGCGCCGAGATCTTCCTCGAGAAGTTCATCGCCAACCCGCGCCACATCGAGGTTCAGGTGCTCGCCGACCGCCACGGCAACGTGGTGCATCTGCTCGAGCGGGACTGTTCGATCCAGCGCCGTCACCAGAAGCTCATCGAAATGGCGCCGTCCCCGCAGATCGACGACGCGCAGCGCAGGGCGCTGGGCGAGACGGCCCTACGCGCCGCCCGCGCCGCGGGCTACGAAAACGCCGGCACCGTCGAGTTCCTGCTCGACGGCGAGGGCCGGTTCTATTTCATGGAGATGAACACGCGCCTGCAGGTCGAGCACACCGTCACCGAGGAGATCACCGGGATCGACATCGTGCAGGAACAGATCCGCATCGCCGACGGCGAGCCCCTCGACTTCACCCAGGACGAAGTACGGGCCAACGGCGTCGCCATGGAGTTCCGGATCAACGCCGAGGATCCGAAGAACGACTTCCTCCCGAGCTTCGGGCGCATTACCCGCTACTTCGCACCGGGCGGGCCCGGCGTGCGCACCGACGGCGCCATCTATACCGGATACGATATCCCGCCCTATTACGACTCGATGTGTGTCAAACTTACCGTGTGGGCGCGTGACTGGGACGGGGTGCTGCGACGCGCGCGGCGGGCGTTGCGCGATATCGGCGTGTTCGGCGTGCGCACCACCATCCCCTATCATCTGCGGATACTGGACGATCCGGACTTCCGGGCCGGACGCTTCGATACCGGCTTCGTGGAACGCCACCCGGAACTGGCGGATTACACGGCGAACCGCCCGCGCCGCGAGGTTGCGGCGGCCATCGCCGCCGCACTCGCGGCACAGGCCGGGCTCTGAGAAACGCCCGGGTTTCAGCGTTCGAGGCGCGAACCGATATGCCCACGGTCCGGATCACCGACGTCATCCTGCGCGACGCGCACCAGTCGCTGATCGCCACGCGAATGCGCACCGAAGACATGCTGCCGGCCTGCGCGCGGCTCGACCGCGTCGGCTACTGGTCGCTCGAGGTATGGGGCGGCGCGACCTTCGATGCCTGCCTGCGCTACCTCAAGGAAGATCCCTGGGAACGGTTGCGGCGTCTGCGCGAGGCGTTGCCCGGGACGCGCCTGCAGATGCTGCTCCGCGGCCAGAACCTGCTCGGCTATCGCCACTACCCGGACGACGTGGTTCGTGCCTTCGTGGAACGCGCCGTCGCCAACGGGATCGACGTGTTCCGCATCTTCGACGCGCTCAACGACCTGCGCAATCTGGAAGTCCCGGTGGAAGCGGTCAAGACGCTCGGCAAGCACGCCCAGGGGACGATCTGCTACACGACCAGCCCGGTACACGATGTCCCGCGCTTCGTGGAGATGGCGCGCACGCTGGAGGCGATGGGCTGCGACAGCATCGTGGTCAAGGACATGGCCGGCCTGCTCACGCCCACGGTGGCGGGCGAGTTGTTTCGGGCGCTGCACGCGGTGGTGCGCGTACCCCTGCACCTGCACAGCCACAACAGCGCGGGGCTCGCCTACATGTCGCATCTGAAGGCGATCGAGAACGGGTGCAGCCACATCGACACGGCCGTCTCGGCCTTCGCCGACGGCCCGAGCCACCCCGCCACCGAGAGCATCGTAGCGGCCCTGCAGGGAACCGAATACGACACCGGCCTGGATCTCGCGTTGCTGCAGTCGATCAGCGCCTACTTCCTGGAGGTGCGGCGCAAGTACCGTCGCTTCGAAGGCGAGTACGCGGTTCCCGATACCCGCGTGCAGACCAACCAAGTCCCCGGCGGCATGATCAGCAACCTCTACCAACAGTTGCGCGAGCAGGACGCCCTGAGTCGCCTCGACGAGGTGCTCGCCGAGATCCCGCGCGTGCGCGAAGACCTCGGCTATCCGCCGTTGGTGACGCCGACCTCGCAGATCGTCGGAACCCAGGCCCTGCTCAACGTGCTCACCGGGGCCCGGTACAAGACCATCACCAACGAGGTGAAATTGTACCTGCAGGGCCGCTACGGAAAGGCGCCCGCCCCGATCAACGACTGGGTGCGGCAATTGGCGATCGGCAATGCCGAGGTCATGGAGGCGCGCCCCGCCGACGCCCTGCCCCCGGAAATGGATGCCCTTCGCGAGGCCGCCGGGACCCTCGCCGTCAGCGACGAGGACGTGATGACCCTCGCCATGTTCCCCGAGTTGGGGCGCGAATTCCTCGAACATCGCGCCGCGGGCACGCTGGTGCCCGAGCCGCTGCAGATCCCGGGGACGGAGACCGCCGAACCGGCGGCGGTGCCCACCGAATTCAACGTCACCCTGCACGGCGAGACCTACCATATCCAGGTCACCGGCAGCGGCCACCACACGCGGCATCAACGCCCGTTCTACGTGTACGTCGACGGCATGCCCGAGGAGATTCTGGTCGAGGCGTTGGATGGTCCGGAGGAGGCCGCGGATTCCGCTGCGCCGGGTCGCCGTACCACCGTGCAGGGCAGCCGCCGGCCGCGCCCCAGCGGCCCGGGCCACGTGACCGCGGCGATGCCCGGCACGATCGTGGAGGTCCGGGTCCAACCCGGCGACACGGTACAGGCCGGCGACCCGCTGCTGGTGAGCGAGGCGATGAAGATGGAGACCGAAGTGCAGGCCCCCATCGCCGGGACCGTCGCGGCGGTCTACGTCGTCAAGGGCGACAAGGTCAATCCCGACGAAACGCTGATCGAGATCCGACCGTGAACGCCCCGCCCCCCGCCCCGCCGGGCCGGCTGGTCCTCGCCTCCACCTCGCCCTATCGACGCGAACTGCTGAAACGCCTGGGCCTGGATTTCGAGACCTGCGCGCCCGAGGTGGACGAGACCCCGCACCCCGACGAAGCGCCGGAGGCCCTCGTCGAGCGCCTGGCGCAGGCGAAGGCCCGTTCCGCAGCCAAGGCGTTTCCGAAGGCGCTCATCATCGGCTCCGATCAGGTCGCCGTGATCGAGGGCCGCATCCTCGGCAAGCCCGGCGACGACGAGAACGCCCGCCTCCAACTCCTGCACGCAGCCGGACGCAGCGTGCGCTTCGCCGTCGGCCTGGCCCTGCTCAACACGGCGAGCGGGCGCATGCAGGCCGACGTGGTTCCCTTCGAGGTGGTGTTCCGGCGCCTGACCCGCGATCAGATCGAACGCTACGTCGAGCGCGAGCGGCCCTTCAACTGTGCCGGGAGCTTCCGCTCCGAGGGCCTGGGCATCGCGCTGTTCGAACGCCTCATCGGCGACGATCCCAGCGCGCTCATGGGCCTGCCGCTCATCCGCCTGACCCGCATGCTCGAACACGAGGGCGTGCGCATCCTGTAAACCGAGCATAGCAACGGG
>CAZAQG010000031.1:0-17506 GCA_964487445.1 uncultured Chromatiales bacterium
GGGCTGAATTCAGCCCCGGTGCCGTCGCCGTTCCTCGCGCCGTTGCAGGATCCACGCATAGAGCACCGGCAGCACCAGCAGGCTGAGCAGGGTGGCGGTGACCATGCCTCCGAGCATGGGGGCGGCGATGCGTTGCATGACCTCCGAGCCGGTCCCGGAACCGAGCATGATGGGCACCAGTCCCGCGATCACCGCGATGGCGGTCATGGCGATCGGGCGTACCCGCTCCGAGGTCCCGTCGTGTACCGCGCTCCCGATCGCCCGCGGGTCCAGCGTGCCCCTCTGCGCGTGATATCGCTCGGCGAGCTTGCGGTCGATGAAGGTCAGCACCAGTACGCCGATCTCCACCGCGACGCCGGACAGTGCGATGAACCCGACGGCGACCGCCACGGACAGATTGAATCCGTACCAGTAGACCAGCCAGAACCCGCCCACCAGCGCGAACGGCACCGACAGCATGACCAACAGCGGTTCGGTGAGGTTGCGGAAGTTGAGATACAGCAGCACGAAGATCGCAAGCAGCGTGAGCGGGATCACGATGCGCATGCGCTTGGCGGCGCGCTCCATGTATTCATACTGTCCCGACCAAGTCACCGTGTAGCCGGGGGGCAACTTGACCTCGCGGGCGAACACACGCTTCGCCTTGGCGACGAAGCCGCCCACGTCCGAGGTGCGGATGTCGACATACACCCACGCCGTGGGGCGCGCCTCCTCGGTCTTGATCACCGGCGGGCCGCGATCGAGCTTCAGCGTCGCGACCAGGTCCAGCGGGACCTGGGCGCCGGTGGGCGTGGGGATGAGCACCCGCCTCAGGCGCGGCAGGCTGTCGCGCAGTCCGCGCGGATAGCGCACGTTCACCGGGTAGCGTTCCAGGCCCTCCACGGTCTCGGTGACGTTCATGCCGCCGATGGCGCTCTGGATCACGTCCTCGATATCGCCGACCGTCAGCCCGTAGCGTGCCGCGGCGCGACGTTTGATGCGGATGTCGAGGTAGTAACCGCCCACCGACCGGTCCCCGAACGCCGACAGGGTCTCCGGCAGGGTCTTCATCGCCTCCTCGGTCCGCTTGGACAGGCGCTGGAGCACCGACAGGTTCGGGCCGGCGATCTTGATCCCGACCGGGGTCTTGATGCCCGTGGAGAGCATGTCGATGCGCGTCTTGATGGGGTAGGTCCAGGCATTGGCGATACCCGGGAAATGGATCGCGGCGTCCATCTTGCGCATCAGTCCGTGCACGGTCAGCGACGGGTCCGGCCACCGTGCGCGCGGTTTGAGTTGCACGATGGTCTCGATCATCGACAGCGGCGCCGCGTCGGTGGCGGTGTCGGCGCGCCCGGCCTTGCCGAACACGGTCTTCACCTCCGGGAAGGTCTTGAGGATCTTGTCGGTCTGTTGCAGCACCTCCTTGGCCTTGGTGATGGAGATCCCCGGGAACAGGGAGGGCATGTAGAGGATGTCGCCCTCGTTCAGCGGCGGCATGAATTCGCTGCCGAGCCGTGAGATCGGATAGTAGGTCGCCGCCAGCAGCGCCAGCGCCACGACGAGGGTGGTGCGGCGCCACTTCAGGAGCGTACTCAGGGCCGGCGCGTGCAGGAAGTGCAGGAGCCGGTTCACCGGATTGCGTGCCTCCGGCAGGATCCGCCCGCGGATGAAGTAGCCCATCAGCACCGGTACCAGCGTCACCGCCAGCAGGGCGGCACCGGCCATCGCGTAGCTGCTGGTGAACGCCAGCGGCTTGAACAGCCGCCCCTCCTGTGCCTGGAGGGTGAAGATGACCACGTAGGAGACGGTGATGATCAGCAGCGAGAAGAACAGCGCCGGGCCGACCTCCCGGGCGGCCACCGAGATCGCGGCCCAGCGTTCGGTGCCGGTCAAGAGGGCGCCCTTGTCGTGGACGGCCTGTTCGAGGTGTTTGTGGGCGTTCTCGATCATGACGATCGCCCCGTCCACCATCGCGCCGATGGTGATCGCGAGCCCGCCCAGCGACATGATGTTGGCGCTGATGCCCTGCCAGCGCATGGCGAGAAATGCGAGCAGCAGGCCGATGGGCAGCGACAGGATCGCGACCAGCGCGGAACGGGCGTGCAACAGGAACAGGATGCACACCGCGCTGACGACGATGAACTCCTCGACCAGTTTCTCGCTCAGGTTGTGTACGGCGCGCTCGATGAGTCCCCCGCGGTCGTAGACCGGGACCACCTCGACGCCCTTCGGCAGGCCCTTCTCCAGTTCGGCGAGCTTGGCCCGCACCTTGCGGATGGTCGCCAGTGCGTTTCCGCCGAAGCGCATGATGACGATGCCTCCGGCGACTTCGCCCCGCCCGTTCAGCTCGGCGACACCGCGGCGCAACTCCGGTCCGAGGTGCACGCGCGCCACTTGGCGCAGCAGGATCGGGGTGCCGTTGCGGTCCACGCCCAGGGGGATGTCCTCGAGATCGCGGATCGAGTGGATGTAGCCCAGGGCGCGCACCATGTACTCGGTCTCCGACATCTCCAGCAGTCGGCCGCCGACGTCGTTGTTGGATCGGCGGATGGCGCGCTTGACGCGCGAGAGCGGGATGCCGTAGGCGGCGAGCGCGTTGGGATCGACCTCCACCTGATACTGCTTGACGTAGCCGCCGATGGAGGCGACCTCGGAGACCCCGGGCACGGTCTCCAGCCCGTAGCGCAGGTACCAGTCCTGAAGGGAGCGCAACTGCGCGAGGTCGTGCCGTCCGCTGCGGTCCACCAGGGCGTACTCGTAGATCCAGCCCACCCCGGTCGCGTCGGGTCCCAGCGTCGGCGTCACCCCCGGAGGCAGCTGTTTGCTCACGTAGTTCAGGTACTCCAACACCCGGGAGCGCGCCCAGTACATATCGGTGCCGTCCTTGAACAGGATGTAGACGAACGACAGGCCGAAGAACGAGTAGCCGCGCACTACTTTGGCGTTGGGCACCGCAAGCATGGCGGTGGTCAGGGGGTAGGTCACCTGGTCCTCCACCACCTGCGGGGCCTGTCCGGGGTAGCGGGTGAAGACGATCACCTGCACGTCCGAGAGGTCGGGTATGGCATCCAGGGGAATGGTGCGCACCGCCCAAATGCCCGCCACCACCAGCACCAGGGTGCCGATGCCGACCAGGAATTTGTTGCGAAGCGAGGCGCTGATGATCGCCTCAATCATGGCCCGCCTCCTTCTCCGCGCCGCTCTTTACGCCGGGCCCGGCCGCCGGGGCCGGTTCCTTGGCGGTCGCCGACCCCGCCCCCGCCGACTTTTCGGGTTCGAGCATCTTCGCCGCCGCTTCGCGCAGGTTCGATTCGGAGTCGATCAGGAACTCGGCCGAGGTCACGACCCGCTCGCCGGGGCGCAGGCCGGAGAGGATCTGCGTGAGTCCCTCGCTGGTGACGCCGAGGCGCACATCGCGCGGCTCGAACTTGCCCGGGGCGCGTACCACGAACACCACGTTCCGGGTGCCGGTGCGGATCACCGCCTGCGAGGGCACCACCACGGCGTTGCGCCTCGGCGCCGCGTGAATGGAGACGTTCGCGAACATCATGGGTTTGAGTTCCAGGTTCGGGTTGTCGAATTCGAACCGCACGCGCAGCGTCCGGGTCTTCATGTCGAGGTCGGGGTACACGTAGGTGATGCGCCCGCGGAAGGTCTTGCCGGGCAGTGCCGCGAGGTGCAGTTCGGCCTCGTCGCCCTTGCGCACCCAGGGGATCTCGTATTCGTAGATGTAGGCATACACCCAGACCTTATGCAGGTCGGCGATCGCATAGAGTTCGGTTCCGGGGGTCACGTACTGGCCGTCGCGCGCGCCGACCCGCATGACGTAGCCGCTGAACGGGGAGCGGATCTGCACGTCGCGCAGGACCCGCCCGGTGCGTTCCAGTTGCCGGATCTGTGCGGCCGGCATGTCGAGCAGGGCCAGTCGCTCGCGCGCGGTGCGCATCAGCTCGCGGGCGCCGCGACGGATGTCCGGGAACGGGCTGTTCTCGAGCACCCGACGATTGCGCAGGGCCAACAGATACTCCTGTTCGCTGGTGACCAGTTGCGGTGAATAGATGCTGAGCAGGATGGCGCCCTTCGCCACCTTCTGGCCGGTCCGATCGACATAGGTGCGCTGCACCCATCCCTTGACCTTCGGGTGCAGTCGCGTGAGCAGGTCCTCGTCGTAGGTGACCCGACCCACCGCGCGCACCCGGCGGCTGATCGTGCGTCGCACCACCGTCGCGGTGCGCACGCCGATATCCTGCACGATCACCGGGTCGATGCGCACGGTGCCCGGCACTGCGGCCTGTGCCTCGTCCGCGTATACCGGCACATAGTCCATGCCCATGGAGTCCTTGGTCGGGACCGGCGAGGTGGCGGAGGGGTTCATCGGGCTGCGGTAGTAGAGGATCCGGCGCGCCTTGGACGCCGGCGGGGCCGACGTGGCGGTTTTCGCGGGGGACCTATCCGCCGTGCGCGCCGCGTACCAGTAGCCGACGGCTGCGCCGACACCCAATGCGAGAAGGACGGCGACGAGGGCGCCCGGGCCCGCCGCCCAACGGCCGTTCTGGCGCGGCGGGAAACGGTGACGGCCTTCGGCCGCGTTGATCGAGTCCTGCGGTCGCGGTGTATGAGGGCTCATGGGAGGTTCTCCTTGCCGACGGCGGCGTCGAGGTCGGCAAGGGCGCGGCGTGCATTCGCCAGGCTCTGCCAGTAGCGGGTCTCATAGTTGTAGAGAGTGGTCTGGGCGCGCACCAGGTTGAGGAAGTCGACCTTGCTCACTTGGTAGCCGGCGAGCATCGCCTGCACGGTCTGGCGCGCCTGCGGCAGGATGCCGGTGCGGAACAGTACGAATTCCTCGCGGCTGCGCCGGTAGTCGGCGAGGCTCACCGCGACCTGGGCATGGACGCGGTCGCGCAGGTCCTCGAAGGTGTGGCGGGCGGCGATCAGTTCGGCGTCGCGCTGATCGACTGCGCGCGCCTGTTTGGTGGCGGCGTACAGTGGTATGCGCATGCTGAACATGAAGGTGGCGAGGTTCACCCGGCCGGTGCCGTTGGGATTGCGGCCCGCGCGCAAGCCGTAGGCCGCGCCGAGCGTGAAGTCGGGCAGGTAATCCCGGCGCGCCAGCGCCACACGCGAACCCGCCGCCGCGATCAGCCGGCGCTGGGCGGCCAGCAACGGGCGGTCACGGTCGGCGTCCGTGAGCAGCGCTCGCTCGGGCGGTGTCGTGGGCAGATCGGTGGCGGAGCGCCGCGGCAGCCGGATCGGCGTGTCGATGGGGCGGTTCAGCAGTGCGTTGAGGCGCGCGGTCTGGGCGCGGCGCGCGGCCCGCAACTGCACCTGCCGGTCCAGCAGCCGCGAGAGTTCCAGTTGCGCCAACAGCACGTCCTGTTGCAGCCCGCGGCCGACCCGGTACTTGGTCTGCGCGATCTGTACGAACTGGCGCATGAGCCCGAGGTTTTCCGCCACGGTGTCGAGGGCGCGGTCCAGGTAGAACGTCTGCCACCAGGCGCGGCGCACGTCGCGGATGAGCCGCAGACGCCTCTCGGCGACCGCTTGGTCCGCGGCCTGCGCCCGGAAGCGCGCGGCGTCGGCGCGCAGTGCGAGCTTGCCGGGGAACGGGATCGCCTGACTCACCCCCACCTGGAGTTGAGTCATGGGCTCCTGGCCCGTTTCGAAGGTGTCGGTGGGCAGGGCGATGGCGTTGAAGCTGAGCCGCGGGTCCGGCAGCGAGCCGACCTGCGCGGGGATCTGGGCGAGGGCGCGCGCCTCGGCGCGTATCCCGGCCAGGGCCGGACTGCGTTCGAGCGCGGTGTGTACCGCCGCCTGTACGTTCAGTATGGTGCTCGCCGGCGCATCCGGGAGCGGCGCGCCCGCAACAACGGTCGCGAACGCCAGCACGAGGGGCCCTGTGAGGGCCGCAAACCAACGGGACATGATCGGTCTCCTACGGGAAAAGGGTCGAACAGAACCTTCCGCAGGGATTGATCAGATCAGCAGGATGGCGAAACTCTGGTGTGGTACGGGCCGCGGCGGAGGACGGTTCGCGGCGGGGGGGAAGGGAATCACGCGGGGCGAGGCCCCGTAGGCGGACATCGCGAGCGCGTGGAGCGCAGGCGCCATGTGTGCCGCGGGAATCGAGGCGGTCACCGCGAGCGCGGGCAGGGTATGTCCGCCCGCGCACCCCTGGGTGCAGATCGGGGAGTCGCCGCCGCCGGCGTGATCGGGCATCGAGCACGACCCGTCGCAACGTACGTCGATCTGCGGACCGGACTGTACCGGAGTGGCGCGCGTGGGCGCGGCTATGGCCGTAGTGCACGGCACCAGGAGTATGCCGCCCAAGGCAAACGCCAACAGGGCCAGCAGGGTGCGGCCCAGGAAACGGCGTTGCCGGCGCAGTCGGCGGATCATAGACTCCTCGGGCCGCGTTGCGGGCCGCATCGATATCCGTTCCAAATGTATACTCCGGACCGGGGGGGCGCAACATGGATCACTTGCGCACTACCGCCCATCCGGCATTCGCTTCGGTGCGCCCGCGCGCCCCATAATCGAAGCACATCCTAAACCTTACGCCATAGTGCAGAGTCAAGCCGCGATTGCGACCGGATCCCGGGTGCGCGCCGTGGCCGGTGCTCTGGATCGGGCGACGCCGGCGGGGCGCGCCCCGCCCTACAGGTCCTGCCAATGCCGGTGGACCCCCCTGCAGGGCCGGGCGCGCCCGGCCGGCGTCGCTGCGAAACGACCGCTCAAAAAAGGCCCAGGTCGGTTACCGCGCCGTGCGCCGCCGAGGACACCAGCCGGGCGTATTTGGCGAGCACGCCGCGCGTGTAACGCGGCGCGGGCGGGCGCCAAGCGGCGCGCCGGCGCGCGAGTTCCTCGTCGCCGACGTCGAGCTGCAGCAGGTGACGGTGCGCGTCGATGATGATCGAATCGCCGTCGTGCACCAGCGCGATGGTCCCGCCGACCGCCGCCTCCGGAGCGACGTGTCCGACCACGATGCCGAAGGTGCCGCCGGAGAAGCGCCCGTCGGTGATGAGTCCGACGCTGCCGCCCAGACCCGCGCCGATCAGCGCCGAGGTGGGTGCGAGCATCTCGCGCATCCCGGGTCCGCCGCGCGGGCCCTCGTGGCGGATGACCAGCACGTCGCCGGGGCGGATGCGCCCGGCGAGGATCGCCTCCAGACACTCCTCCTCGGACTCGAAGACCCGGGCCGGGCCGGTGATGCTCGGGCTCTTCTCGCCGGTGACCTTGGCCACCGCGCCCTCGGTGGCGAGGTTGCCGCGCAGGATCACCAGGTGGCCCTGCGGATAGACCGGATCGTCCCATGGCCGGATGACTTCCTGGCCGGTCGGCGGCGCCGGGGGGATCTCGCGCAATACTTCGGCGATCGTCTGCCCGGTGATGGTCGGGCAGTCGCCGTGCAGCACGCCGTGTTCGAGCAGTATCTTCATGACCTGCGGTACGCCGCCGGCACGGTGCAGATCGGCGGTGACGAAGCGCCCGGAGGGTTTGAGATCGCAGAGCACCGGCACGCGCGTGCGGATGCGCTCGAAGTCATCGAGGCCCAGTTCGACGTCCGCGGCGTGCGCGATCGCGGGCAGGTGGAGCACGGCGTTGGTCGAGCCGCCGAGCGCCATGACCACGGCGATGGCGTTCTCGAACGCCTCTCGGGTGAGGATCGCGCGCGGCAGGCGCTTGCGGCGGATGGCCTCGACGAGGACCTCGGCCGAGCGCACCGCGCTCTCGGCCTTCTCGTGGTCCACGGCGGACATGGTGGAAGAGTAGGGCAGACTCATGCCCATCGCCTCGATGGCGCCGGACATGGTGTTGGCCGTAAACATGCCGCCGCATGCGCCGGGGCCGGGACAGGCGCGGTGCTCGACCTCGACCAGCTCGCGCTCCTCGATGCGGTGCGCGGCGAACTGGCCGACCGCCTCGAAGGCGCTGACGATGGTCAGGTCGCGCCCTTCGTAATGGCCCGGCTCGATGGTGCCGCCGTAGACGAAGATCCCGGGGATATCGAGGCGTGCGATGGCCATCATCGCACCGGGCATGTTCTTGTCGCAGCCGCCGAAGGTGAGCACGCCGTCCATGCTCTGGGCGCTGCACACGGTTTCGATCGAGTCGGCGATCACCTCGCGCGAGACCAGCGAGTACTTCATGCCCTCGGTGCCCATCGCGATCCCGTCGGAGACGGTGATGGTCCCGAAGACCTGCGGCATGGCGCCGGCCGCGTGCAGGGCCTCGACGGCGCCTTCGGCGAGTTCGTTGATGCCGACGTTGCAGGGGGTCAGGTTGCTGTAGGTGTTGGCCACGCCGACGATCGGTTTGGAGAAGTCGTCGTCGCCGAAGCCGACCGCGCGCAGCATGGCGCGGTTGGGGGTGCGCTTGACGCCCTCGGTGATTCTGCGGCTGCGTGGATTGTCGGACATGGGTCGGTCCTTTTTCTCGATGCGGGTGACGGCGCCCGCCGACGGGCGCGACGAAAAAACCGATTATAGGGCCAACCACGCCGCGCCCGCATCTTCCGCACCGGGAGCCTGTCGGACTTGGGAGGTTCTACTGCGGCGGCGGGGGAGCGGTTCGATTCGGGGCGGGCTCGGGCTCGACCAGTCGCCGGGCCTCGTCGAGCACGAAGCGGCGGAAGGTCTCGGCCATCGGCGAGAGACGCTTGCCATGCCGGTGCACCAAGTACCAGTGGCGGAGGATCGGGAAGCCCTCTGCGTCGAGCGTGGCCAGCACACCGCTGCGCAGTTCCAGCGCCAGGGTGTGCAGCGAGACGATACCGAGTCCGAGCCCGGCCTGCACGGCCTGCTTGATGGCCTCGTTGCTGTTCATCTCCATGCCGCTGGCCAGGGTCACGTCGCGCTCGGCGAAGAACCGCTCCATGGCGCTGCGTGTGCCCGAGGCGCGCTCGCGGACCAGAAAGCGCTCCTGTCGGAGCCGCGCCAGGGGGATGCGCCGACGGCCTACGAGGGGGTGGTCCGGCGGGGCGATCAGCACCAGCGGATTCTCCATGAACGCTTCCGCGGCCAGGGGCAACCGCTCTGGGGGGTGCCCCATGATCACCAGGTCGGTGTCGTTCTGTTCGAGATGCCCGAGCAGGCGTTCGCGGTTGGTGACATCGAGGCTGAAGGTGACGCCCTCGTAGCGGTTGCAGAAGTTCGCCAGCAGCCGGGTCGCGAAGTAGTTCGCGGTGCTGGCCACGGCCAGGGCCAAGTGACCGCGCTTCAGGCCCTTGAGGTCCTCGAGTACCGCCTCCGCGTCGGCGAGCTGCCGGGCGATCACCCGGCCGTAGTGGTCCATCTCGCGCCCGGCCTGGGTCAGGTAGATCCGCTTGCCGATCTGCTCGAACAGGGGGAGCCCCAGGGATTCCTCCAACTGCTTGATCTGCATGGAGACAGCCGGTTGGGTCAGGTGCAGTTCGCGGGCCGCGCGGGTGTAGCTGCGGTGTCGGGCCACGGCCTCGAAGACCTGGAGCTGGCGCAGGGTCAGGTGCATGTCGAGGACGACTATAACATCAGTGAAAGTTTATTAAAATGATCAGATTAATTTAGTTTACATTATGGTTTGTCGATCTATACTGGCGAACACGAACACTGGCATGGAGATCGCGCTCGGCCGTTTCCGTGGATCACGGGGCGGAGCCGGACCCGCAAATTCCCGGTTTGTGCCGCCCGGTGCGGCGCGGACCGAACATCTCGTGATGACGGAGGAAGACACATGTCGACCAAGAAGACCTATCAGGCGGGCGTCAAGGAGTACCGCGAAACCTATTGGGAGCCGGACTACCCGGTCTCCGATACCGACATTCTGGCCTGCTTCAAGGTCACCGCGCAGCCGGGCGTGGCGCGCGAGGAGGCCGCCGCGGCGGTGGCGGCCGAGTCCTCGACCGGGACTTGGACCACGGTGTGGACCGACCTGCTGACCGATCTCGACTACTACAAGGGCCGCGCCTACCGCATCGAGGACGTGCCGGGCGACGACGAGTCCTTCTACGCCTTCGTGGCCTACCCCATCGACCTCTTCGAGGAGGGCTCGGTGGTGAACGTGTTCACCTCCCTGGTGGGCAACGTGTTCGGCTTCAAGGCCCTGCGCCACCTGCGCCTGGAGGACCTGCGCATCCCGATCGCCTACGTGAAGACCTGCGGCGGGCCGCCCAACGGCATCCGGGTCGAGCGTGACAAACTCAACAAATACGGCCGTCCGCTGCTCGGCTGCACGATCAAGCCGAAGCTCGGGTTGTCCGCGAAGAATTACGGCCGTGCCGTCTACGAGTGTCTGCGCGGCGGCCTGGATTTCACCAAGGACGACGAGAACGTCAATTCGCAGCCGTTCATGCGCTGGCGCGACCGCTTCTCGTTCGTGGCCGAGGCCATCCACAAGGCCGAGGCCGAGACCGGCGAGCGCAAGGGTCACTACTGCAACGTGACCGCGCCGACCCCGGAGGCGATGTACCAGCGGGCCGAGTACGCCAAGGAACTCGGCATGCCCATCATCATGCACGATTACATCACCGGCGGGTTCTGCGCCAACACCGGCCTGGCCAACTGGTGCCGGGACAACGGCATGCTGCTGCACATCCACCGCGCCATGCATGCGGTGCTCGACCGTCACCCCAAGCACGGCATCCACTTCCGGGTGCTGACCAAGATCCTGCGCCTGTCGGGGGGCGACCACCTGCACTCGGGCACCGTCGTGGGCAAGCTCGAGGGCGACCGGGCCGCGACACTCGGCTGGATCGACATCATGCGCGATCGCTTCGTCAAGGAAGACCGCAGCCGGGGCCTGTTCTTCGACCAGGACTGGGGCTCTATGCCGGGCGTGTTTCCGGTGGCCTCCGGCGGCATCCACGTCTGGCACATGCCGGCCCTGGTGAGCATCTTCGGGGACGACTCGGTGCTCCAGTTCGGCGGCGGCACCCTCGGGCATCCGTGGGGCAACGCCGCGGGCGCCGCGGCCAATCGCGTGGCCCTGGAGGCCTGCGTGGAGGCCCGCAACGAGGGCCGGGAACTCGAAAAGGAGGGTAAGGAGATCCTCACCGCCGCGGCCAAGCACAGCTCGGAGCTGAAGGCGGCGATGGAGACCTGGAAGGAGATCAAGTTCGAGTTCGACACCGTGGACAAGCTGGACGTCGCCCACAAGTGATCCCCGCACCGTGCCGCACCCCGGGACAGCGGGCGTGCGGCACGGCGCCGAACCGATTGGAAGAGGAAGCATCGAGATGAGCGAATTGCAGGATTACCCGTCGCGGCTGAGCGACCCCGCCAGCCGCAAGTTCGAGACCTTCTCCTACCTGCCGGAGATGGACAAAAAGAGGATCCACAAGCAGGTGGAGTACATCGTGAAGAAGGGCTGGAATCCGGCGATCGAGCACACCGAGCCGGAGAACGCCACAGGCTACTACTGGTACATGTGGAAGCTGCCCATGTTCGGCGAGACCGACGTGGATCGCATCCTGGCCGAGGCGGAGGCCTGTCACAAGGCCAATCCGACGCACCACGTGCGGCTCGTCGGCTATGATACCTATAAGCAGTCCCAGGGCGCCGCGATGGTGATCTACCGGGGGCCGATCAAGGCGTGATCCGACGGCGGGCCCCCGTCCGGACCTGCCGGGTGGGGGCCCTCTTGTCGGGGTGCCGCGACGTCCGGCGTGTGCGGTGCGTCGGGCGGTCGAATGAAAGCAGGTGGACGCGCCGTGCTTGCTCACCCCGCGATCGGGGCTGCTCGCAAGGATTTTTTACCTACGCAGCTGCAGGGGGCCTTCATGTCCGAGGTGGGACAATACCGAATCCCGGAAGAGCCTTATTACCGGGCGGTGGGCGACGAGATCGAACTCTACGAGGCCGCCTATGCCGCGCGCATGCCGATCATGCTCAAGGGTCCCACGGGCTGCGGCAAGTCCCGCTTCGTGGAGTACTTGGCCTGGAAGCTGGAGCGCCCGCTGATCACGGTGGCCTGCAACGAGGACATGAGCGCCTCGGATCTGGTCGGGCGCTACCTGCTGGACGCCGATGGCACCCACTGGAAGGACGGCCCGCTGACGGTCGCGGCGCGCATCGGTGCGATCTGCTATCTCGACGAGATCGTCGAGGCGCGCCAGGATACCACCGTGGTGATCCATCCGCTCACCGACCATCGACGCACGCTGCCGCTGGAGAAGAAAGGCGAGGTGGTGGCGGCACACCCGGATTTCCAGCTCGTCATCTCGTACAATCCCGGCTACCAGAGCCTGATGAAGGATCTCAAGCAGTCGACCAAGCAGCGCTTCGGGGCGCTCGACTTCGACTACCCGCCGGCCGAGGTCGAGACGGAAATCGTGGCGCACGAGACGGGCGTCGACGCGGAGCTGGCCGGAAAGCTGGTATCGATCTCTCACCGGGCCCGCAACCTCAAGGGCCACGGGCTGGACGAGGGGATCTCCACCCGGCTGCTGGTCTACGCGGGCCAGCTTATCGTCAAGGGGATCGCCCCCAGGGTCGCGTGTCGGATGACGCTGGTGCGCCCGATCACCGACGATCCGGACATGCGCGACACGCTGGATGCGGCGGTCGAGACGTATTTCTGACAGGCGCTCGCCGGGAATTGATCCCGGCCAAGTGCCCGGGCTCGGAGAGGCTGGTATGATGAGTCGCTTAGTGTTGGCGGGGCGTTGCGGTCGCGTGCCGCGGTCGCGCCGGCGCGGGTGGTAACCTATGCTTTTGTGGAGCGTTTACTTCAATCGGAGGATATACCATGAGCAGGTTTCGTACGATGTTCACCGCGGCGGCCGGAACACTGGTACTTGCTGCCTTCCTGCAGCCGGCGGCCATGGCCGGAGTGAGCAAGGCGGATGCCGCCAAGCTCAACTCCTATGTGGAGTCCAACGGACTCTCGTGCATGGGCTGCCACGCGATCGATCACAAGGTGATGGGGCCGGCACTGGACGCCGTGGCCAAGAGGTACAAGGGTAAGGCGGGGGCGCTCGCGGACGTGACCAAGCGTATCGCCGACGGCAGTTCCGGCGTCTGGGGCTCGGTCCCGATGCCCTCGGGCCAGGCCACCCCGGCCCAGGCCAAGAAGCTCGCCGAGATGATCCTCGGTCTCGACTAAGGCCCGGATCGGCCGGGGCCGCCCCGTCCGGGGCGGCCCCGTGCCGCTCACCGTGATGAACGGGCTCCGGCGGGGTATCCGCCCGGGTCGGATCCGGAGGTTGATCGGTGTGTGGGACCGCGATTCGCCCGCAGCGCCGTGAGTATCGATCTCGGAGATTACCGCCCGTTCCCGGGGAAGATCGCACCGGTAGTGCGTGACGCCTTTGGCGCGAGATTCACCGAGGCGACGCGGCGCGATGTTCTTCGATCAGCACCGGCGCCTGAGTTTCTATCCGAGTGCCCGCTGGGGGCAGGGGTTTCTCCCTGCGGCCGATCTCCGGGGACCGTACCTCGATCGGAGGACCTACCATGAGCAGGTTTCGTACGAGGTTCACCGCAGTGGCCGGGGCGTTGGCCTTTGCCGCCTTCCTGCAACCGGCGATCGCGGCGGGGGGGAACCGGGCGGATGCCGCCAAGATCGACTCCTACCTAGAGTCCAACGGGCTCGTATGCACGGGCTGCCACGCACTCGATTACAAGGTGGTGGGGCCGTCGTGGATGTCCGTGGCCAGGAAGTACAAGGGCAAGGCGGGGGCGGTCACGGAAGTGGCCAAGCGTATCGCCGACGGTAGTTCCGGCATCTGGGGTTCGCTCCCGATGCCTCCGGGCCAGACCACACCGGCCCAGGCCAAGAAGCTTGCCGGGATGATCCTCGGCCTCGATAGCAAGTAAGGCCCGAATCGACCGGGGCGCGAGGGTTGCGATGCCATGAGCATCGATCTCGAGGATTACCGCCCGTTCCTGGAGAAGGTCACGCCGGTGGTGCGCGACACCTTCGACGCGAGCTTCACCGAAGCGGCGCGGGTGATGTCGCCGACGGGCGTGCGCAATTATCTGGAAGGCGCACGTGCCCTGTGCGAGCTGGGACGCGGCACCGATCTGGTCGTCTCGTACCTGGAGGCGATGCCCGCCGTGGCCAATGCCGTCGGCGAGGACGTCATCCCGGACTGCGTCACGGCCGCAATGAAACTCTCCTCGATGGTGAGCGGGCAGGTGATCGCGCTGCTGTTCGCCACGCTCCCGATCGCCGCACGGCGTCTCGCCGACGCGCAACTGCTGCGCTCCTATCTCGGGTTGATCCACCAACTCTCCGCCAAGGTGCCGCGCGGGCTGCGGCCCATGCTCGAGCACCTCGATGCGCTGCTGACCAAACTCACCCTCGGCGGGTTGCGCCGCTGGGCCAACTGGGGCGCGCAGGCCCACGCCCGTGACTTCACGGAGCAGGTCGGCTACTTCGCACTGGAGTCGAACGACAGCCGCGCGGTGCTCCAGCAGGAGCGGCGCGGCACGCTGTTCGTCGATCAGCACCGGCGCCTGAACTTCTATCTGCGCGCCCTGTGGGGCCGGGATTTCTTTCTGCGGCCGACTTCCGGGGATTATGAAGCGCGCGAGGGCTACAAGCCGTTCATCGAGCACCAAGTGATTCACCTGCCGGATGCCTACGACGACTACGCGGGCATTCCGGGTGCGCTGCTCTACCGTGCGGCGGCCGCCCACGCGGCGGCGCACATCGCCTATACCGAGCGCCCGATCGACGCCGAGGCCCTGACGCCGACGCAGATGGTCTTCATCGGGCTGTTCGAGGACGCGCGCATCGAACGCCTGGCGATCTGCGAGTTCCCGGGCCTGGGACCGTTGTGGATCTCCTTCCACGAAAAGGCGCGCGAGGTGAGCTGTCCGACCGATCCCGTCGTCGACCTCATCGAGCGCTGCGCCCACGCGCTCCTGGATGAATCCTACGAGGACCCGGACCCCTGGGTGCGTGAGGCGGCCGCGGCGTTCCGTGCGGAATTCGCGGTGCGCCCGCGCGACAACGCCATGAGTTGGGACCTGGGAGTGATCTTCATCAACCGGCTGAGCGGGCGCGCCGCGATTCCGGGTCTGAGGGTGCTGGAATCGATGGCGATCCCCTACCGCGACGACAACCGCTTCATCTGGTCGTTTGCGGAAAACGTCTGGGACGAAGGGGTGGAGTATGTGCCGGCCGGCCAACGGCAGGTACGGCGCACCGTCTCGGTGCTGGAGATGGTCAACGAACTCGACTGCGAGCTGGCCGGCGACGACGCCCAGGAGATCTGGACCCTGGAGACCGAATTCTTCCGCGACGGTGATCCGGAAGGGATCAGTATCAACCGGCTGGAGGGTCGCGAGCCGATCAGCGAGCCCCACCACTACCCGGAGTGGGACTACCGGATCCAGCTCCACCGCCCCGATTGGGCCACGGTGTTGGAGAAGCGCCAGCCGCGCGGCGACCCGGCGGATATCGACCGCGTGCTGGACGAATACAAGCCGGTGGCCTCGCGAATCAAACACGTGATCGACAGCCTCCAGCCCGAGGGGGTGATTCGCCTGCGCCGCCAGGAGAGCGGCGACGAGATCGACCTGGACGCCGCGATCCGCGCCATGGTCGACCTGCGCATGGGGCAAAGCCCCGATACGCGGATCCACATGCGCCACATTCGCAAGACCCGGGATCTCGCCGTGCTCGTCCTGCTGGATCTCTCGGAGTCGACCAACGAGACGCTCGGCGACAGCGACCGTCCGGTCGTGCAACTCGCGCGCGAGGCCACCGCGCTGCTCGCCTGGGCGATCGACGGCATCGGCGATCCGTTCGCCGTGCACGGCTTTGCCTCGGACGGGCGGCACGACGTTCAGTATTTCCGGTTCAAGGATTTCGACCAGCCCTACGACGAGAAGGTGAAGGCGCGGCTCGCGGGTATGCGCGGGGGCCTCTCCACGCGTATGGGGGCCGCGATGCGCCACGCCGCCGGCTTCCTGCTGCGACGCCCGGAACGCAAGAAGTTGCTGCTCCTGGTCAGCGACGGGGAACCGGCGGACATCGACGTTCGCGACCCGCAATATCTGCGCCGGGATACCAAGAAGGCGGTCGAGGAACTCGCCACGCGCGGCGTGTTCACCTACTGTCTGACCCTGGACAGCGACGCCGACGAATACGTGCCGAGGATCTTCGGCCCGCGGGGCTACAGCGTGGTCGATCACGTGCAGCGCCTGCCCGAACGCCTGCCGGCGGTGTTCGTCGGGCTGACACGGTAACGCGCCGGACCGAGACTCCGCCCGGCGGGACCGTGCCGGCATCGTTGAAATCCCGGGCGTTGTCGGCGGGGCTCGCCCCGCCCTACAGGGGGTTTCCGTTGCATTGTGGTATTTGGTAGGGCCGGGCGAGCCCGGCCGACGCTGTCGGAATTTGTGGGAGTTCAAGGGGGCAGAGTACTTGAAATTTCCAGCGCCGGATCGCAGCATCAGCGCAGTTGGGATTTCAAGTACTCTGACCCCTTGAACGCTCGGATCAGACGGACTGAGGATGCGAGAGGATCCATGGTGGACGCGTTGTTCGAGTCGAAGGTGGACGGTCTTCCGTTGCTTCATCGCGGGAAGGTGCGCGATCTCTACGGGGTAGGCGACGACCGGTTGCTGATCGTCACCACGGACCGGCTCTCGGCCTTCGACGTGATCCTTCCGGACCCGATCCCCGGAAAGGGGCGCGTCCTGACGGCGGTCTCCAACTTCTGGTTCCGTCGCACGCAGGATCTGATCGGGAACCATCTGACGGACACACCCCTCGCAGAGGTGGTGGCCGACGCCGTGCAGCGCGCCGCGATCGACGGGCGGGCGGTGGTGGTGCACCGTCTCGATCCGCTGCCCGTCGAGGCCATCGTGCGTGGTTATCTCATCGGTTCCGGGTGGAAGGACTACCGGCGCAGCGGTGCCGTGTGCGGCATCGAACTCCCGCCCGGGCTGCGTCAGGCCGACCGGCTCCCCGAGCCGATCTATACGCCGTCCACCAAGGCGGGGACCGGCGAACACGATCAGAACATCGCCTTCGAACGGACCGTTGAACTGCTGGGGCGGGATCTCGCCGAGCGGGTACGGGATCTCAGCCTGCGGATCTATCGCGAGGCGGCCGATTATGCCCGTGCACGCGGCATCCTCATCGCGGACACCAAGTTCGAGTTCGGCCTCGACGAGGCGGGCCGGCTCACGCTGATGGACGAGGTCCTGACCCCGGATTCCTCACGCTTCTGGCCGGTTGATGAATACCGCCCGGGGATCAGCCCACCGAGCTTCGACAAGCAGTACGTGCGCGACTATCTGGAGACGCTGGACTGGGACAAGACGGCGCCGGGGCCGTCCCTGCCCGCCGAGGTGATCCGCCGCACCGCGGAGAAATACCGCGAGGCGCAGCGGCGCCTCACGGGCGTTTGACGCGCCCCGCCGAGGCCGCGGATCCTCGTGATGGTGTCGAGATGAGCCACGGACCTCACGGAATCCACGGACCGGATAGGGTGCGGTCCGTGGATTCCGTGGCGCTTTTCCACGACCGGGACTCGGGTGCGTGCCGTGGCCGGCACCCTCGATTGGGCGTTGTCGGCGGGGCTCGCCCCGCC
>CAZAQG010000031.1:17606-27159 GCA_964487445.1 uncultured Chromatiales bacterium
TGCGTGCCGTGGCCGGCACCCTCGATTGGGCGTTGTCGGCGGGGCTCGCCCCGCCTACGGGGTTCCTACGCGCATTGGCGATCGTGGCCACCGGTAGGGCCGGGCGCGCCCGGCCGACGTCGTGGGAACTCGCGGCGTTGTTGGAATTTCGGGCGTCGTCGGCGGGGCTCGCCCCGCCCTACACGCGTATCGGCGATTGTGCCCACTGGTAGGGCCGGGCGCGCCCGGCCGACGTTCCGAACCATGCATCCCCGGCCCGGATCATCGGATGCCGTCGGTGGGCAAGCCCTGCCGGGGTGCGGTCAGTGGTCGAGGACGAGGACGCCGCAGCAGCGCAGGTATTCGAGCAGCGGCTCGGGATCGGCGCTGTGGCAGTGCCAGAACAGGTATTCAAAGCTGTGCCGGCGGATGGCGGCGAGCGGCGGTGCTTCCGCCTCGTTGTGCCATCCGGGGCCGGGGACCAAGTTGCCCGCCAGGCTGGCGGTCACCGTGGTGATCACGGGGCGCGAACCCTGGTGGGTACCTACGGTGACGTACAGCAGCGTGTGGCCGGCCGGATTTGTGGCTTGCGAGTGGGGTACGATCCCCCAGTCCATCACCCGCCCACCGGACTGTGCCGCGACCGTCTCCGCCATGGCATCCAATGCCTGCTTCGGCCAGCGACGCACCCCGGTGCCCGGAGGGCACGGCGGCACCGGTTTCACGGACCGCACTCCGCGGGTGGCGTGCCCTCCGGTTCCGTCAGCAGGTCGCGGATCGGGACCCCCAGCGCGTGCGCGATGCGCTCGATGTTGTCCAGGCTGATATTGCGCTCGGCGCGCTCCACGGAGCCGATGTAGCTGCGGTGCAGACCGCTCAGTTCCGCGAGCACCTCCTGGGACCAGCCGCGGCAGCGGCGCAGGAACCGGATGCGTCGGGCAAGGCGGGTTCGGGCGCGATCCTCCATGCCTGTATTGCATGGAGAATCGGGGTCGCTGTCGACGGGAGAAACGTATCAATATGGCGCAGATAAGTGGCAACGGACCGCTATCGTCGCCGCGCCCGCCGTTGGCGTCCATAATCGTGTACCGATGGTGTGGGATGTGGGGCGTTGGCGGGGCGAGCCCCGCCCTACCGGGGGTGGTGTTGCCGGCGTTGTGCGTAGGGTCGGGCTTGCCCGACCGGGTAGGGGGAACCGCGCACCGGCGGTGTGGGGATGTGGGGCGTTGGCGGGGCGAGCCCCGCCCTACAGGGCCGCCCGGAAACGGTAGGCGGTGCTGCGTTCCTCGATGCGCCGGGGCGCAAGGTCGCGGAGCGCCGCCGGCTCGGCGTCGTCGAGCAGCGTCGGGATGGAGATGTCCAGGGCGCGGGCGATTTTTTCGATGTTGTCCAGGCTGATGTTGCGCTCGGCGCGTTCCACGGCCCCGATGTAGGTGCGGTGCAGACCGCTCAGTTCGGCCAGCACCTCCTGGGACCAACTGCGGGCGATGCGCAGCAGGCGCACGCGGCGGGCGAGCCGCCGGCGGGCGACGGGGGGCTGTGCGGCTGTGTACATCGCGATTCCTTTCGCTCGTAATTGCGTATCGGGTGCCGGGGGGCTTGCCCGGCCCTGCCGGTCGCGCGCCCAAGCCCCACCGGGCCGATCCATTGTTCGGTTCGTGCGCCGCCCCGCCCGGGTCCCCGCATCCTTCGCGGCGACCATCGGATTTTCCAGGTGTTCAGTTGACCCGCGGATCCAGCTCGCCGCGCTCGTAGCGCAGGACCATATCGTCGATGCTCGCGATCTTGATCTTGGATGCGTTGCCGGCGGTGCCGAAGGCCTCGTAGCGGGCCTTGCAGATCGCCTTCATGCCGTTGGTGGCGGCGCTCAGCCACTTGCGCGGGTCGAACTCCTTCTTGTTCTCGGCCAGGAATTTGCGCACCGCGCCGGTGGAGGACATGCGCAGGTCGGTGTCGATGTTGACCTTGCGTACCCCGTGCCGGATACCCTCCTGGATCTCCTCGACGGGCACCCCGTAGGTCTCGCCCATGTCGCCGCCGTAGGTGTTGATCATCTGGAGCCAGTCCTGGGGTACGGAGGAGGATCCGTGCATCACCAGGTGCGTGTCCGGGATGCGCGCGTGGATCTCCTTGACCCGGCCGATGGCCAGGATGTCGCCGGTCGGCGGACGGGTGAACTTGTAGGCGCCGTGGCTGGTGCCGATGGCGATGGCGAGCGCGTCGACGCCGGTCTGCTTGACGAAGTCGGCGGCCTGTTCGGGGTCGGTGAGCAGTTGATCGTGCGAGAGTTTTCCCTCGGCGCCGGAGCCGTCCTCTTCGCCCGCCATGCCGGTCTCCAGGGATCCCAGGCAGCCCAGCTCGCCCTCCACGGATACGCCGCAGGCGTGGGACATCTCCACCGTGCGCCGCGTGACGTCGGCGTTGTATTCGTAGGTGGCCGGGGTCTTCATATCATCCAGGAGCGAGCCGTCCATCATGACGGAGGTGAACCCGAGCTGGATGGATCGCTGGCAGACCCACGGCGAGGCGCCGTGGTCCTGGTGCATGACGATGGGGATATGCGGCCACTGCTCGGAGGCGGCGAGGATCAGGTGGCGCAGGAAATGAGGCTTGGCGTACTTGCGGGCGCCGGCCGACGCCTGGACGATCACCGGGCTGTCGGTCTCGTCGGCGGCCTCCATGATGGCGTGGATCTGCTCCATATTGTTGACGTTGAAGGCGGGCACGCCGTAGCCGTACTCGGCGGCGTGGTCCAGCAACTGTCTCAGCGTGATCAAAGCCATGGCGATCTCTCTCCCGTGGGCATGGTTTTTTGTATGGAAGGGGGGGTGGGGTCGAAGGCTGAGGCGCGTATTCTAGCAGGAATGCACGTGCACTCCCAAAGCCCCCATCCCGAAAGGTGACTCCGAATCCGGGCATCGCGCGGGCCCCGCACCGGCCCCGGCCGGAAAAATTCCCGTTTTGTCCAAGGGCGCGGAGTCGGATGCCGGCCTAATGCGTCAATCCTCCGGTAGCACCATGTCGCCGGCACGCACGATCTTCATGGCGTTGGTTCCGCCGCTCACTCCCGTCAGATCACCCTTGGTGATGATTACCAAGTCTCCGTCTCCGCGCACCGCCCCGCGGCGCATCAATTCGTCGATGATTTCGCGATTGACCAGGGCATGGTCCTTGGTGGTGACGTCGAAGGTGATGGGGTAGACCCCGCGGTACAGGGTCACCTTGCGTCGTGTCTCCACGTGCCGGGTCAGCGCGTAGATGGGAATACCCGAACTCACGCGCGACATCCACAGGCTGGTGGCACCGGACTCGGTCAGTGCCGCGATCGCGCGTACCGCCAAGTGATTGGCCGTGTACATGGCGGCCATGGCGATGGCCTCGTCGATACGGCTGGACTGGCCCTCGACGCGCGGATCGACGATGGGGGTGTTGATGCGGTGGCGCTCCGCGCCGCGGCAGATGCGATCCATGGCCGCTACCGCCTTGGCCGGGTATTTCCCGGTGGCGGTCTCGGCGGAGAGCATCACCGCGTCGGTGCCGTCGAGCACGGCGTTGGCCACGTCGAAGACCTCGGCGCGCGTCGGGATCTGGCTCTCGACCATGGACTGCATCATCTGGGTCGCCGTGATCACCACGCGGCTCATCGCCCGCGCCCGACGAATGATGAGTTTCTGCACCGCGGTGAGTTCCGCGTCGCCGATCTCCACGCCGAGGTCGCCGCGCGCGATCATCACCGCGTCGGTGGCCTGCAGGATGCCGTCCAGTGCCTCCACCGCCTCGGCACGTTCGATCTTGGCGATGATGGCACCGTGCCCGCCGGCGGCGCGCAGCAGCCGCCGTGCCTCCTCGATGTCCTCGGCGTTGCGCGGGAAGGACACGGCCAGATAGTCCGCCTTCATCTGCGCGGCGGCCTTGATGTCGGTACGGTCCTTCTCGGTGAGCGCGGTGGCCGACAGCCCTCCGCCCTGGCGATTGATGCCTTTGCTGTTGGAGAGTTCGCCGCCCACCACCACCCGGCAGATGATGCGCCCCTCGGAGACGTCTTCCACCCACAGGGCGAGCCGCCCGTCGTCCAGCAGCAAGGTGTCGCCGCGCCTCACGTCGCCCGGAAGGGGCTTATAGGTGATGCCGACCGCCTCTTCGGTCCCCTCGTCGGGGCCGAGGTGGGTGTCCAGGATGAATCGACCGCCTTCCTGGAGTACCACCTTCTTGTCTTTGAACCGTTCGATACGGATCTTGGGGCCCTGCAGGTCGGCGATGACCCCGAGGTGGCGACCGTGGGCGCGCGCGTGGTTGCGGGCCTCCTCGGCGCGACGCAGGTGCTCTTCGTGCGTCCCGTGGGAGAAGTTGAGGCGTACGACGTCCACGCCCGCCTGGATCACGGCGTCGAGCACGCCGGGGCCGTCGGTGGCGGGGCCGAGGGTTGCGACGATCTTGGTGCGTCTGAGCATGATGGGTTGTTTTCCTGGGTCCCGGTCCCCGCGGCGGGGGCCGGAACGGTGTAGGTGAGGAGTCGGTGCGCGCCCTTCAGCCCTTGGCGCGCGCTTCCAGGATTTCCACGGCGGGCAGCTTTTTGCCCTCCAGAAACTCCAGGAAGGCGCCGCCTCCGGTCGAAATATATGAAACTCGGTCGGCGATACCGTACTTGGTGATCGCCGCGAGCGTGTCGCCGCCGCCGGCGATGGAGAACGCCCCGCTCTCGGCGATCGCCATCGCCAGGTGCCGGGTGCCCTCGCCGAACTGGTCGAACTCGAATACCCCGACCGGGCCGTTCCAGACGATGGTGCCGGCCGTCGCGAGGATCTCGGCGAAGTGCGCCGAGGTTTGCGGCCCGACGTCGAAGATCATCTCGTCGTCGGCCACCTCGGACACGGGCTTGAGCGTCGCCTTGGCTCTCTCCCCGAACTCTTTGCCGACCACCACGTCCTCCGGCACCGGGATCTCCGCGCCGCGCGCGGCGGCCTGTTCGGTCAGGCGTTTGGCCTTGTCGACCAAGTCGGCTTCGTACAGGGATTTCCCGACATTGTAGCCCGCCGCGGCGATGAAGGTATTGGCGATACCGCCGCCGACGATCAGCCGGTCGACCTTACGCAAGAGCGACTCGAGCACGGTGAGCTTGGTGGAGACCTTGGATCCCCCGACAATTGCCACCATCGGCCGCGCCGGGTCGCCGAGCGCTTTGCCCAGGGCCTCGAGTTCGGCGGCGAGCAGCGGTCCCGCGCAGGCCACCGGCGCGTATTTCGCCACCCCGTGGGTCGATGCCTGCGCGCGGTGTGCGGTGCCGAAGGCGTCCATGACGAAGACGTCGCACAGCGCGGCGAGCCGACGGGCGAGCGTGTCGTCGTTCTTTTTCTCGCCCTTGTTGAAACGCACGTTCTCGAGCAGGACGACCTCGCCTTCATCGACCTCCACGCCGTCGAGGTAGTCCCGGATCACGCGTACGGGTGCGCCCAGCAGTCCGCTCAGGTGTTCGGCCACCGGCGCCAGCGACGCCTTTTCGTCGTAGACGCCTTCTTCGGGTCGGCCCAGGTGGGACATCAGTATCACCCGCGCGCCGGCGTCGCGGGCCTTCCGGATGGTCGGAAGGCTCGCACGGATGCGGGTGTCGTCGGCTACTTTTCCGTCCTTGAGCGGTACATTGAGGTCCTCACGGATCAAGACACGCTTACCCGCGAGATCGAGGTCGGCCATTTTGATCACGGACATGTAGGGATCTCCCGAGTTCGAAAGGGTCGGAATAGGAAAGAGGGATTGGATGAAATCCGGGTCTCATCCAATGCCTCTCGATCGACGGGGCGCTCCGGCGGGCGTGTCCCGATCGTGTTCGGCGGGTGCGGGGCGTAATGGGCGGGCACCCGGTGCACCGGGTGCCCGCCTCCGGACTACTTGGCCTCCATGAGGGCGATGGTGGTGTCCAGCATGCGGTTGGAGAACCCCCATTCGTTGTCGTACCAGGACAGTACCTTCACCAGCTTGCCGTCGTTCACCTTGGTGAGCGAGGCGTCATACGTGGAGGATACGGAGCTGTGGTTGAAGTCGATGGAGACCAGCGGCTCGTCGTTGTAGGCGAGGACGCCCTTGAGTTCGCCCTCGGCCGCTTCCTTCATGATCGCATCGACCTCCTCCTTGGAGGTCTCGCGCGCCGCCTCGAAGGTCAGGTCCACCACCGAGACGTTGATCGTCGGCACGCGGATCGCGAAGCCGTCGAGCTTGCCGTTCAGCTCCGGCAGCACCAGGCCGACCGCGGCGGCGGCGCCGGTCTTGGTCGGGATCTGCGACATGGTCGCCGAGCGCGCGCGGCGCAGGTCCTTGTGGTAGACGTCGGTGAGGACTTGGTCGTTGGTGTAGGAGTGGATGGTGGTCATGAGGCCGCGCACCAGGCCGATGGAGCGGTGCAGCGGCTTGATCAGCGGTGCCAGGCAGTTGGTGGTGCACGAGGCGTTGGAGATTACCGTGTGGGACGCCTTCAGGATGTCGTGGTTGACGCCATAGACGATGGTCGCGTCCACGTCCTTGCCGCCCGGGGCGGATATGATCACCTTCTTGGCTCCGGCCCGGAGGTGCGCTCCGGCCTTCTCCTTGCTGGTGAACAGGCCCGTGCACTCCAGGACCACGTCCACGCCGAGTTTGCCCCACGGCAGTCGGGTCGGGTCGCGCTCGGCGAGCACCTGGATCTTGTCGCCGTTGACGTTCAAATATTCGCCCTCGACGGACACCGTACCCGGAAACTTGCCGTGCACCGTGTCATAGCGGGTGAGATGCGCGTTGGTGTCGGCGTCGCCCAGGTCGTTGATCGCCATGATCCGGATCTCATCGGTCCGCCCGGCCTCATAGAGGGCGCGAAGCACGTTGCGTCCGATCCGGCCGTAGCCGTTGATAGCCACTTTGATCGCCATTTCCCTGTCTCCGTCTATTTTGAGTGATAAAGGCGGATTGCGCCCCGTGGGGCGCAAATTCGGCGGGTCCCGCCTCCCCCTTGCCAGGGTTCCGCGGGGCCCTGCCGCGCGCACGCCCGCGCGACGACCCGTCTGCTACAGAATCTCCTCGACGACGTCGGTCACGTGCTCGGCGGTGAACCCGAACTCCTTCATGAGCACGCCGCCCGGGGCCGATTCGCCGAAGCGGTCGATGCCGATGACCCTCCCCGCCGGGCACACGTATTTCTGCCAGTAGCCGCTGAGGCCGGCCTCCACGGCCACGCGCGCACGCACGTCGCCCGGCAACACCGACTCGCGATAGCCCTCGTCCTGCGCGTCGAACACCTCGCAGCAGGGCATGGACACGACGCGCACGCGAATGCCCTTCCCGGCAAGCGTCCGCGCCGCGTCCATCGCAAGCCCGACCTCGGAACCGGTGGCGATGAGGATCGCCTGCGGCTTGCCCTCGCAGTCGCGGAGCACGTAACCACCGCGACGGACGTTGCCGATGACGCCGGCATCGCGCTTCTGGAAGGCGGTGGTCTGGCGGGTGAAGATCAGGCAGCTCGGCCCGTCGTCGCGCTCGATGGCCGCTCGCCAGGCGACCGCGGATTCGACTATGTCGCACGGGCGCCAGACGTTCATGTTGGGAATCAGACGCAGGCCCGACACGTGTTCGACCGGCTGGTGGGTTGGGCCGTCCTCCCCGAGGGCGATCGAGTCGTGTGTATAGACGAGCAGGTTGCGCACCTTCATCAGCGCCGCCATGCGCAGGGCGTTGCGCGCATAGTCGGAGAACACCAGGAAGGTCCCGCTGTAGGGAATGAACCCGCTATGCAGGGTGAGGCCGTTCATGATCGCGGTCATTCCGAACTCGCGCACGCCGTAGTGTAGGTAGTTGCCCTGCGGATCGTCCTTGGTGATCGTCTTGGAACCGGACCAGTTGGTGTTGTTGGAGCCGGTCAGGTCGGCGGAGCCGCCGAGCAGTTCGGGCAGGGCGGGTGCCAGGCCTTCGATGACCGCCTGCGAGGCCTTGCGGGTGGCCATGTCCTTGCCCTCGGCGGCGACCTTCTCGATGAAGGCCCCGGCGGTGCGCTCCCAATCCTCCGGCAGCCTGCCCGCCACGCGGCGTTCGAACTCGGCGGCGAGTTGCGGGTGGGCCTCGCGATAGGCCGCGAGCTTCGCGTTCCAGGCCTGCTCGAGTTGCCGGCCCTTCTCGCGGGCGTCCCAGGCGGCGTAGATCTCGTCCGGGATCACGAACGGCCCGTATTTCCACCCCAGGTGCTCGCGCGTGGCCGCGACCTCTTTCTCGCCCAGTGCCTGGCCGTGAACGTCGTGGCTGCCACACAGGTTGGGAGATCCGTATCCGATGACGGTCTTGCAGCAGATCAGCGTCGGGCGGTCGGTGACCGAGCGCGCCTCGATGATCGCCTGCTTCACCGCCTCCGGGTCGTGCCCGTCCACACCGGGGATGACGTGCCAGCGGTAGGCCTCGAAGCGTCGGGGCGTATCGTCGGTGAACCAGCCCTCGACGTGCCCGTCGATGGAGATGCCGTTGTCGTCGTAGAAGCCGATCAGCTTGCCCAGACCCCAGGTGCCGGCGAGCGCGCAGGCCTCGTGCGAGACGCCTTCCATGAGGCAGCCGTCGCCCAGGAAGACATAGGTGTGATGGTCGACGAGTTCATGACCGTCGCGGTTGAACCGCGCCGCCAGCAGGCGTTCGGCGAGCGCCATACCCACGGCGTTGGCCAGGCCCTGGCCGAGCGGCCCGGTGGTGGTCTCGATCCCCGGCGTGTAGCCGTATTCCGGATGCCCGGGCGTGCGCGAGTGCAACTGCCGGAACTGCTTGAGGTCCTCGATGCCGAGGTCGTGTCCCGTCAGGTGGAGCAGGGCGTAGTGGAGCATCGAGCCGTGGCCGTTGGAGAGGACGAAACGGTCGCGATCGAACCACTTGGGGTTGGCGGGGTTGTGCTGCAGGAAATCGTTCCACAGCACCTCGGCGATATCCGCCATGCCCATGGGCATACCCGGATGGCCGGAGTTGGCCTTCTGGACCGCATCCATGCTCAGGGCGCGGATCGCATTGGCAAGCTCTCGGCGCGAGAGCACGGACTGCTTAGGCTGGCTCATTTTCATGACTCAAGTCCCCGTTAAAGACGAAACCGTCAGGAGATTTCGGAAAGACGAAACCGTGTTATCTGGGGCGCGCGCGCACGCGCCGCGACCCCGACGCATCGCCCCGGTAGCCTTTTGAGGGCCGAATGACCGCTCGCCTGACGGGTGGGGGTGCGAGGAGTTTCGGCCGTTTTCCAGGCCGCTGATTGGTCCCGGAGCCCTGGGTACGCAGGCGCGCTATTTTCCCCAACTTGGTCTCGGGGGGCAACCGTTAATTCGCCCGGCGTGCGGCTGCGGGAGGAAATCTCATGGGCGACAAGAGAAATTCGGGCTGATTATCCTTTTGGTTCATAGGGTTCGTAGACCAGGATCACGGGTTTGGCAGGGGCGTCGAGGGCGTGTCTTGGCGATGCCGGATCGTGCGAAGCACGTGGAAACTCGCTTTGCAGCCGGTGCAGGGTGTCCGCCGCACCGGGCAGATAGCGTACCAATTTGCAGGGTATCGGATCGTCCGGTACGGCGCGGTCCCGGGACAGGGTCGC
>CAZAQG010000032.1:0-26656 GCA_964487445.1 uncultured Chromatiales bacterium
TATTATTTATTCCCTCCGTCCCCTTTACCTCTCCTTTACCTCTTAAAACCGAAGGGCGATTCCACCGGAGTACGCGAGTGCGGCACCATGTCCGCGAATGCGGTCGGCTTGAACGTCGGCGAACAGACCCAGGGGACCGATAAGGCGCAGGTCCGCGACCGCACCGTAGTGGAGCATGGTGAAATCCCGATACACCACGGGATGTACCTGTCCGTTCGATCCAACCGCTTCCTCGGCGCGGTGGAGATAGTTCGCATCGAAAAACGGCGCAAGGACAAGACGGGAACCGATCGCCCATTGGATCTCGAGCCCGCCGCCGGCCTCGTACCCCGCCTTGATATCGTTCAGGTCGGAGCCGAAGGTGAGCCCGATTGCCTGTATGCTGTTGAGTCCGCCGGCCGAGTCGAGGTCGAGGGCGCCCCGGGCGAAGGGGATGATGCGAAGATTCGGCCGCGGCTCGAGGATCCATCCGATTCGCTGCGAAATGGAATAGGCGCGAAGATAGTCGAGCGCGGCGCCTCCATCGACATGCCCGTAGGCGAACCGCAGGGCGGAGCCGAAGTATAAACGGCCGATTGTGCCGCGGGTATTCATCTCCGCAAAGTGAATGGCATTGTACCCGCCGGCCGGCAGATATCGACCGTAGGCGATGGAGAAGCCGCTGTCGAACCGGTCGAGTGCTCCGGCACCGCCGTCCGCCAAAGCGGGCGGTATGGCGCATAGGACAATCACAGCGGCGCCAAGAATTGCTGTGACACGCATGATCCTGCTCCCGGGCTCGGCCGTTTGTGGCTGTCTTGGATTCTATAGAAAAGCCGATAGGCCGCCACAACATAGCGATTTTCAATAAACCGCGCAACCACGGCCTCTTCCAATGGCACATGAGCCTGAATGGGGGGTGTGATTCCGGCGCGAGATGAGCCTCAAGGCGGTCCGGGAACGGGCATCATTGCAGGATGATGATCGTGACCCTCAAAACCCGAGTACTCCAGAGTTTCGGGTGTCTCGACCCGGAGCGGGCTCGGTCGCCGTTCACGAACGCCTGCAGGGTGCTCCGAGTCCCGGTGCCGCGGGGCGCCTTGCGCGGCTGACGAGCCTTACGCCCGGGGACTTCGCGACCGCCGTGCGCCGGCTCGGCCTGTTCGCGCGCGGTGCGAACACGCAGGTTCTCGCCGCCCCATCGGGTTCGTCGCCCGCCCGCCCTGCAGGGGGCATCGCGGCCGGAGGCGTACCGAGACACACTTTGTTCGAGTGCGACGTATTTCGTCGCACCGGCGCGTTAGGGTGGAGGCATTGGGAGTTCACCGCGCCCCGGCAGAGGAAAGGCGACCATAACCGGTTTGTTGAAATCGAATCTGCGGTGTGTGCGTACGTCCTTGTATCCAGGCACTGTCAAAATCGGGTTACTTCGCGCCCTCTGGTATTTCTCCTCCCTGTAAGTCGAATTATTCGTTATATTAGACTTTCTAAAAGGAGATAAGCTCATGGGGAAACCCATCATGCGGCCGCTCAAGGACGCACTGACCGAGAAGCTTGTGGAATCCCTGGCGGGTCCGATTCCTGAAGGGATCCCACGACAACTCTACGGCGCCACCCGCCTGCCGGGGAAGGTCACCGCTGTGATCGGCATGCGCCGGGCCGGAAAAACCACCTTCCTACACCAGTTGCGCCGGGAGCGGTTGTCGCATGGCGCCAAGCGGGACCAGCTACCCTATGTGAACTTCGAAGACGAACGCCTCGCCGATCTGGAGGCGAGTCAGTTAGGATTTTTGCTCGATGAGTATGGCCGGCGAGTTCCGGAGGCTGGAGAAAAAGACACGGTCACCTGGTGCTTCGATGAGATCCAGGCGGTTCCAGGTTGGGAACGATTCGTGCGGCGGCTGCTCGATTCCGGGAGGGTTGAAATCATCGTTACCGGCTCCTCCGCCGCATTGCTCTCTCGGGAGATCGCAACGGCGCTACGCGGTCGCGCCTGGGAAGTATCCCTCTATCCGTTCAGCTTCTCTGAGGCCCTCATCCACCGTGGACACGCGGTTCGCGACGATCCCGGACTCCTTACCGGCGCTGCGCGCGCCCGAATTGAGCGAGCCTTCCAGGACTGGCTCATGATCGGCGGTTTCCCCGAGGCACAAGGTCTGGACGTCGCGACCCGCCACCAGTTGCTGTTGGACTACGTGGACGTAGCCATACTACGCGATGTCGTCGAACGCCATGAAGTAAGCAACGTGGTGGGTTTGCGCCGGCTCGTCCGGCACCTGCTTGGCAACGCGGCGGGCCTCTTTAGTGTGGAAAAATTCTACGCAACGTTAAAGAGCCAGGGCATCGCCATCTCCAAAGACACGGTGCACCGGCTGCTCGCTTATCTCGAGGACTGCTTCCTTGTACGTATGGTCTGGATGGAGTCGACCTCGGAGCGCCAACGCATGGTGAATCCGCGCAAAGCCTATCCAGTGGACACCGGGCTAATCCCGGTATTTGACCGTAGCGGACGCAGCAACAGCGGACATGCGCTGGAGACCGCCGTGCTTGTCGAACTCGAGAGGCGACGTTGTACCGTAACCTATGTGCGCACACCAGGCGGCTATGAGGTTGATTTCCTCGCTAGAAGTGCGGCGGGAGAAATTGAACTGCTTCAGGTCTGCGCCGATGCCGGCGACCCGGAGACTGCGGAACGCGAACTGCGAGCGCTGGAGGAGGCAGGTAAACGGTACCCCGAAGCCCGTAAACGGTTACTCACGCTCACGCACGACGGGTTGCCCACGGATACGCCACTTGGGATGGTAGCTCAACCTGCGTACGAGTGGATGCTATTGCCGCAGCCGCATTGACCCATCTGGATTGTCCCATCCGCTGTTGAACTTCGGGAGGCGGCGGACTCCGGGCAATCGGGGATTAGCGCCTTCCTTCGCCCTGTAAGCGGGGGGCGGAGTCGGCTTCGGGTGTCCCGTCCCGGGCGTGCGGGGCGCCGACGGTTTCACACCGGTCACGGAGGTGCGCGGCGAGGTGTGCCACGGTGGGATGGTCGAAGAAGTCGGTGATCTCGAGCGCGCCCGGATAGCGGGCCTCGACCTGTTCGTAGATCTGGGCGAGGGTCAGGGAACCGGTGCCCAGTTCGAAGAGGTTGTCGTCGCGACCGATGGTCGTCTCCGGAATACAGGCCGTGCAGATCTCCAGCAACCGGCGCTCGATGTCGGTGATCCCGGCGTCGGTCCCGGTCGCCGGGAGTTTCTCGATCCGCTCGATGAGTTGCGCGAATTCCCCCGTCCGGTAGCGTTCGGCGAGTCGGTAGCGCCGGATCTTCCCGCTGGTGGTCTTGGGGATGCGTGCGATGGGGATGGCCTGCGCCGCGGCGAGTCCGAGCTGCTCGGAAAGCGTCCGGCGCACGCGCCGGGCGAGCGGCGCGAAGTCCTCGACCGCGCCGCGGAACACCACGAACACCAGCAACCGCCCGCCTTGCGCATCGTCGTCCGGCGCACCGCAGGCGGCGACGCGCCCCGGTTCCAGTCCGGCGTGTTCGTGCAGGAGCGCTTCGATGTCATGCGGGAAGAGGTTCCGGCCGTTGACGAAGATGATTTCCTTGGCGCGTCCGGCCACGAACAATTCCCCGTCGGACAGGAACCCCAGGTCGCCGGTGTCGAGCCAGCCATCGGCGCTGAATGCGGAGCGGTCGCGGCCGCCGCCCGCGACGTGGTAGCCCGCGGTGACGTTGTCGCCGCGGATCAGGATGCGCCCGGTCACGCCCTCCGGCAACGCGGCCTCGTCGTGGTCGCGGATCGCGACCTCGCAGTCGCGGTTCGGGCTTCCCACCCCCACCAGCGAGAGCGCCGCCGGATCGGATTCCCCGCACATCCGCACAGGCATCCCCACCCCCAGCGAATGCCGGTCGACATGGTGTACGCGCAGGGGGGCGCCCGGTTCGGGAGAGGTCACCCCGAGACTCGCCTCGGCCAGGCCGTAGACCGGGAACATGGTCTCCGGACGCAGGCCGCACGGTGCCATGCGCTCCAGGAATTCGCGGCACAACGCGGCCGAGATCGGCTCGGCGCCGTTGACGATCAGGCGCACGGCCGACAGGTCGACGTCCGGTGAGTCGCTCCCGAGGGCCTTGAGCAGGTGCCGGTAGCCGAAGTTGGGCGAGGACAGGACCGTGGCGCGGTGCGCGGCGGCCTGTCGGAGCCAGAGCAGGGGATGTCGCACGAACGATTCGGTCGCCATCAGGCAATGGTCGATGGCGCACGCGAGCGGTGTCAGGTGAAAGCCGATGAGGCCCATGTCGTGGGTCATCGGCATCCAACTGAAGGTCACGTCGGACTTGCCGAGCCGGATGCACGCCGCGATCGCCGCGACGTTGGTCAGCAGGTTACGGTGCGTGAGCACCACGCCCTTGGGTGTGCGCGTTGATCCGGAGGAGAACTGGATCAGGGCGACGTCTCCGGGTGCCCGCGGCTGTACCTGTCCGGTGCGATGCGCATCGGTGATCCGGTCCAGGCGCACGGCGGCGTGGTCCATCGTGTCGAATCGCTCTTCCTCGCCCGCGGCGCGGGCGAAGCTCGCGTAGCGATCCAGCACCGGTTGTACCGTGCACAGCAGCGGTCGGTCCAGGGTCTCCCAGATCCGGAACAGCTTGAGGCGGTTGCCCGGGGTGTTGGCGACCGCGACCGGAACGGGGATGAGTCCGCCGAGCTGGCAGGCCCAGAAGGCGTCCACGAACGCTTCGTTCGAGGCCAACAGGAGGACTACCGGACGGTTCGGCTCGGCGCCGGCCGCTTGCAGGTGGTGCAGCAGGTTCAGGGCGCGGCGTTCGAGGTCCCGGTACGCGACGCGCCGTTCGGCGTGCGCGCCGTCGAGGTAGGTCACGCCGCATGCACCGCGTGCGGCGCGACGAAGGAGATCGGGTAAGGTTTCGGCACCACTCATCGGGGTTCGGGTACCGGGCCGGGCACGGGCGTCCATTATCCCCGAATCGCGCCCACGAACAAAGGGCCGCCCCTGTGCCGCATGCGGCCCGCGGTGTATCCTGCCCCGGTGCCGCGGGACCGTCGCGGCGAGGGGATGCGATCGGTGAAGGTGCGGCGGAATGGGTCGGCCCTGCTGGTGGTCACGGGCTTGGTGGTCCTGTCCTGCCGGTACGTGGATATCCCCGTCGCGTTGTTCTTCGATGGGCTGCTCCGATGGAGTGGGCGCTGGCGCCACTATACGGCGCATATCCCGGATGCGCTCACCGGGGTCGTGTTCATCGGGACCGTTTTGAGTTGGTTGGGATACTACGTCATGCGGCGTTACGGCCGGTCGCACGCCGCCGGGTTTCTGCAACTCGTCGGCACCTGCCTGCCGGCGAGTCTCCTCGTCAAGGAGGGGCTCAAGTTCGTATTCTCGCGCACCAACACGCGTGCGTGGCTTGCGCATCGCGCCCCGTACGGCTTTCACTGGTTCCAGGGCGGCGGACTCTACGGCGCCTTTCCGTCCGGGCACATGGTCGTATTCTCCGCGGTGGGGACCGCTCTCTGGATGTATTACGGGCGTTTCCGGCCACTCTATCTCGGCGCGCTCGGCGCGCTCGCACTCGCCCTGGTGGCGACCGATTATCACTTCGTGAGCGATGTCCTGGCCGGCGGCTACGTGGGCGTGATGGTGGCCCTCGTCAGCCGGCGGTTCCTCGCGCAACCGGGTCGGGATCGGCACTGACCGCGCTCGGGCGCCGGTCCTTGACGGTCTTTCGGATCGATGGCACGGTGTTGCCGGCCGGGCCGGACGATGCGGTTCACGGGCGAGGGGCCGGCGGTTGGGGGGCGTTCGTATTCATTCGCCGTCGGGAGGTCCCGGCGAAAGGGCTGGCATGCGCGCCGTTGTGTTGGGGCTCGGTCTGCTCCTGCCCGCCTGGGCGGGGGCCGCGGGGGGCGGCGCGGCGGCGCCGGGGACCTGGCAGGTGGGCATGGCGTTTTCCGTCACGCAGTTTCACTACGAAGAGTCCGTCAACGGCGACGTCCTGGATCGCGAGAACGGCCTGCTGCCGGGCCTCGATGCCGGACTGGGCTATGCCCGCGGCGCGTGGTTCGCGCACGGCGCGCTGCGCTACCACGACAACACCGCCGACTATGACGGCCGGACTCAGGATGGGATCCTGGTGGCGAGCCGTACCGATGAGGGGGTCCTCGACGTCTCGCTCCTGGGCGGCTACCGCTGGCGACACTTGGGGCATTGGCGGGTGTCGGCCTACGGCGGGCTCGGTTACCGGCGCTGGCAGCGCGACATCCGTTCCACGCCGATCGCGTCCGGGGTGTTCGAGATGTACCGCTGGGGCTACGGTTTTCTGGGCGCGACGATCGGTCGGCGGCTCGCCGCACGCATCCGGTGGTCTCTCGACGGGCGCGTGTCGCGCACCATGGGGGCGCGTGTCGCAGTGGATTTCAGGGGTGCCTTCGATCCCGTGAGCCTGGGGCCGGCCGACCGCTTTGCCGGGCGTCTCGCGTTGCGGTTCGCCTATCGGCTCGCGCGCGCCTGGTCCGTGCAGGCGGTGCCGTACGTGGAGTGGTGGAATCTCGGACAGAGTCCGGCACGCCCCCTCACCCGGGGGGGCGCTTCATTCGGCTCGGTGTTCGAGCCGCGCAGCGGGACGCGCGTGATCGGATTCGAACTGGGCGTGTTGCGCCGCTTCTGAGCTACGGGCACCGAGAATATCCGTAGGGCGAGCCTCGGCCCGCCGGCGGCGCCGGATGATCCGATGCCGCGGGTGCGCGGTTCCCCTCGGCTCAGGTCTCGCCGCGCGCCGAGACCAGCTCGTCGACGACCGCCGGGTCGGCGAGCGTCGAGATGTCGCCGAGATCCTCCACCTCGCCGGCGGCGATCTTGCGCAGGATCCGGCGCATGATCTTGCCGGAGCGGGTCTTGGGTAGTCCCGGGGCCCACTGGATCACGTCGGGGGTGGCGATCGGGCCGATCTCCTTGCGCACCAGTTCGATCAGTTCGTGGCGCAGGGCTTCACTCGGTTCCGCCCCCTTGACCAGGGTGACGTAGGCGTAGATCCCCTGGCCCTTGATCTCGTGCGGGAAGCCCACGACGGCCGCCTCGGCGACCTGCTCGTGCAGCACGAGCGCGCTTTCGACCTCCGCGGTGCCGAGGCGGTGGCCCGAGACGTTGATCACGTCGTCCACGCGGCCGGTGATCCAGTAGTAGCCGTCGGCGTCACGGCGCGCGCCGTCGCCGCTGAAGTAGCGCCCCGGGTACTGCCGGAAATAGGTATCGAGGAAGCGCTGATGGTCGCCGTAGATGGTGCGCATCTGGCCCGGCCACGGGAAGGTGATCACGAGGTTGCCGGCGGCGGGCCCCTCGAGTTCGTTGCCGGCGGCGTCCATGAGCGCGGGACGGATGCCGAAGAACGGGCGGGTCGCGGAGCCGGGTTTGAGCGGGGTGCAGCCGGGCAGCGGCGTGATGAGGATGCCCCCGGTCTCGGTCTGCCACCAGGTGTCGACGATCGGACAGCGCGCCTCGCCCACCACGTGGTAGTACCACTCCCACGCCTCCGGATTGATCGGCTCGCCGACCGAACCGAGCAGCCGCAGGCTCGCGCGCGAGGTCGTCTTGACCGGCGCGTCGCCCTCGCGCATCAGGGCGCGGATCGCGGTCGGGGCGGTGTAGAAGGTGTTCACGCGGTGTTTGTCCACCACCTCCCAGAATCGCGCCGGCGTCGGATAGGTGGGTACGCCCTCGAACATCAGCGTGGTGGCGCCGTTGGCGAGCGGGCCGTACACGATGTAGGTATGCCCGGTCACCCAGCCCACGTCGGCGGTGCACCAGTAGATGTCGCCGTCGTGATAGTCGAAGATGTAGTAGTGGGTGATGGCCGCGTAGAGCAGGTAGCCGCCGGTGGTGTGCAGTGCGCCCTTGGGCTTGCCGGTGGAGCCGGAGGTGTAGAGGATGAACAGCGGGTCTTCGGCGTCCATCTCCTCCGGGGCGCACTCGGATGAGACACCGGCCGCGGCTTCGTGGTACCAGACGTCGCGCCCTTCGTGCCAGGCGATCTTCCCGCCGGTGTGGCGTACGACCACGACGCTGCGTACTTGCGGGCAGGACTCGAGTGCCTCGTCGGCGTGGGCCTTGAGCGCCACCGTGTGCCCGCCGCGCAGGCCCTCGTCGGCGGTGATCAGCACCCGGCAGTCGGAGTCGAGAATGCGCTCCTTGAGCGACTCCGGCGAGAAGCCGCCGAACACCACCGAATGGACGGCGCCGATGCGCGCGCAGGCGAGCATCGCCACCGCGGCTTCGGGGATCATCGGCAGGTAGATACACACCCGGTCGCCCTTGGCCACGCCGTGCGCCTTGAGCACGTTGGCGAAGCGGCATACCCGCTCGTGCAGTTCCCGATAGGTGATGGCCTCCTGGCGTGCCGGGTCGTCGCCTTCCCACAGGATGGCCACCTGGTCGCCGCGCCGCTCGAGGTGGCGGTCCACGCAGTTGTAGCAGGCGTTGAGGCGCCCGCCCTCGAACCAGCGGGTGCGCGCCTTGTGGTAGTCCCCGTCGAGGACCCGGTCCCAGGGCCGGGTCCAGTCGAGGAAGACCCGGGCCTGTTCGGCCCAGAATCCCTCGGGGTCGGCGATCGATCGCTCGTAGAGTTCCCGGTAGCGGGCCTCGTTGCCGATATGGGCGCGGGCCGCGAACTGCGGCGGTACGGGGTACACTTTTTCTTCGGACATCCCGGTTTCCCCTTGTTGGTCGTCCCGGCGCGGCCGCACGCGCGGCATCAGGGGCGATCTTAGCGGAGCCGGTGCGCGAGGTCACCCCGCCCCGGCGGGCCGGGTCCGCCGGGGCGGGATCTCCTCGATGCGCCAATGCGCAAGTGCCCACTGCCACAACTCCGCCGGCGGTGCCGCGTACAGCTCCGATGCCGGGCGTTGGCCGAGAAAGGACAGGGCCCGCCACAGCGTCGCTCCCGGCCGGCGCCGGTCGAGTGCCGCGGCGCCGGCACTCTTGCTCAGTTTGCACCCGGCGGCGTCGATGGCTACCGGGATGTGTCGATAGGTGGGCGTAGGCAGGTCGAGCAGGTGCTGAAGGTGGATCTGGCGCGGCGTCGAGAGCAGCAGGTCGGCGCCGCGCACGACCTCCGTGACGCCGTCCGCGGCGTCGTCCACGACCACTGCGAGCTGATAGGCGTACAAACCGTCGGCGCGATACACGACGAAATCGCCCACCGCCCGCTCGAGGTCGAGGCTCATCGCCCCCTGGATCCCGTCGCTGAACGAGACGACCGCGGCGTCGGTGCGCACGCGCAACGCGCGTGCACTCCGTCCGGGCGGGAACCCGTTGCGGCAAGTGCCGGGATAGACGGGACCGTCGACGCCGCCGATGCCGCGATCGGCGATCTCCCGCCGGCTGCAGGCACATGGGAAAAGCCGTCCGGCGTCGGCGAGTTTTTCCACCGCCGCTGCGTAGGCCGGGCCCCGCCGGCCCTGGTAGCGCACCTCGCCGTCCCAGTGCAGGCCGAACGCATCCAGGGTGCGCAGGATGTCGGCGCCGGCGCCGGCCGCCTCGCGCGGCGGATCGAGATCCTCGATCCGCACCCGCCAGACCCCGTTCCGGACCCGCGCTTGCAGGAAGCTCGCCACGGCGGCGAGCAGGGAGCCGAAGTGCAAGGGCCCGGTGGGAGAGGGGGCGAAACGACCGCAGTACCGAGCGCTGGGCACGGGGTCGGGCGGCCCGGTGCGATCAGACCCCGCTCATCTGCTTCTCGCGGATCTCATCGAGGGTCTTGCAGTCGATGCACAGCGTGGCCGTCGGGCGCGCCTCCAGCCGGCGGATGCCGATCTCGACGCCGCAGGCCTCGCAGTAGCCATATTCGCCGATGTCGATCCGCGCCAGGGCTTCGTTGATCTTCTTCACCAGCTTGCGTTCCCGATCGCGTGTGCGCAGCTCCAGGCTGAACTCCTCCTCCTGTGTGGCGCGGTCGTTCGGGTCCGGGAAGTTGGCGGCCTCGTCCTGCATGTGGTGCACGGTGCGCTCGGTCTCCTCCATGAGCTGGCGTTTCCACCCGAGCAGGACCTTGCGGAAGTGCTCGATCTGCGCGTCGCTCATGTAGGGCTCACCCTTCTTGGGTTGATAGGGGGCGAACCCCATGACCGACAACAGCCCCCCGGCCTCCGCCCCGGATCCGGATTGCGCGCGCCGGGTGGTGGTCCGTTTCGCCGCCGCGGGCCGCGGCGCCTTCTTGGTCGCCGCGCGCGGGGGCTTCGCCGGGGCGTTCCCGGCCGCGGCGGCCTTGGGCATACCCTTCTTCGCGACGCGTTTGGCCGTGGACGGTCCCGCCGCCTTTTCGACGGCGGCCTTTCGCGCGGGGGCAGCGGTCTTTTTGCGCGTCTCCGCGCTGTCTTTGGCGGCCTTCTTGCTGGGTGACATCCGTTGCTCCTAAGAGGTCCCGTGGATAAAGCGGGAAATCTATACCAGAAAGGCCTTGAAGGCGCAACTGAATGCCACGCCGGGCACCCCGGCGGGGACCCGTGCTCGTCCTTGGAGCCGCTTGCGCACCGTGGTATCGTAGACGCCGCTCACTGGGACCGTTTCTTCATTTCCGTCAGATGGTTGCATCACAACATCCGAGCCCGACGGGCACGGACGGCGGCGCGCGGCGGCCGGCCGCGCTGCTCTTCGATGTCGATGGAACGCTCGCCGAGACCGAGCGGGACGGGCATCGCGTCGCCTTCAACCGCGCGTTCCGCGCGGCCGGCCTGGACTGGGAATGGTCGGAGTCGCTGTACGGTGAGTTGCTCCGGGTCACCGGCGGCAAGGAACGGATCTGGTACTATATGCAGCGCTATCGGCCGGATTTCGCACTTCCAGGGGATCCGGACGCGTTCATCGCCGCGTTGCACGAGTCCAAGAACCGCTACTTCGCCGAACTGCTCGCCGGCGGGGGGGTCGGCCTGCGACCGGGTGTACGGCGCCTGCTCGGCGAGGCGCGCGCGGCCGGTATCCCGCTGCTGATCGTCACCACGACTTCGCCGGAGAACGTGGCGGCGCTGCTGGAGCACTGCCTGGATCCGGGCGCGCGCGGCTGGTTCGACCTGATCGCCGCGGGTGACGTGGTCCCGGCCAAAAAGCCGGCCCCCGATATCTATCACTATGCACTCGCGCACTGCGGTCTGCCGGCGAACGAGTGCATCGCCTTCGAGGACTCGGCGAACGGTCTGCGCGCGGCGCGTGCCGCGGGCGTGCCCACGGTGGTGACCGTCAGCCACTACAGCCGCGGCGAGGACTTCAGCGGCGCGTGCCTGGTGGTCGATCACCTGGGCGAGCCCGGACAACCGTTCACCGTGCTCGCCGGTGACGCGGGCGGCGCGTGTTGCGTGGACCTCGACCTGTTGGGGCGCCTGCTCGCACGCATTTGACGCGCGCTCCTTGACAGGGCGAGCGCCGACATAGAGGGCCATGGGACGCTCGCGCCGCCGCGCCCGGGCCGCGCGATCCCGGCACGGAGTCCGTACGCATGCCAAGCCTCCCGGTTGCCCGTCGCATGGCGGGGATCGAGCCGTTCCAGGTAATGAACCTGCTTGCGCGCGCCCGCTCGCTCGAGGCGCAGGGTCGTTCGATCGTCCACATGGAAATCGGCGAGCCGGATTTCCCGACCGCCGGGCCGATCGTCGAGGCGGGCTGTCGCGCCTTGCGTGCGGGTCACACGCATTACACGCCGGCCGCCGGGCTTCCCGCGTTGCGCGAGGCGATCGCGGCCGACTATGCGCGGCGCCACGGGGTCGCGATCGACGCGCGGCGGATCCTGGTGACGCCCGGCGCCTCCGGCGCGTTGCAGCTCATCCTCGCCGCGCTGGTCGATCCGGGACGGTGCGTGCTCATGGCCGATCCCGGCTACCCATGCAACCGCCACTTCGTGCGCCTGTTCGACGGGGTCGCGGTGCCGGTTCCGGTCGATGCCTCCACCGGCTATCAGCTCACGCCGGAACGGGTGGAGCGGCACTGGACGCCGGAGACGGTCGCCGTGCTGCTCGCCTCGCCCGCCAATCCCACCGGCACCGTGATCGGGCGCGCGCAACTCGAAGGTATCCGCGCGCTCGCCGAGCGCCGCGGCGGGGCGCTCATCGCCGACGAGATCTACCACGGACTGGTGTACGGGGGGCCGGCGTCGAGCGCGGTCGGCGCGGCCGAGGATGCGGACGTATTCATCGTCAACAGCTTCTCCAAGTATTTCGGCATGACCGGCTGGCGCGTCGGCTGGCTGGTGAGTCCGCCGCGCTGGGTCCGTGAGCTGGACAAGCTCGCGCAGAACCTCTTCCTCGCGGCCTCCACGCCGGCCCAGTATGCCGCGCTGACCGCGTTGGAACCTGCCACCGCGGCGATCCTCGATGCGCGTCGCGACGAGTTTCGCGAGCGGCGCGACTATCTGCTGCCGGCGTTGCGCGAGATCGGCTTCCGCATCCCGGTGGTCCCGCAGGGGGCCTTCTATCTCTATGCCGACTGCGCCGCGTTCACCACGGACAGCGATGCCTTCGCGCGCACCCTGCTGGAGGAGGCGGGCGTGGCCGTCACGCCGGGCCGCGATTTCGGCACCAATGCGCCCGAGCGCCACCTGCGCTTCGCCTACACGACCGCGCTCGATCGCCTCGAAGAGGGCGTGGAACGCATCCGTGCATTCGTCACCCGCCGGGACCGCCCCCCACGGGCGCCCTGATCGTCGTGCCCCGCCGTGCCCCGCCCCCCGGGATCCGTGGCCGTACGATGTAGCCTGGATGGAGCGCAGCGGAATCCGGGGACCGGTCCTCGTCACGGCGCAATTCCCGGATTTCGGTCTTCGGCCTGCATCCGGGCTACCCGGGTTCCGGGTGGTGAGGTCTGCTTCGAGCCGGGTTGAGTTTAGCTGTGGAACCTACTGGAAAAGCTGTGTTTTCGTCTGTAGGCTTCATGGTCATTCTTGATTGATGGGGGCCCTGCGCGAGCGTCGTTCGGGTCGAAGTCCCCTGACCGCCTACGTCGGGGGCACCGGTGCGAGGGCCTCGACCCACATTACGGCGGCGCCGGCCACCGCCGCGGGCATGGCGATGAAGTTCAGGCCCGGCACCAGGGTTGCACCCAGCGTCGCGCCGCCGAATCCGAAGGCGAGTCCCGGGTGCGCGCGCAGGCGTCGGCGCTGCTCGCGAAAACCGATGCCGTGGTTGCCCATCGGATAGTCCAGGTATTCGAGTGCCAGCATCCAGGCACTGAAGGTGAACCACAGGAACGGCGCCGCGGCGTTGACTCCGGGGATCAGGAACAGCACCAGCAGCGGCGCGGCGCGCACCGCGAAGTAGCCGAGTTTGCGCAGTTCCGAGCCGAGCCCGTGCAGTGCCTCGCGCAGCGCTGCGCCCGATCCCGCCGCGGCGGGCTGCGCGGAGTCGCCGCGCAGCAGCGCCTCGACGCGCGCCGCGAGTACCGCATTGAACGGTGCGCCGACCACATTCGCGACCAGGGTGAAGCCGTAGAACAGGGCGAGCAGGACGGCGATGGCGAACAGCGGCCAGAGCAGCCAGCGCAGCCACCCGAGCCAGGCGGGGACCAAGCGGTCGACCCAGACATGGAAGTCGGAGGCGACGTAGGCGATCGCGACCGCGAACAGCAATGCGTTGATCGCCAGCGGCAGGGCCACCACGCCGCGCAGGCGGGGATGGCCCAGCAGCCGCAGGCCGCGCACGAAGTACTGCGCGCCCGCGAGCGGGCCGCGGGGGGGCTGTGCGCTCACGAGCGAGCGCCCGCGCCGCGCCGGGCGAGCAGCGCCGCGCCGTAGGCCGCATCTTCGTGTTCGGGGGCGAGCACCGGCACGCTCAGCAGCCGTTCGCGGATTCGCCGCCACGGTGTGTTGCGCGCCCCGCCCCCGACCGTGCGCACCGATACCGGATACGGTGCGCCGAGTTCGGCCAGCAGGCGGTAGCCGCGCGCCTCGATGCGCGCGATGCCCTCCAGGAGACCCTGGAAGAAACGCGCGTCGTCGGCCGGGCGCGGTGCGAGGCGCGGCGCGAGGTCCGGGTCGGCGATGGGGAAGCGCTCGCCCGGGGCGGGGAGGGGATAGTAGTCGAGACCGGTCTCGTGTTCGGGGTCCAGGCGCGCGCTCAGGGCGTCGAGTTCGTCCCGGCGGAAGAACCGGCGTAGTACCGCGCCGCCGCTGTTCGAGGCGCCGCCGGCCAGCCAGAGGCCGCCGAGTGGCTGGCTGTAGACACCGAAGCGCGCCGCGGCCACCGGTGCCGGGGCGATCACCTTCAGGACCAGCGTGGAGCCGAGGGAGGTCACCGCTTCGCCGGGGTGGCGGGCGCCGGTGGCGAGGAAGGCGGCGGTGCTGTCGGTGGTGCCGGTGACCACCCGGGTGTCCGGCGCCAGGCCGAAGGCGGCGGCGATCGCTCCGGTCACCGGGCCCTGGGTCGTGCCCGGCGTGAATACCCGCGGCAGCCAGTCGCGGCGTACGTCCAGCGCATCGAGCCACGCGGGCCAGCACCCGGTTTCCAGGTCGTAGCCCATCTTCAGGCAGTGGTTCACGTCGCTCACGCCGAAACGGCCCAGGAGTCGCCCGGTGACCCAGTCGGCCACGTGCAGTGCATGACGGGCACGGTCCGCGCCCGGGCGCCGGGCGAGCCACAGGAGTTTCGCCAGGCCCGAGCCGGGCTGGACGGCCGGGCTCTCGGGCGGGGCCACGGCGGCGATGCGGCGCGCCTCGGCGCGCGCACGGGTGTCGTCGTAGAGCAGCGCCGGCGTGAGCGCCGTGCCGGTCGCATCGGTGAGCAGCACGGTGGCGGCGGTTCCGTCCACCGCGACGGCGCGCACGCTCGCGGCGGGGACCTCCGCGAGCAGTGCGCGCAGGGTCTCCTCGAGCGCCGTCCACCAATGTTCCGGGAGCTGCTCGCTACGCTCGCCGTTGCGTATCGGTGCAGGCATGGGAACCGACGCGACGCCGTGCACCGTGCCGGCGGCATCGATGGCCAGCGCGCGGCAGCCGGAGGTGCCGAGGTCGATACCGAGATAGACGTCGGTCATGCCGCCCCGGGGGATCGCCGTCCGCCCGCGCGGCGCGCGGGCTCCGTCGGACTTGGAAGGTTCTACTGTAGCGGCGGGAGATCGGTCCATTTTTCCGATCATTTTGTTAAACAATGTACGCTATCTATCTGAAACTATTGAAAAACTGCTCTTAATATCCCGCTCGCCCCGCTACGAACCCCCTTAGTCGGCGTCCGCAGCGGACGGGCCGCCCGGTACGGGCACCGGCGCGGGCGCCTTCCAGCCGGGGCGGCGGTGCTCGACCGCCACGGTGGTGTAGATCCCGCCGCGCACGTTGAACTTGGCGCGCAGGCGCAGGTAACGCGGCGCGCAGGCCGCCACCAAGTCGTCGAGGATGTGGTTGGTCACCGCCTCGTGGAAGGCTCCCTCGTCGCGGTAGGACCACACGTAGAGCTTGAGGGACTTCAGTTCGATGCAGTGCCGGTCGGGTACGTAGTCGATGTAGAGGACGGCGAAGTCGGGCTGGCCGGTCTTGGGGCACAGACAGGTGAACTCCGGGATCCGGATGTGGATGAAGTAGTCCCGCTCCGGATGCGGATTGTCGAAGGTCTCCAGGTTCTTGCTGGGGCGGCTCGGCATGGGATCGGGCAGCGGTGCGCTTTCTCGCGGATCTCGTGCATAATGTACGCGGCCACTCTACACCAAACTCCCGGGCCCGAGAAACCGACCCTCCATGCGCCTGCTCAAAATCAAGCTCGCGGGATTCAAGTCGTTCGTCGATCCCACCACCATCGCCATTCCCAGCAGCCTGGTCGGCATCGTCGGCCCCAACGGCTGCGGCAAGTCCAATGTCATCGACGCGGTGCGCTGGGTGATGGGCGAGAATTCCGCGAAGTTCCTGCGCGGGGAGTCCATGGCGGACGTGATCTTCACCGGTTCCAACGCCCGCAAACCGGTCGGGCAGGCCTCCGTGGAGCTGGTCTTCGACAACAGCGATGGCGGCCTGGGCGGGCAGTACGCGGGCTATTCGGAGATTTCGATTCGCCGCCAAGTGACGCGCGACGGGCAGTCGGTGTACTTCCTCAACGGCACGCGCTGCCGGCGCCGTGACATCACCGACATTTTCCTGGGGACGGGGCTCGGCCCACGTTCCTACGCCATCATCGAGCAGGGCATGATCACCCGGCTGATCGATGCCAAGCCCGAGGAGTTGCGGGTCTTTCTCGAGGAGGCGGCCGGCATCTCCAAGTACAAGGAGCGTCGCCGGGAGGCCGAGACCCGGCTGCGGAATACGAGGGATAATCTTTCAAGATTGAATGACTTGAGAGATGAAATTGCCAAACAACTTGATCGTCTGCAGCGCCAGGCGCGGACCGCTGAACGCTACAAGGAACTGAAGGCCGAGGTGCGGGGCCTGCATGCCGAGCACTTGGTGCTGCGGTTGCGCGCGCTGGACCGGGAGGCGCAGACCGTGAGCGGGCGGCTGCGCGAGCGCGAGACCGCCCTGGAGGCGGCCACCGCGGAGCTGCGTGCCCTGGAGGCGGAGATGGAGCAGGGCCGCGAGCGCCAAGTGGAGGCCAACGAGGCCTTCAACGAGGTGCAGGGGCGCTACTACCGGCTGGGCGCCGATCTCTCGCGCGCCGAGCAATCGATCCAGTACGCCCGGGAACAGCGCCGGCACCAGGAGCACGAATTGCTCGAGGGGCAAGCGGCGGTGGCCGAGGTGGAGACGCACATTACTCGCGATCGGGGGCAGCTTGCCGAACTCGGCGCCTCGCTCGCGGACCTGGAACCGGAGTTGGTCCGGCTGCAGGCGGCGGCGGAGGCCTCGGCGGCGCATCTGGTGCGGGTCGAGCAGTCCATGCAGGAATGGCAGGGGCGCTGGGAGGCGTTCAACCGGCGTGCCGTGGAGCCGCCGCAGGCGGCGCAGGTGGAGCGCACCCGAATCGATCACCTGGATCGCCAGTTGTTGCAGCTCCGGGAGCGGACCGAGCGCATCGGTCGGGAACGCGCCGCGCTCGGGGCGGTAGCCCCCGAGGAGGCGGAGATCGGCACCCTGACCCACGCCGGCGAAGCGCTCACCGCCGAGGTCGGGCAGCGTCAGGCGGAACTCGACGCGGCCCTCCAGACGATCAGCGGCCTGCGCGAGCAGATCCGCGAACGCACCGGCGTCCTGGACGAGGCGCGCGCGGCCCTGCAGGGACGGCGCGGCCGGCTGGCCTCGCTCGAAGCCCTGCAGCAGGATGCCCTGGGAGGCCAGGAAGGGGTGGTCGCGGCTTGGCTGGAGGCTCAGGGGTTGGCCGATGCCCCGCGGCTCGCCCAGCAGTTGGACGTCGAGCCGGGTTGGGAACGGGCCGTGGAGACGGTGCTCGGCCGCTACCTGGAAGCGGTGTGCCGGTCCGGGGTCGATGGTGTGTTCACCGCCCTGGATGAGCTGAGTACGGGCACCGTGACCCTGATCGACCCCGAACGGTTGAGAGGCGACGATCCGCGAACCGATCGGGAGACCGGGGGACGGGTCGCGCTGAGCGACAAGGTTCGGGCCCCGTGGCCGGTCGGCGCCCTGCTCGCCGGCGTTCATACCGCCGCCGATCTCGCCGAGGCGCTCGCGATCCGGGCCGAACTCGGCGCCGGGGAATCGGTCGTCACGCCCGCGGGGATCTGGTTGGGTCCGGGCTGGCTGCGGGTGACACGGGACCCCGGCGAGAAGGCCGGAGTTCTATTGAGAGAGAAAAAAATCAATAGATTGCAGGAGGAAATTCAAGGGAATTCTAAAGAAGTTTCCGGGTTTCAGGATCTCCTGGACGACCTGCGCACCGAACTGCGCGGGGTCGAGGAGCGGCGTGAGCGATTGCAGGCGGAGGTCAATCGGCTCCACCAGCGCCACAGCGAGGTCCGCGCCGAATGGAGCGCCCGCCAGGCGCGACTGGAGCAGCGCCGTGATCGCACTGCGGCCATCGAGCGCGAAGCGGAGGAACTGCGAACCCAGGTGGCGACGGCCGAGGCGGAGATCGGCGCGGCGCGCGGGCGCCTGGAGGCGGCACTGGAGGCGTCGGCAGGCCTCGAGACCGAACGCGCGGGGCTGGACGAGGAACGCGAGCATCTGCGCAGTGAATTGGGGGCCGCGCGCGAGCAGGCCCGGGCCGACCGGGAGGCGAGTCACGCCGTGGCCTTGCGCGTGGAGGCACAGCGCAGCGCGCGGGCGGCCAGCGAGCAGAACTTGGCGCGGATGGAGCAGCAGCGCGCCGGCTTCGAGGAGCGCCGTGCCGGGCTCGAGGCCGCGTTGGCGGAGGGCGTCGCGCCCCTGGCGGCCCTGGAGGCCGAGCTTGCCGCGCTGCTCGAACGGCGCAGCGGCATGGAGGGCGAACTCGCGCAGGCACGGCGCGCGGTCGAGGCGCTCGATGAGACCCTGCGCGGCCAGGAGCAGACCCGGCTGCGGATCGAGACACGGATCGAGGAGTCACGTTCGGCGGTGGAAGGCGAGCGGTTGGCCTTTCAGGAAGTCAGGGTGCGTCGCCAGTCGCTGGAGGAGCCGCTCGCGGAGGCCGGCGTCGGGTTCGAGGAACTCGACGGCACGCTCGATCCCGATGCCGATCCGGAGGTTTGGGGCGGGAAGGTCGAGGCGCTGGAACAGCGTATTCAACGCCTCGGGGCCATCAACCTCGCGGCGATCGAGGAGTTCGACCAGGAGCAGGAGCGCAAGCGTTACCTCGATGCTCAGCACGAGGACCTCATCGAGGCGGTCACCACGCTGGAGAACGCCATCCACAAGATCGATCGCGAGACCCGGGCGTTGTTCAAGGAGACCTTCGAGCGCGTCAATGCAGTGCTGCAGCGGACTTTCCCGCGGCTGTTCGGCGGCGGCCACGCCTACATGGAGATGACCGGCGAGGACGTGCTCGATGCGGGAGTGGCGGTATTCGCGCGCCCGCCCGGCAAGCGGGTATCCAACCTCCACATGCATTCCGGCGGCGAGAAGGCGCTCACCGCCGTGGCGCTGGTGTTCGCGATCTTCGAGCTGAATCCCGCGCCGTTCTGCATGCTCGACGAGGTCGATGCGCCTCTCGACGACACCAACGTCGAGCGCTTCTGCGATCTGGTGAGGGAGATGTCGGAGCACGTCCAGTTCGTCTTCATCACCCACAACAAGGTGACCATGGAGATGGCCCATCAGCTCACGGGCGTCACCATGAACGAGCCCGGCGTCTCACGCCTGGTCGCGGTGGACGTGGATCAGGCCGTGCGCATGGCCGCCGCCGGCTGATCGCTTCGGCGCGGCCCGCCTCCCGGGCCGACCCGCCGTTCCTCTCCGGGGAGACCCGCACCGGCGTGCGGTGCAGGTTGCACGGCGCCGGTCAGCGCTGCCTCGCCTCCCCGATGTGCACCTCATGGTCACGGCCTTCCCAGCGGGCGTCGGTCGTATCGCGCAGCGTGAACTCGACACGCTGCCCGGGCCGCAGTGCGGCGGTGTCGAGCTGTGCGACGTGCAGCCCCAGGCCGGTATCATGGGTCATGGTGTCGGTGACGTCGCCCCATCCGTCGATACCCCAGTGCACGACGGCGGCCTCCGGTGTGCAGATCCACAGCGCCACGCCCGCCGGTATCGAGCGCAGCGGCGCCTGCGGGCGCCACAATGCGGCGGCGAGCGGCGGTCTTCGGCCCCGGTAACGGTCCCACACGGCTTCCCGACGGTCGAAGGGCCGGCCGAGGCTGCGCGAACGTACCAGTTTGATGAATTCCGCGTGCGCCCACACCAGCGGCATGGCCGAACCGCTCGGACGTCCCGGGTGCAGGTCGCACGCGGGCAGCGGCGGTGCGTCCCAGACCTGCTCCGGGATCAATCCGCCGTCGCAGGTCATGGCGGCCATCGCCTCCAGGTAGGGGCGCGGGTCGCGGCCGGCGGCGAGCGCGTAGTGGCCGCGCTCGCCGGTGAGCAGCGGCCAGCCGCGTCCGATCCCGGTACCGTCGTAGGCGGAACCGTCGGCGTGTTCCCCATAGCCGTCGCCGCGGTAGCGGTGCCAGACCGGACCGAGCGGCGTATCCACTTTGAGCAGTCCGTCGACGACGGTGAGCGTGTCGAGCACCAGCGGGTCATCCGGGCGGCGCAGACCGAAGCGTACCAACTGGAGGAAGTCGACCCCGACCTGTTCCGCTGCGGACAGCCCCGGGTCGTGAATCCGGTTCTTGATCGGCAGCACCCGGCGCAACGTCTCGCTGTCGCCGATCGTCTGCAAGGGTGCAACCCGGATATAGTAGCGTTTCACCCCGAAGCGACGCGCGAGTGCCGTGTCCTGCGCCGTGGTCCACTCATCGATGCGTGCGTTCCAGTAGTCGGCGAGCGCGTAGGCGAAATCGCGCGCCGACGATTCCAGGAACCGCGCCCCGGCCACCAGTGCCGCGATGCACGCCGCCAAGGTAAAGGCGTTGACCCCGGCGTCCTCCTCCCAGCGATCCTGGTCGCTGGCCGGCCCGGTGCGGGCGATGAAGGTGAGGGCGCGGTGTACCATCTCCTCCACGCGGACCCCGTCCAGGGCATCACGTTCGGCCAGCGCGGCGGCGAGCAGCACCGGGAAGGCGGCCTCGTCGAGCTGCACGCCCTGCCAATAAGGCTTCCCGCCGAGCCATTGGTTTTGGTACCAGTGGCCGTCGTCGAGTTGCAGTGCTATCAGGTAGCGAAGCACCTCGCGCGCCTCGCCCTCGGCGCCCAGGGCGAGCAGCGCGCCGGCCGATTCCACCAGGTCGCGGGGCCAGACCAGATGGTAGCCGCTGCGCTCGTCGCGGGTGTTGCCCCAGGGCACGCTCAGGCTCGCCACCATCGCGCCGGGAAAGGCCCGATCCTGATGCGCACGCAGCACCATGGCGGAGATACGGAACTCGCGGTGCAGGTGCTCGCCGAGATCCTCGGGCAGGGGGTTGCGCCGCTCCCAGGCGGCGTGCCATTCACGCCAGCATCGGAGATGGTGCGTCCACGCCGATTCGAACGGTTGCAGCAGGGCGGAGATGGCGAGCGTGGCCGCCGATTGTTTGCTGTTGGCGAACCCGAGCGCGAGCACCGCACGACGCGGCAATTCGCCGGTGAGCGCGACGTTGCCCGGGCCCGCGCAGGGGTGTTCCCATTGCATGGACCCATGTTGCGAGAAGTCCTGCCAGCCGTCGCTCATGCCCACGTAGCCGGCGCCGGCGCGTCCCCAGCCGTCGTGCTGTTCGGCGTCGGCGGAGGCCAGCGCCAGGCCGAAGGGCCCCTGTTCCGCCCATAGGACCCGCCGTCCGCGGTAATGGGCCACGGCGGCGCGGTTGCCGTGGCCGGTCCCGCCCAGATGCGGGGCCAGCAGCGCATAGGGTCGTAGCGCCTCGTCGCCTTCCAGCGTGACCTCGATCTGCAAGACGTCGCGCCGCGGGTCCGGCGCCATGCGCAGGGACAGGGTGAATCGCTCGTGGCGGTGGACGATGCGCAGCGCCGGAACCCCGGGCTCGGGACTCTCCACCGTCGGGTTTTCCAGGCGCTTCACCTCCACCCAGAAATCGCGACCGTCGGCGACGATGAAGCCCAGGTCGCGTATCTGCGGAATATCGATGCGCGGGTAGTAGACCTCGTTGACGATGCCCCCGCCGAGGGTGAACCACAGGCGGGTGTCGCCCAGCGCGCACCCGACCATCTGCTTGGCGCTGCTGCACCAAGTGGGGGCTATTCCGGGCGCACCGGGCGCATCGGGCGGCACGGAATCGGTGACCACTGTGCCCATGGCTTGCGCTCTCCGTCGCGGCGGCGCGGGATAGCGATGAATCGGTGAAAAGACCGGTCCCCACCCGCGCGCCGTCTTCGCGGCGCGGCCTCAGTTGCGGGTGCCGTTGCCGCTCAGTGTGGGGGTCAGCCAACTGATGCCGTCGCGGGCCACCAGCACCTCCGCCGCTTCCGGTCCCCAGGAGCCGGCGGCGTAGTTGGGGAAGTCCGGGGCGGGATTCTCCTCCCACACCTCGAGCACCGGCATCAGCAACTGCCAGGCGGCCTTGACCTGATCGGCGCGCATGAACAGGGTGGCGTCGCCGATCATCACGTCCCAGAGCAGGGTCTCGTAGGCCTGGGGGGAGTCGGTCTTGAACGCCTCGCGATAGCTGAAGCGCATGTCCACCGGGCGCAGGCGCAGCAGCGAGCCCGGCTCCTTGGCCATGAATTTTAGGACGATCCCCTCCTCGGGCTGGATCTGGATCACCAGCCGCGCGGGCTGCGCGTTGAGGCCCACCGAGGCCGGAAAGGCCTTGTGCGGCACGTCCTGGAAGCGGATCGAGATCTCCGAGACCTGCGCGCCCAGGTGCTTGCCGGTGCGCAGGTAGAACGGCACGCCCTGCCAGCGCCAGTTGTCCACGTAGAGCTTGAGTGCCGCGTAGGTCTCGGTGTTGGAGTCGGGTGCGACGTCCTCCTCCTCGCGGTAGGCGGGGACTTCGCGGCCGCCGATCCATCCGCGCCCATACTGGCCGCGGGCGGCGAACTCCGGGACCGCGTCGCGTGAGATGTGACGCAGCGCGCGCAGCACGTCCATCTTCTTGCCGCGGATATCGTCGGCGTCGTAGGCCACGGGGGGTTCCATGGCCACCAGGCAGAGCAGCTGCATCAGATGGTTTTGCACCATGTCGCGCAGTGCTCCGGCACGTTCGTAGTAGCCGCCGCGGTGTTCGACCCCGAGGGTCTCGGCGACGGTGATCGCCACGTGGTCGATGTAGCGGCGGTTCCAGATCGGCTCGTAGATCGGGTTGGCGAAACGCAGCGCCAGGATGTTCTGCACCGTCTCCTTGCCGAGGAAGTGATCGATGCGGTAGATCTGCGTCTCCGCGAAGCCCTCGCAGAGCGCATGATTGATCTCGCAGAACGAGTCGAGGTCGCGCCCGAGCGGCTTCTCGACCACGATGCGCGCCCGCTCGCGGGAGAGTTCCGCCGCGGCCAGCCCCTTGGCGATGGGCGCGAACAGGACCGGCGGCGTGGCCAGATAGAAGATGTGTTGGGACGGTTCGCCCAATTCCTCTCCCCGGCCCTTGAGGGTCTCCGCCAGGTTCCGATAGCACTCATCCTGCGTGGCGTCCGCCTGCAGATAGCGAATGCAGGCCGCGAAGCTGCGCCACTCGGATTCCTCCGGCGCCCCGCGGCGCGAGAAGGCGGTGACGCTCTCGCGGTAGTATTCGGCCAGGCGCGTGTCGTCGAATCCGTCGCGGTCCACGCCGATCAGCTGAAAGTGCTCCGGCAGGTGCCGGTCCAGGTACAGATTGTAGAGCGCCGGTACGATCAGGCGTTTGGCGAGGTCGCCGCCGGCCCCGAACAGCACGAACACGGTGTCGCACTTGCGTACGTCGATCTGCACAATGATCTCCTTGCCGCGGTTTGCCCCGCAGGGTGGCGTAGTCGTGACGGCCGTTTCTCAGGTGCGGCGCGCGAGCGCGGCGCGGCGCTGTTCCTCGACCGTCTCCAGCAGGTGACGGAAGGGCTCCACGAACTTCTTCACGCCTTCCTCCTCGAGTTCGCGATCGATGCGGCCGAGGTCGATACCCAGCCCGGCGAGCCGTTCGAGCCATTCGGGGGCGCGGGCCGCGGCCTCTTCGAGACGCGCGGCCGGATCGCCGTGGTCCCGGTAGGCCTCGAGTGTTTCCACGGGGATCGTATTGACGGTCTGCGGCCCGATCAGGGCCTCAACATACTTGGTGTCGGGGTAGTTCGGGTCCTTGGTGCCGGTGCTCGCCCACAACAGGCGCTGGGCTCGCGCCCCGCGGGCGGCGAGCGCCTCCCAGCGCGGCCCCGCGAAGAGTTCCCGGAAGCGCCGGTAGGCCATGCCGGCGCTGGCCACCGCGATTTCGCCGCGTAGCGCGCGGGCGGTCGCGGCGCGCGCCGGGTCGTCGTCGGCGGCGATCGCATCGAACAGCGGATCGACCTTGACGTCGATCCGGCTCAGAAAGAAGCTCGCAACGGAGGCCACGTGGTCGATGGGACGGCCGTCGGCCAGCCGTGCCTCGAGACCCGAGAGATAGGCCTCCACGACGTCCACATACCGTTCCACCGCGAACAGCAGGGTCACGTTGATGTTGAGGCCGGAGCGGATCAGTTCGCGGACGGCCGGCAGGCCCTCGCGCATGGCCGGGACCTTGATCATGACGTTCGGACGGTCGAGTTCGCCCCACAGGCGGTGGGCATCGCGGGTCGTCGCCTCGGTGTCATGCGCGAGCAGCGGTGAGACCTCCAAACTCACGTAGCCGTCGAGGCCGCCGGTCTCGTCGAAGACCGGCCGGAACAGGTCGGCGGCGGCGCGTACGTCTTCCACGGCGAGCCGCTCGTAGAGGGCCTCGGTCGCGAGGTCCCGCCCGGCCAGCTGCTCGATTGCGGAGTTGTAGTGGTCGGTGTGGGCGATGGACTTCTCGAAGATGGCCGGGTTCGACGTCATACCGCCCAAGCCGTCCTCCCGGATCCAGCGCGCGAGTGTCCCGTTCTTGAGGATGCTGCGCTCGATATAGTCCAGCCAGATGCTCTGCCCGAAGGTCTTCAGGCGGAGAAGCGGGTTCTGTGCGGACATGGTCGCCTCCTTACCCTGCATAAGAAACGGGTGGTCCCCGGGCCGGCCCGGGGACCACCCGTCGGGCCCGGGATCAGCCCGGGAGTGTGAGCGCCAGAAACAGCGTGTTGCCGTGGCGCCAGATGAGCACCGGCACGGGCTTGCCCTTCGGCAGTTTCCCGACCAAGCGGGCGAGTTGCGCGGCGTCCCGGACGTCGTGGCTGCCGATGCGCAGAATCACGTCGCCCGGGCGGATCCCGGCGCGCGCCGCGGGGCCTTCCGCGACCTCCTTGACCAGGACTCCGACCTTGCCGATGCCCGTTTTGGCGCGCTGTGCCTTGGTGAGATCGCTGACGACGATCTTCAGCCGTTCCTGGTGCTGCGGCGACGACGGCGCCAGCGTTGCGAGCCGCTCGTTCTTCGGCAACTGGGCGATCTTCACCCGCAGGGTGATCTTGCGCCGGTTGCGCAGGATCTTGACCGGCACCTCCTTTTCGAGCGGTGTGTTACCCACCATCGGCGGCAGATGAGCGGCATCGACCACGTCCCGGCCGTTGTACTGCAGGATGATGTCGCCCGGCTTCAGCCCGGCACGCTTGGCGGGGCTGTTCGCTATGACCTGGGTGATCAGGGCCCCGATCGGGCGCTTCAACCCGAAGGACTTGGCCAGCTGCTCGGTGACCGGCTGGATCATCACGCCGAGCCAGCCGCGGCTGACGTAGCCCTTGGTCTTGAGCTGGTGAACGACGCTCATGGCGACGTTGATGGGGATGGAGAACGAAAGCCCCATATAACCGCCCGTGTTGGTGTAGATCTGGTCGTTGATACCGATCACGTCGCCCTTCATGTCGATGAGCGGGCCCCCCGAGTTTCCGGGGTTGACCGGCACGTCGGTCTGGATGAACGGCACGTAGATGTCGCTCGGCAGGTTGCGCCCGAGGGCGCTGATGATGCCGTGGGTCGCCGTGTACTGGAGGCCGAACGGGGAGCCGATCGCCAGTACCCACTGGCCGACCTGGAGTTTGGTCGAATCGCCGATCTTGACCGTCGGCAGGTCGTGGGCGTTGATCTTGAGCAACGCCACGTCGGAGAGCTTGTCGGAGCCGACGATCTTGGCGGGGAAGACGCGATGATCGGCGAGGCTCACCACGATACGCTCGGCGTTGGCGACCACGTGTGCGGCGGTGAGGATATAGCCGTCGGAGGAGATGACGAAACCGGAACCCAACGACTTTTCGTGGAATTCGTGCGGACGCTGCGGCATCTGGCCGAAGAACCGCTTGAAGAGTTCATTGAACGGGCTGTTCTGAGGGAGTTGCGGGATGAACTGCTGGGAATCCGTGGAGCTTCCCTTGGGGAGGCGCATGGTGTTGCTGATGTTGACCACCGTCGCCCGATTCTCTTTCACCAGCTTCGTAAAGTTCGGGAGGCCGTCGGCCTGGACGGTGCCCGCCGCGGCCAGGAGCATCGCCAGCAGCATGACCCAACCCGGCGCCGCCCGTTTCGCAGATCTGATCATGAATCCACCTCGTGCAATGGTTCGTTGACGGAAGCCTGGTGTACCGTGCCGGCCTGCCATCCGGAGGCCCGGCGCCGTGTGGCGGCGTCCCGGTGTCACCCCGTGCCCCACCCAACCTACCCCGACCGCGGGTATGGGCTTGTGGAGAAGCTGGAAGCCGCCGGAAAACAGATCGATTCCGTTGTTTTTCGCGCCTCATTCGGGGTGTCTGCCACGGCCTTTCCCCGGTGTGCGCCCGTGCGTCCGGTGGTTATGACCCGCAATCCGCCGTCGGGTTCCGATCGACGGCGGGGGCTCGTGCGCCCGCAGGCCGCGGCGGCGGCGTTGAACCGACCGCGTTGGATCGCTGCCTGAATGATATAGCGGTCCCCGGCATGAGGCGACCTCTTTCCGTGTCCGGCCCCGATCCGGCGCACGCCGGGCGGAGGATGCGCGGTGCGCGCGCGGTGCAAAGGCGCGGGTGGTCGTTGCACAGGCTTCACACGCCGGCGGCGAAAAAAAACCCCGCACGGGGGCGGGGCCGGAGCCAGGAGCCTGTCGGACTCCAGGAGAGAAGGATGTTGATCGCGTCCAACTTCACGCTATTCCATAGCGCGCACAGATCAGCATAGGTTCCACATAAGCCGCAAGTATTGATGCGGATCAAACC
>CAZAQG010000033.1:0-26060 GCA_964487445.1 uncultured Chromatiales bacterium
GGTTCACCCCTAGTGTGCCCCATCACGGGTCCCGCGCAAAGCGTTGCGCGTCGGTTGTTCGCCGCGCGGGTTCCGGGCTATCCTCTCGCCCTTCGCGCGCTTCGTGCCAGTTTCCGGAATCCAGACGAATGGACGAGTTCTACCAGCCGGCCGAGGTCGAGTCCGCGGCCCGGCACGATTGGGAGGAACGCCGGGTATTTCGCGCCGCGGAGGACGCGACGCGGGAGAAGTTCTACTGCCTGTGCATGTTCCCCTACCCCAGCGGTCGGCTGCACATGGGCCACGTGCGCAACTACACGATCGGCGACGTCATCGCCCGCTACCAACGCATGTGCGGGCGCAACGTGCTGCAGCCCATGGGCTGGGACGCCTTCGGGCTGCCGGCCGAGAATGCCGCGATCCGGAACCGGGTGGCACCGGCGCGCTGGACCCACGAGAACATCGACTACATGCGCGGCCAGCTCCGGCGCCTGGGCTTCGGCTACGATTGGACGCGCGAGTTGGCCACCTGCGATCCGTCCTATTACCGCTGGGAGCAATGGCTGTTCACGCGGCTGTTCCGCAAGGGCCTCGTGTACCGGCGTACCGCGCCGGTCAACTGGTGCCCGCGCGACGAGACCGTGCTCGCCAACGAGCAGGTGATCGACGGGCGCTGCTGGCGCTGCGGCACGTCCGTGGAGCAGCGCGAGGTTTCGCAGTGGTTCATGCGTATCACCGCCTACGCCGAGGAACTGCTCGCCGGCCTCGATGCGCTGCCCGGCTGGCCCGCACAGGTGCGCACGATGCAGCGCAACTGGATCGGGCGCTCCGAGGGCGTGGAACTGGAGTTCGGGATCCCCGGCGAGGGCACCCCGCTGACGGTGTTCACCACGCGCCCGGACACCCTGATGGGCGTGACCTACGTGGCGCTCGCCGCCGAGCACCCGCTGGCCCTGAAGGCGGCCGCATCCGACCCGGAGTTGGCCGCCTTCATCGAGGAGTGCCGGCACACCCGGGTCGCGGAGGCGGCGCTCGAGACCATGGAAAAGCGCGGTCGCCCGACCGGTCTGCAGGCCGTGCACCCGATCACCGGCGCGCCGGTGCCGGTCTGGGTCGCGAACTTCGTGCTCATGGGCTACGGGAGCGGCGCGGTCATGGCGGTTCCGGCCCATGACCAGCGCGACTTCGAGTTCGCGCGCCGCTACGGCCTGCCGGTGCGCGGCGTGGTGGTCCCCGCCGACGGCGGGACGCCGGACCTCGAAGCGGGCGCGTACACGGACAAGGGGGTCCTGCGCGATTCCGGGCCGTTCACCGGCATGAGTTCCGAGCAGGCCTTCGATGCGATCGCCGAATACCTGGAGGCGGCCGGCCGCGGCCGGCGCCGGGTGAACTACCGCCTGCGCGACTGGGGCATCTCGCGCCAGCGCTACTGGGGGGCGCCGATCCCGATCGTCTACTGCCGCCGGTGCGGGACGCTGCCGGTGCCGGATGCCGATCTGCCCGTGGTGTTGCCGCAGGACGTGCGGCTCGAGGGCGCCGGTTCGCCGCTGCGGCGCATGCCGGAGTTCCACCGCACGCGCTGCCCGCAGTGCGGGGGCGAGGCCGAGCGCGAGACCGACACCTTCGATACCTTCGTCGAGTCCTCGTGGTACTACGCGCGTTATTGTTCACCGGGGGCCGACACGGCGATGCTCGACGAACGGGCGCACTACTGGCTGCCCGTGGACCAATACATCGGCGGCATCGAGCACGCCATCCTGCACCTGCTCTACGCGCGCTTCTTCCACAAGCTGATGCGCGACGAGGGGCTGGTCCGCACAGACGAGCCGTTCGCCAATCTGCTGACCCAGGGCATGGTGCTCAAGGACGGTAGTAAGATGTCCAAGTCCAAGGGCAACACGGTGGATCCGCAGGGGCTGGTCGAGCGCTACGGCGCGGACACCGTGCGGCTGTTCGTCATGTTCGCGGCGCCGCCCGAGCAGTCGCTGGAGTGGTCCGACGCGGGCGTCGAGGGCGCCTCGCGCTTCCTGCGCAGGCTCTGGAAGCGGGTCGCGGCGCACGTCAACGCCGGGCCGGTGCCGGGTGCGCCCCTCGCGGACTTGGCGGACCTGGGCGAGGCGCGGCGCGCGTTGCGACGGCGGGTGCACGAGACTATCGCCAAGGTCGGCGACGACGTGGGCCGTCGCTACACCTTCAATACCGCCATCGCTGCGGTGATGGAATTGATGAATGCGCTCTACAAGTTCGAGGACGACACGCGGGCGGGGCGTGCCGTGATGCAGGAGGCACTGGAGGCGGTGGTGCGCCTGCTGCACCCCATCGTCCCGCACGTCACCCGCGCGCTGTGGCGGGAATTGGGCGGAACCGGGACGATCGAGGAGGGGCCGTGGCCGCGTCCGGATCCCACGGCGCTGGCGCGCGACAGCCTGGAGATCGTGGTGCAGGTCAACGGCAAGCTGCGCGCCCGGGTCCGCGTGCCGTCGGACGGCGACCGGGCGGCCCTGGAGGCGGCCGCCCTGGAGGAACCCAACGTGCGCCGGTTCATCGACGGGCGTTCGGTGCGCAAGGTGGTGGTGGTCCCGGGGCGGCTGGTGAATATCGTGGTATGAGCGCGGTGCGCGACAGGATCGCTCGAGCGGTGCGGTGCCGTCGCGTCGCGCTCGGCTCGCTGCTGGCGCTCGGCGTGCTCCTGGGGTTGTCGGGTTGCGGTTTCCACCTGCGCGGCGCCCTGGGCGGGGCCCGCCTGCCGGTGCGGATGTCGGTGACCTACCTCCGCGCCGGGAACCCTCACGGTCCGTTCGCGGTGGACCTGCGCCGGGCGCTGCAGGCGAACGGCGTGCGGGTGACCGACGATCCCGCCCGCGCGAGCGCGGTGCTCTCGATCGTCCAGGACAGCTTCGGTCGGCGCGTGCTCTCGGTCGGGGCGAGCGGTCGCGCCCAGGAATACGAGTTGATCTACACGGTGCGCGTCGAGCTGCTGGATCGCGCGGGCAAGGTCCTCTACCGCTCGCCGCCGATCCGGCGTACGCGCGACTTCCTGTTCGACGAGGCGGCGGTCCTCGGCATGGGGCGCGAGCAGCAGATCCTCTACGAGGACATGCGCAAGGACATCGTGCAGGACGTCATCCGCCGCCTCGCCGCGCGGTGAACGGCGCGACGGTGCGCGGCGGCGCGGGGAAAGACGGATGAAGTTGCGCGCGGAGCAATTGGACGCCCACCTGGCGCGCACGATGGCGCCGGTGTACGTCGTGAGCGGCGACGAGCCGTTGCTCGAGGCGGAGGCCGTCGACCGGATCCGGGCCGCGGCGCGCGAGCGCGGATTCACCGAGCGCGAGGCGTTCTCGGCCGAGGCCGGCTTCGACTGGGGGCGGCTCGCCGCCGCCGCCGGCAACCGCTCCCTGTTCGGCGAGCGCAAGGTGCTCGAGCTGCGCCTTCCCACCGGTAAGCCCGGCGAGGGCGGTGCGCGGGAGCTGGTGCGCCTGGCCGGGCGGCCCGACGAGGACACGGTGCTGGTGGTGCGCTGTCCGCGGCTCGATGCCGCCGCCCAGCGCAGCCGCTGGTACCAGGCCCTGGAGCGCGCCGGCGCGGCGATCACCGTCCGGCCCGTGGAGCGCGCCCGCCTGCCGGAGTGGATCGCCGCGCGCATGCGCGCGCGCGGCCTGGAGCCGACCCCCGAGGTGGCCGCGTTCCTGGCCGAGCGAGTGGAGGGCAACCTGTCGGCTGCGGCGCAGGAGGTCGAGAAGCTCCTGCTGCTGTACGGTCCCGGGCGCCCGGACCTGGAGACGGTCACGCGCGCGGTGACCGACAGCGCCCGGTTCAGCGTCTTCGACTTGGTCGACGGTGCCCTGGAGGGCGACCCGGCGCGGGTCGCGCGGGTCCTCGCCGGGGTGCGCGCCGAGGGCACCGAACCGGTACTGGTGCTCTGGGCGCTGGCGCGCGAGGTGCGCGTCCTGGCGCGTTTGGCCTACGCGATCGAGGCCGGGGCCACGCCGGCGCGGGCGCTCGCCGAGCAGCGCGTCTGGGATCGGCGCAGGCCGCTGGTGAGCCGTGCCCTGCGTCGCCACACGGCCGGCGCGTGGCGCTGTCTGTTGCGCCGCTGTGCGCGCATCGACCGGGTCATCAAGGGCGCGGAGACGGGCGGCGCATGGCAGGAATTGCTACAATTGGCCCTCGCGATGGCGGGCGGTGAGCCGCTCGAGGCCCCGTCCGCCGTCCCACGATCCGTCCCCCGGCCCGGCCGGCGATAGGAGCGCAGGTTGCACGCTCGACAGGAAAGCCCGATTGCGGATGTGACCGCTTACATGGCGGGGGTGGGGACGCGCGCGCGCATTTCGGCGCGCGAGATGGCGCGCGCCGAGACCGCCGGCAAGGACCGCGCCCTGCAGGCCATCGCCGCGGCGATCGAGTCCGACGTCGCGGCATTGGCGGCGGCCAATGCCCGGGATCTCGACGCCGGTCGCGCGCGCGGCCTGGACGCCGCGCTGCTCGACCGCCTGGAGTTGACCCCGGCGCGGATCGCGGCAATGGCCGAGGGCCTGCGCCAGATCGCGGCCCTGCCCGATCCGGTGGGCGCCATATCCGACCTACGCTACCGCCCGTCCGGGATTCGCGTCGGGCGCATGCGCGTGTCGCTCGGGGTCATCGGGATCATCTATGAGTCCCGGCCCAACGTGACCGCGGACGCCGCCGGCCTGTGTCTCAAGTCGGGCAACGCGGCGATCCTGCGCGGCGGCTCCGAGGCGGTGCATTCCAACCGGGCGATCGCCGGATGCATCCGCGAGGGTCTACGCCGGGCCGGCCTGCCGGAAGACGCCGTACAGGTGGTGGCGACCACGGACCGCGCGGCGGTCGGCGCCATGCTCGCCATGGAGGGCGTCATCGACGTGATCATCCCGCGAGGCGGCAAGGGGTTGATCGAGCGCGTCAGCCGCGAGTCGCGTATCCCCGTGATCAAGCATCTGCACGGGGTCTGCCACGTCTATATCGACGAGCGCGCCGACCCGGACAAGGCGGTGGCGGTCGCCTACAATGCCAAGACCCAACGTTACGGGACCTGCAACACCATGGAGACGCTGCTCGTCGCCGAGGCCGTCGCCCCGCGCGTGCTGCCGGTGCTCGGCGGGAAGTACCGCGCGGCGGGCGTGGAACTGCGCGGCTGCGAGCGTACGCGCGAGTGGCTGCCCGACGCCGTACCCGCCATCGAGCAGGATTGGGAGGCCGAGTACCTCGCGCCGATCCTCTCGGTGCGGGTGGTGGCGGATCTGGATGCGGCCATCGACCACATCGAGCGCTACGGATCGCACCATACGGACGCCATCGTCACCGAAGACTACACGCGCGCGATGCGCTTCCTGCGCGAGGTGGACTCCAGCTCGGTCATGGTCAACGCCTCGACGCGGTTTGCCGACGGATTCGAGTACGGACTCGGCGCCGAGATCGGCATCAGCACCGACAAACTCCACGCCCGCGGCCCGGTGGGCCTGGAGGGTCTCACCACCCTCAAATATGTGGTGCTCGGCGACGGGCATGTGCGCACCTGATGGGCGTCGCGCGCGCAATCCGTCGGATCGCGGTGCGCCACCTCGCGTATCCCCGCCGTTGATGCCTGTCGGGATCCTGGGCGGTACCTTCGATCCGGTCCACCTCGGGCACCTGCGCACGGCCCTGGAGGTGCTCCAGGATCTCGATCTGGACGAGGTGCGGCTGATCCCCTGCCATATCCCCCCGCACCGGGAACCGCCGTTGGCCACCCCGGAACAGCGCCTGCGGATGGTGCGCGCCGCGGTGACGGGCGTGCCGGGCCTGCGGGTGGACGATCGCGAGCTGGTGCGCGGCGGGGTCTCCTACAGCGTGGACACGCTGCGCGGGCTGCGCGCCGAGTTGGCGGACACCCCGCTCGCCCTGATCCTCGGCAGCGACGCCTTCTGCGGGATCGCCTCGTGGTGGGAATGGCGCGAACTGCCGCGCCTGTGCCACTTCATCGTCGTGCAGCGCCCGGGTTGGGCCCCACCCGCGGAAGGCGAGGCTGCGAGGCTGCTGCGCGAGGGCGGTACGGAGGATCCCGCGGCCGTGCGCGGCCCGGGTACGGGGCGGGTGTTGCGCCGGACGGTCACGCAACTGGAGATCTCGGCCTCGCGGATCCGGGCCGAGGTGCGTGCCGGGCGTAGCCCGCGCTACTTGGTGCCGGAGTCCGTCCGGCGGGTCATCGTAGAGGAGGGACTGTACCGTTGAATCGATGGAGCGCAGGGGCCGGCGCGGCCCGGGGTGCGGGATGACGGACGTTACGCCGGAGGCGTTGCGGGACGCGGTGGTGGAGACCCTCGCCGACGTCAAGGCGGTGGACGTGCGGGTGCTCGACGTGCGCGGTCTGACCGCCATCACGGACATCATGGTGATCGCCGGGGCCACCTCGAACCGCCACGCGCGCGCGCTCGCCGGGCACGTGGTCGATCGCGCCAAGACACTCGGCGTGCGGCCCCTCGGCGTCGAGGGCGAGCGGGAAGGGGAGTGGATCCTGGTCGACCTCCAGGACGTCGTCGTCCACGTCATGCTGCCGAGAATCCGGGACTTCTATCAGTTGGAACGCCTGTGGTCGCCGGAGCAGGCGCCGGCGCGCCCGCGCGAGGCGCACGAGCCCGGCGAGTGAGCGCCGCGCGGATGCCGCACCGGCGAGGGATCCGGATCCATGCGCATACGTCTGATCGCCGTCGGGACGCGGGTGCCGGACTGGATCCGCACCGGGACCGAGGAGTACCGTCGTCGGCTTCCGGCGCAGTGCGCGCTCGAACTGGTGGAGATCGCCCCCGGCCGGCGTCCCAAGGGCGCGGACCCGGCGCGCGCGGTGCGCGAGGAGGGTGCGCGCCTGCTGGCGGCGGCGGGTGCGACGGCGCGCATCTGGTTGCTCGACGAACGGGGCGCGGCGTGGACCACCCGGGAACTGGCGGGGCGGCTGGCGGACTGGATGCGCGAGGGGCGCGATCTGGCCCTGTTGGTGGGCGGTGCGGACGGTCTCGCCGAGGCGTGTCGGGCGCGCGCCGAAGGCGTCTGGTCGCTCTCGCCGCTCACGTTGCCGCACCTGCTGGTGCGGGTCGTGGCGGCCGAGCAGCTCTATCGTGCCTGGACGCTGCTCGAGGGACACCCTTACCATCGCGCCTGAGGCGCGCGCGCCGGGACTGATGGCACGGCCGGTGATGCCGCCGCTCTACCTGGCTTCGTCCTCGCCGCGGCGACGGACGTTGTTGGACCAGATCGGCGTACGCTATCGAACCCTGCCGGTGAGCGTGGATGAGACGCGACGCGACGGGGAACCGGCGCAGGACTATGTCACGCGCCTGGCCCTCGCCAAGGCGCGGTGCGCTTGGTGCTCGCTCCCGCGCGCGGCTTCCGCGCCGGTGCTGGGGGCCGACACCGTGGTGGTGCTCGACGGTGAACCCCTCGGCAAGCCGGAGGGGCGCGCGCAGGCCCTGGCCATGCTCGCGCGGCTGTCCGGGCGCCGCCACCGGGTGATGAGCGCGGTGGCGCTGGTGGAAGGGGATCGCGAGGCCGTGCGTCTGAACGTGAGCCGGGTCTCCTTGCGCCGGATCAGTGCCGCCGAGCGCGAGGCCTACTGGGCGAGCGGCGAGCCCGCCGACAAGGCCGGGGCCTACGCGATCCAGGGGCGGGGCGCGGTGTTCGTGCGGCGCCTGGAGGGCAGTTACTCCGGGGTGATGGGTCTGCCGTTGTTCGATACGGCGGAGCTGCTGCGGGAGTTCGGTATCGAGGTGTGCGCGGCGTCACCGCCTGCGCACCCGTAATCGGGAGATACGCCGGCGAATGAGCGAAGAGATCCTGATCAACGTCACCCCGCAGGAGACCCGGGTCGCCCTGGTCGAGAACGGCATGCTCCAGGAGGTCTACATCGAGCGCGAGCGGCGCCGCGGGCTGGTCGGCAACATCTGCAAGGGGCGGGTCGCGCGCGTGCTGCCCGGCATGGAGGCGGCGTTCGTGGACGTGGGGCTGGAGCGTACCGCCTTCCTGCACGCCTCCGACGTCAACACCCTCGCCGGCGAGGAACGCACCAACGGCGGGGTGACGGGATCGATCAGCCAGCTCCTGCGGGAGGGCCAGGAGGTGCTGGTACAGGTCGTGAAGGATCCGCTCGGGACCAAGGGGGCGCGGCTCACCACCTACATCACGGTCCCGTCCCGCTATCTGGTGTTCATCCCCGACGCCCACAACGTGGGCGTCTCCCAGAAGATCGAGGACGAAGCGGAGCGCGCGCGCCTGTGCGAGATCGTGCGCGGGTGTCTGGGCGAATCGGAATCCGGCGGGTTCATCGTGCGCACCGCCGCCGAGGCGGCGAGCGCCGAGGCGATCCTCGCCGACATGGCGTTCCTGCGCAAGCTGTTGGAGTCCATCCAAGAGCGGGCCCGCCACGCCCCGGCCGGGGCGGTGGTCCACGAGGATCTCCCGCTGGCGTTGCGCGCCCTGCGTGATCTGGCCGCGACGCAGGTGGAGAAGGTGCGCATCGATTCGCGCCGGACCTTCGAGCGCGCACTGCACTTCGCGACGCAGTTCGTCCCGGAGATCTCCGGGCGCATCGAGTACTATTCCGGAGAGCGGCCGATCTTCGACCTCTACGGCGTGGAGGACGAGATCCACAAGGCGCTGCAGCGGCGCGTCGATCTCAAGTCCGGCGGCTACCTGATCATCGATCAGCCGGAGGCGATGACCACGATCGACGTCAACACCGGCGCCTACGTCGGGCATCGCAACCTCGAGGAGACCACCTTCAAGACCAACCTCGAGGCGGCGCAGGCCATCGCCCGGCAGTTGCGGCTGCGCAATCTGGGCGGAATCATCATCATCGACTTCATCGACATGGCGCAGGAAGAACACCGCAAGCAGGTGCTGCGCGCGTTCGAGAAGAGCCTCGAGCGCGACCATGCCAAGGGCCAGATCTGCAACGTGTCGCCGCTCGGCCTCGTGGAGATGACCCGCAAGCGCACCCGCGAGAGCCTCGAGCACGTGCTGTGCAAGCCGTGCCCGACCTGCGACGGGCGCGGTACGCTCAAGACGCCGGAGACCGTGTGTTATGAGGTCTTCCGCGAGATCCTGCGCGCCGCGCGCCAGTTCGATGCCGAGCGCCTGCTGGTGCTGGCCTCGCAGGAGGTGGTGGATCTGCTGCTCGACGAGGAATCGACGAGCCTCGCGGAACTGCAGGAGTTCATCGGCAAACCGGTCCGACTCCAGGTCGAGGCCCTGTATACCCAGGAACAGTTCGACGTGGTGTTGATGTAGCGGACGGACGGGGTCCCGCGCCGCGCCGTGGGCCGCGTCCGGTCGGGGATCCCGCGAGCCGGGCCCGGAGAGGATCGTGCGACTACAGCGCATTGCGCGGGGTGTGGGGTATGCGGCGGCGGCGCTGGTCATCCTGGCGGCGGTCGTCATCGGCTCGGTGCGCCTCCTGCTGCCGCTGGTGCCCCGTTACCAGGACCTGATCCAGGCGCAGGCGCAACGCTACCTGGGGTTTCCGTTGCGGTGCGAACGCATCGACGCGCGCTGGACGGGCCTGTACCCGGAACTCGTGCTTCGCGGGGTCACCCTGCGCGATCCGACCGGGCGCGGCGAGATCCTGCGCGCGCGCCAAGTGCGCCTGGGGATCGATCCGGCCGCGCTCTTCGGGCGGCGCTTGCGCCCCGTCACCTTGACGCTCGTGGACCCCACACTGTCGCTGGTGCGCGACCCCGACGGAGACATCCACCCGACCGGCGTCCCTCCCGGACACGTCTTCTCGTTGCGTGCGCTGCTCGCGCGGCTCGCCCCGTTCGCACAGGTGCGGGTGACCGGCGCCACCCTCCTCTGGTGGGACCGCCTGCACGGTGCCGCGCCGGTGCGGTTCACGGCGATCCGCATCGATCTGCGGCGTCGTCACGGCGCCCGCGTCCTCGGCTTGTCCGCGACGCTCCCGGCCGCCTTCGGTCGCCGCCTGACCTTCGTCGCCCGCTGGCGCGGTGCGGCGTCGGACCCGCTGCAGGCACGCGGGCGTTTCTTCGTGAAGGGCGAGGGCCTCGCGCTGTCGCGCTGGAGTGTGGGGCACGCCTGGGACGGCATGATCCCGGAGGCGGGGCATGCCGACTTCGAGGCGTGGGGCGCGTGGGACACCGGGCGTCTGGTGTCGATCGAGGGCCGCGTCGCGGCACAGGGCCTGCGGCTGGCGGGGGCGGGGCGGACGAGGCCGTTCCAGGCGGCGGAGGCGGCCGGGCGTTTCGCATTCGAACGGGAGGCGACGGGCTGGTGGCTGCGGCTTGCCGATCTCGTGCTGCACCGCACCGCCGGAGCGCCGCCGCGCGCACCGATGGACCTCGCCGTGGTGTACCGTGCCGGGGTTCCCGGCGGGAGCGCCGTACGCCCCGGCACGGTCACGGTGGACGCGCACAATCTGCGCCTGGCGGTGCTCGGGGCGCTGCTGCGGCACACCGAACTGCCGACGCCCTGGGATCGACGCTTGGCGGCCCTGCAACCGGGCGGCGTACTGCACCGGCTCCATCTGCACTACCGGGGGCCGGTGCGCGCCCCCGAGGACCTCACGTTGCGCGCACGTTTCTCGGGGTTGTCGTTTCGGCGCCGGGGTCGGCTGCCGGGAGTCGCCGGACTCGACGGCCGCGTGACGGGCGGCCCGGGGAGCTGGACGCTGGATTTGGACAGCGATTCGGTGACCCTCGATGCGCCGCGCTGGTTGGCCGCGCCGCTGCACCTCACGCGACTGGCCGGACGCATCACCGCGCGCCGGAGCGCCGGGGGTTGGGTGCTGCGCACCCCTGATCTCGCGTTCGCGAACCCGGACTTGGCGGCGCGCGCCCGGGTGCGGCTGGAGCTGCCCCCGGGGGGGGCGCCGGTGGCCGATCTGCAGGTGGACATCGAACGCGGCCGGGTCGCGGCCGTGCGCCGCTACCTGCCGTTGCGCGGGATCCCGCCGCGCGGGCGCGCCTGGTTGGAGCACGCGCTGATCGGCGGCGAGATCATCTCGGGGGCGGTGTTGCTGCGCGGGCCGCTGGACGGGTTCCCGTACGATGACGCGAGCGGGGTCTTCGAGGCGCGGCTCAACGTGCGGGACGTGACTCTGCAGTACGCACCGGACTGGCCGCGGCTGGAGGAGGCCGAGGCGCAAGTGGGGTTCCGGGGCCGCGCCCTGAGCGTCGATCTGACAAGCGCCAAGGTGTTCGGCGTGTCGCTCACCGGTGCCCATGCCGCGATCCCGCGCCTGGGTCACGACGAGATCCTGACCGTCGCACTGCGCGCCCGGGGCCCGGCCGGCGACCTGCTTCGCGTACTCCGGGAGAGCCCCGTCGAGGAGAGTCATGGGGTGTTCCTCGGGGCGGTGCATCTCGCCGGCGAGGCGGCTCTGGATTTCCGCCTGCACCTCCCGCTGGGAGACCCGCAGGCGCGCACCTACTCGGGGGCCGTCGCCTTCTCCGGCGCGACGTTGGACGGGGCCGCGTGGGGGCTGCGTCTGTCCGATCTGACCGGCCGTCTCGGGTTCGACCGGAACGGATTCACCGCGCGCGACCTGCAGGCGCGCCTCGCCGGGGGTGCGGTGCAGATCTCGATCACGACCCCCGAACCGGGCCGGCTCAGCGTGGTCCGGGTTCAGGGCGGTGCCGATGCCAAGATCGTGGAGGCGCTCGTCTCGGCGGGCCTGGGCGAGCGGCTCAAGGGGCGCACCGACTGGACTGCGCGCCTGGCGATCCCCTGGAAGGAGCAGGGCGGGCGCGCCCCCAAGGTGGCCATGACCTTGCACAGCGACCTCAAGGGCCTGGCGGTGGAACTGCCGGCGCCGTTCGGCAAGCCCGCCGGCGTGTCGCGGGAGCTGGAGTTGCGCACCGACCTGCCGCGGCGTGCGGATACCTCGCTGCGGGTGCACTACGGTGCGGTCCTGGACGGCGTCTTGCGCCGTGAGCGCGGCGTGCCGGGACCCGGGGACTGGTGGTACGCGCAACTGCACGGCCCGGTGGTCGCCGGCAAGGTGTGGGTGCCGGTGCTCTATCCGGACGGGCCCGCCGTCATGATGGATCTCGATCGCCTGGTGCTGCCCGCGGGCGGCCCGCGCATCCCGGGCCCGGCGGGTGCGGCGCCCGATCCCCGGGCTCTGCCCGCGCTACGCGCCGAGGTACGCGAATTCCGGCTGGGCGACCGGTCCCTGGGCCGGCTCGCACTGCGCGTGAAGCGCATCCCCGAGGGCCTGCGGCTGACCGCCCTGTCCCTGAAATCCCCGCAATTGCGATTGAAGGGCACCGGTTCCTGGGTACGCGCCGGGCCGGGGTCGGTGACGCGGTTCCAGGGGACCCTCGAGAGCGACGACACCGGGCGGTTGCTCGGCGAGTTCGGTTTCGTCAAGTCCCTCAGGGGCGGCAAGGCGCACTGCGAGATGGATCTGCACTGGCCGGGTTCGCCCACCCGTGTACGTCCGGCCACGCTTGCGGGCACCCTCAAGATCAAGATCACCGACGGGCGGCTGCTCGACATCAATCCGGGCGCCGGGCGCATCTTCGGGTTGTTCAGTTTGCAGGCCCTGCCGCGGCGGCTGTCGCTGGATTTCAGCGATCTGTTCCGAAAGGGCTTCACCTTCGATCATATCGAGGGAACCTTCCGCCTGCGCAACGGGGAGGCGTACACGGACAACCTCACCATGGTCGGGCCCGCGGCGGAGATCGCGGTCTCCGGGCGCACCGGGCTCGTGGCGCGCGACTACGACCAGAAAGTCACGGTGACTCCGAACCTGGGCAGCAGCCTGCCGATCGCCGGCACGCTGGCCGGAGGACCGGCCGTCGGCGCGGCATTGTTCCTGGCCGAACATCTGCTGCGGGGGCCGATTCGGCACCTGACCCGGTACCGGTATACCGTCACCGGCCCCTGGAACAAGCCGGTGATCACGCGCATCTCCGGCGGGATCGGCGGGTTGCTGCCGGGTCCGAATGCACCCGAAGCCAAACCCGAAGCCAAACCCGAAGCCAAACCCGAAGCCAAACCCGAAGCCAAACCCGAAGCCAAACCCGAGCGCCGATCCCGGCCCGAACCCACGCCGCCCGAACCGGTCCGCTCGTCCGGCGCACCGTGAACGGCGTGTGGTATTCTGCTTCGCATGAAAGGCTCTGTGGCGTCGCGGCGGTGGAATGCGCCCGGTATGGTCCGGGGGGATTGATCCGTGTCCGGGACGCGGCGCGTCGCCGCGGTTCAGATGGCGTCCGGCCCCCAGGTGCAGGCCAATCTGCTGGAGGCCGGGCGGCTCATCGCCCAGGCGGCGGCGGCCGGGGCGGGTCTGGTCGTGCTCCCGGAGAATTTCGCCCTGATGGGTCTGCATGAGACCGACAAGGTCGCACTGCGCGAGCGCGACGGCGCCGGTCCGATCCAGGAGTTCCTCTCGCAGCAGGCGGCGCGCCACCGGATCTGGCTGGTGGGCGGTACCATTCCGCTGGAGGCCGCGTCGCCCGAAAAGGTCCGCGCCGCCTGTCTGGTCTTCGATGCCCGGGGGCGCCGCGCCGCCCGTTACGACAAGCTCCACCTGTTCGACGTGCGCGTGGTGGATACCGGTGAGTGCTACACCGAGTCGGAGACCATCGAGCCGGGCGATCGCACCGTGGTCCTGGACACGCCGTTCGGCCGGCTCGGGCTGGCGGTCTGTTACGACCTGCGCTTCCCGGAGCTGTTCCGCCGCCTGCTCGACGAGGGCATGGAACTGCTCGCGGTGCCCTCGGCGTTCACGGCGGTCACCGGCCGGGCGCACTGGACGACACTGGTGCGCGCCCGCGCCATCGAAAATCTCTGCTACACCGTCGCCGCGGCCCAGGGCGGTTACCATCTGAGCGGGCGCGAGACCCACGGCGACACCATGATCGTCGACCCGTGGGGGACGATCCTCGATCACCTGCCGCGCGGCTCGGGGGTCGTGTGCGCCGATCTGGATCCGGGCTGGCTGCGTGCCACGCGACGCAACTTCCCGACCATCGAACACCGCCGCCTGTACTGCAAGCTGCCGTCGAAGTGCGGCACCGGAGCCGAGTCATGAGCGACACGCTGGAGATCGCCAAGCGCCGTATCCTGGAGCCCTCGGGGCTCGCCGAGTCGGACCTCGACCGGGTGTTCGGGGGGCTGGTGGGCCCGTCCGTGGACAGCGCCGACCTCTACTTCCAGGCCAGCCGTCACGAGTCCTGGTCCCTGGAAGACGCCATCGTCAAGGAGGGCACCCACAGCATCGAACGGGGCGTCGGCGTGCGCGCGATCAGCGGTGAGAAGACCGGCTTCGCCTATTCCGACGAGATCGTCCTGCCGGCGTTGCTCGAGGCCGGCCGGGCGGCCCGGGCCATCGCGCGCAGCGGCGGCGAGGGCCGGCTCCCGGTCCGACGCCCGCGTACCGGGCATGACCTGTACGCGCCGCTGGACCCGGTCGAGACGTTGCCCGCTGCGGAGAAGGTCGCGCTGCTGCACGCCGTCGACGCCGAGGCCCGGCGCCGGGACCCGCGCGTGCGCGAGGTCATAGTGAGTCTCGCCGCCGCACAGGATGTCGTGCTGGTGGCGGCCGCCGACGGCACATTGGCCGCCGACGTGCGCCCGTTGGTCCGACTCAACGTCCACGTGATCGTCGAGCAGGGCGGGCGTCGCGAGCAGGGCTCCTACGGCGGCGGCGGCCGGTTCGGACTCGAATACTTCCGGGAGTCCGACCGCGCCCTCGGCTACGCGCGCGAGGCCGTGCGCCAGGCGCTGGTCAACCTGGAGGCCGTCGAGGCGCCCGCCGGTACCATGACCGTCGTCCTCGGCCCCGGCTGGCCCGGCGTGCTGCTGCACGAGGCCATCGGACACGGCCTGGAGGGCGACTTCAACCGCAAGGGCACCTCGGCATTCGCCGGGCGCCTGGGCGAGCAAGTCGCCTCCGCCGCGTGCACCGTCGTCGACGACGGCTCGATGGCCCGGCGGCGCGGATCGCTGAACATCGACGACGAGGGCACGCCCACGCAACGCACGGTGCTCATCGAGAACGGCATCCTCAAAGGCTATCTCCAAGACAAGCTCAACGCGCGCCTGATGGGCACGGCCCCGACCGGCAACGGCCGGCGCGAGTCCTACGCGTACCTGCCGATGCCGCGCATGACCAACACCTTCATGCTCGCCGGCGAACACGACCCGGCGGAGATCATCGCCTCGGTCGATCGGGGTTTGTACGCGGCCAACTTCGGCGGCGGCCAAGTGGACATCACCTCCGGGAAGTTCGTGTTCTCGGCGAGCGAGGCCTATCTGATCGAGGGCGGCAAGATCACCCGGCCCGTCAAAGGCGCCACCCTGATCGGCAACGGGCCCGACGTACTGACCCGCGTCACCATGGTCGGCAGCGACCTGGAACTCGACGCCGGCGTCGGCACCTGCGGCAAGGACGGGCAGAGCGTCCCGGTGGGCGTGGGCCAGCCGACGCTGCGCATCGAGGAGTTGACGGTCGGCGGCACCCAGGCCTGAGCGGCCGGGAAGGACCCGGTCGCGTCGGCGTGCCGGAACCGCGACAGCCTCGACCCGCTGTGGTGGGTCGGGGTTCGGGTCGACGACCTGGAGCGCCGGGGCAATCGCCGGCGATCAACAAACACGCGGGGTAGGACGAAATCGTGGACGGTTCCCCGGCTCAAGAACGGAATGGGCAGGCGCCGCCGACGGGCCGAGGCCCGACCTACACGCACATCGGCGATCGTGCCCATCTGGAGGGCAGGGCTTGCCCTGCCGACACCGCCGGAGATCGTGATCGATCGTGACACAGGAGCGTGAATCAGTTATGAGCCGCACCCAGCCCGTTGCAACGACGGCCGCACCCCCCGATCCGGCGCGACTCCGGTCCCTCGTCGTAGACCTCCTGGAGGAGGCCCGCCGCCGCGGCGCGAGTGCCGCCGAAGCCGGCGTCAGCAATGAGACCGGCCTGTCGGTCAACGTGCGCATGGGCGAGGTCGAGACGGTCGAGTACCACCGCGACCAGGGCTTGGGTGTGACGGTGTATTTCGGTACACGCAAGGGCTCGGCGAGTACCGCGGACCTGCGCCCCGAGGCGGTCCGGGAGACGGTGCAGGCGGCCTGTGACATCGCCCGTTATACGGCCGAGGATCCCTGCGCCGGACTCGCCGATCCGGCGCGCATGGCGCACGCCATTCCCGATCTGGACCTGGATCACCCATGGGGGCTGGATGCGGAGCACGCGATCGAGGTCGCGCTCGCCTGTGAGAATGCCGCCCGTGAGCTGGATGCGCGGATCACCAACTCCGAGGGTGCCGGCGTCGATACCCACCGCGCCGTTCACGTCTACGGCAACACCAACGGCTTCCTCGGCGCCTATCCCAGTACCCGGCACAGCGTGAGCTGTTCGGTGATCGCACAGTCGGCCCGGGGGATGCAGCGCGACTACTGGTATAGCGCGGCGCGCGATCCGGCGGAACTGGGGGCGGCCGAGGCCGTCGGCCGTCGTGCCGCCGAGCGCGCCGTGCGCCGGCTGGATGCCCGCCAACTGGCGACGCGCGAGGCGCCGGTGGTGTACGCGGCCGACGTCGCCGGCGGGCTGCTGCGCCTGTTCCTCGGCGCCATCCGCGGTACGAACCTCTACCGCAAGGCGTCGTTCCTGGTCGACCACCGCGGCAAGCAGATCTTCCCCCCATTCGTGCATATCCGCGAGCGTCCGCACCTGAAGAAGGCCATGGGCAGCGCCCCGTTCGACGCCGAGGGAGTCGAGACCCGCGACCGCGAGCTGATCGAGGACGGCGTGCTGCAGGGCTACCTGCTCGACAGCTACTCGGCCCGCAAGCTGGGCATGGAGACCACCGGCAACGCGGGCGGCGCGCACAACGTCCTGATCGAGCCCGGGGAACACGACCTCGAGGGGCTGCTCCGCGAGATGGGCACCGGGCTGCTGGTCACCGAACTGATGGGCCACGGCTCCAACCTGCTCACCGGCGACTACTCGCGCGGCGCCGTGGGCTTCTGGGTGGAGGGCGGCGAGATCCGCTATCCGGTCGAGGAGATCACCGTGGCCGGCAACCTGCGCGACCTCTTCATGGGGCTCGCCGCGGTCGGCAACGACGTGGACCGGCGCGGCAACGTCCGCAGCGGTTCCCTGCTCATCGACCGCATGACCATCGCCGGCCAATAACCATGGGGTCAGGCTTGACTTATGGGTATTAGCAGAGATTTCTTCCGGTGCCATCAAGTCGCTCTTCGGTCTCCGGCCCCTGGTTTTCCGCTGATGCAATCGGCCGGCAGCTTGATTGAGCCCTGACCGTTTCCGTCCCAGGTGCATAGCCGGATCGGTCAGAGCCAAGCCTTCTGTTTCCAGAACAACGAATACCCATATGTCAAGCCTGACCCCGCGCCTATGTCAAGCCTGACCCGGCGTCTCAGGGGGGATGTGGGGATCAGCAGGCTGTAACTCGGCGCACCCACGCCCGGCCATGGATCAGTCCGAAGAAGACCAGGGCGAATCCTGTTAGCGCCAGAACCTCACTGAGCACGCTGTGACTGGTCCCCGCCAGAATGCCCAGCCCGGCGGCCAGGCCGAGTGCCCAGCTTAGCAGCACGGCGAGGTGTGCAGGCACCACCATGGACAGCCTGAGCAGGCGGCGCGTTTGCACGGTGCGCCACAACGTCACGGCAATGGTGCTGATGCTCGTGGCGAACGCCGCGCCGAGCAGCCCCCAGCGCGGGATCAGCAGGATCAAGAGCAGAAAGTCGGCGCTGACCGTGGCCAAGGTGTTGCGCAGACTGACGTAGCCGTAGCCGGTGATGGCCAGGATGCCCTCGCTCAGTCCGAGGCTCATGTTGGCGAACTGCCCGACCGCGAGGATCACCAGCGCCTCCGAGAACACGGGACCGGTGAAATCGGAACCGAATATCTCCAGCAGCCGTTCCGGGATGAGGATCGCGACCCCGAGCAGGCCCAGACCGACTTGCAACGCCCAGCCGACCGCGCGCAGGGTCTCGCGTTGCAGCGCGGTGTGATCGCGCTCGAGATGGAGTCGCTGTGCGATCGGCATGATGATCGGGTCAAAGGCCGCACGGGACTTGCGCAGCACCGAGGCGATCTCCGTGATGGCGCCGTAGACGCCTACCAAGTCCATAGGCAGGAACCGGGCCAGGACGAACAGATCGATGCGGGATTTGAGATAACCGAACAACTCCATTGTGCCCATGGTGAAGCTGCCATGCACCAACATCGCGCGGTCGACCGACCCCTCGCATCGTGCATCCGACCGCGGGTACACTCGCTGAAACGCCACCAGCGCCGCGCCGAAGGCGACCACGGCCGCGATCACGTGTGCCAGGGCCGCCATCTCGACCCGCCGGTGCCAGGCGAGCAACGCCGCGCCGGCTGTCAGCGCCGTGAGCGGTTCGACCACGGAGGCGACATACATCTCATACCTCATGTCGAGACGCGGACGGAACGAGTAAACCAGTACATACATCCCGTTCATGAACGGGATGGCCGCGGCGAAAATCCGCAAGGGGGCCGCGATCGCCGGGTGTCCTACGAGGTCCGCAATTTGCGGGGCGAGGAAATACAATCCAACGGCGGCGGCGGCGCTGCCTAGCATCGCAAGCGCCAGAATCCGCAGCACCGCTCCGCGTACGGCGCCATCCCAGCCCTTTGCGAGCAGGGCCCCCACGGCCTGCTTTCCGCCCCATTGAAGACCCAGAATCCCGATCTTGCTGATCAGCTCCTGCAATACGAAGGCGAGCAGGTAGGTGCCGAAGCCCTCGGCCCCGAGGAGTCGACTGAACAGGATCAGGTAGCCGGTGCGAGAGACCTTGACCAGGATGCCAAGCCCATTGACGAGTACGCCGCGTCCAAGTGCCGCTCCGTGCCGGTCTCCACCGGGCGAAGGTGGATTCTCAATCACGGGGCGCACCCTTCATTAATTTACCCGCGGTGGTTCGTCTGATCGGATGTTTATAGGAGGAGTACACAGTAAATCTCATCGGGTCAGTCATCGGGTCAGGGTCAGGCTTGACTTATGGGTATTGGCGGAGATTTCTTCCAATGTCATCAAGCCGTTCTTCGATCCCGGGTTCCCTGGTTTCCCGTTGATGCAATTGGTTGGCAGCTTGGTTGAGCCCTGACTGTTTCCGTCCCAGGTGCGTAGCCGGATCGGTCAGGGCCAAACTATTTTCAGAATAATGAATGCCCATATGCCAAGCTTGACCCGGTGCCTTGCACAAGGCCTCGGCCGGCCTTGGCGCGGCGGCATACCGGTCCGCTGTCGGGCCCCGAAGCGGGATGGTCCGCGCCCGGAGGTCTGCGGTCCGAGGGATCGCTGTAAGGGCAGGGCCGCCGGGTGGGATCAGACGTTCTTCCAGGCTACCATAGTGATGGACTCGCCCTGCTTGGGGAATAGGGCGGCCCGGCGGTCGAGTCTGTGGGCGTCCAGTGCCAACCCAGGGGAGATCGGATGCCGGGCATAAGGGTCCGCCCCCCGCGCAATGGCCGAACTGGACCGAAGATAAAATCGGGCTTCCGGTTCCGGGGGTAACAATTTGGCCCGCGTAAACCCCGCCCCGGCCAGCACCCGGTATAGACCTCGCGGGCTGAAGAGCACCAGATGGCGGGGTGGCTCCAGGCCCCGCCAAGCTGCGCCGAAACGGCGATGTCCGGCGGCATCGAGATTCGGTGTTTTGATCCAGACGCGTCCCCCGGGTTTGAGCAACTGATGAATTTCCTGGAGCGCTCCTACGGGATCGTGGAGGTGTTCGATCACGTGATTGAGGGTCACTTGGTCGAAGTGCGTCGTTCCCAGTCCGCTGCCCGGAATTTGCGCGCTGATTACCTCCAGTCCCGCCGTGCGCGCCACCTGTACCGCCCGTGGATCGAACTCCAGCCCCATCACCTCGTAGCCGAGTTGGTATGCGTCCAGTAGGAAGCCGCCGTTTCCGCAGCCGACGTCGAGCAGCGCGGCGGGATACCCGCGCAGCGCCGGCAGGTGCCGGATACGGTGCGCGTCTTCGCGTCCGTGTGCCGGGACCCAGCGCCTCAGCAGTGCACCGCCGCGCAAGGCCGGCGCCAGATCGTATCCGAAGCGCCGGTTGAGGTAGTCATTGCGCAGGCACTGGCGAAGCCATGCGATGGGGTTTCTGCGCCGCGCGTTGAGCGTCTTGCAGGTCGCAGGTGCCTCGTGGGTGAAGTAACTCCCGTAGGCGAGGCCGATGGACTGGTGATTCGGGCGTGGGTCCAGGTAGGCGCTGCCGCATCCTGCGCAGTGCCATAGGGTCCATTCCCCTGGGGCCACGAAGAAGACCCGATCCTGTAGGCCCCGATGCAGCGGCATGCGCCGCGCATCGCCGCAGACCGGGCAGGCAGGAACCGTTTCCAGCCCGTCCGGGGGCCAAGCGGCGTGGCTGTCGCCAGCGGGCTTGGATGGGTCTGCAACCGGGTCCGTGTCCACGGTCTACCTCCCGCGCTTGGCCAAGGGCTTGTGCTGGTCTGGGGTTGTGGCGGTTTTCCTCCGCAGTCGGGATATTCCGAGCCACGCCAAGACGATGGATCCAATGACCAAGGGAGTTCCGAGGAGGAGCAGGATCCCCGGTGTGTGGGCGAGTTGGACGCTAGCCCAGGCCGCCAGGACCAGCCCCGCGCCCGGCCAGACAACGCGCAACCCCGACCATTGGCCGGAGGCCCAGAACAGCAGGGCGGCGTCCCCTGCGACCCGCAGGCTGTAGACCAGCGCGGCGCCGACCAGGCCCAGGGTGTTGATCGCCAACCACAGCAGGCCCACGAAGGGCACCAACTCCAGCAGATGAAACTTGGCCACCAAGTCGGGCCGCCCCTGGGATTGCAGTTGGGTGAATGGCAGGAAGGCTAGGCTGTTGATCCAGATTCCCACCAGGATGATCTGGCCCACCGGCGCGGCGTGAACCGCGAAGTCGGCGCCCACCCAGAACCTCAGGAACGGCGCCATGACCAGGATGCCCAGGACGATGAGCGGGGTCAGGAGGGCGGTCAGGACCCGCAAACTGTCGGCAGTCTGCCGGGAGGCCTCGACGGCGCTCTGGCTCGACATCCTGGGGAACAGGCTCCGGGCGATGGCCGCTGGGAGGATGCGGAAACGACCGGCCAGATCGGAAGGCACCGTGTAATAGGCGACCGACGCGGCGCTCAAAACAGTGCCGATCAGGAGCCGGTCCAGGGTTTCCAGAATTGGGCCGGCCAGGCTGGTGGCCGTGACCCATCCTCCGTAACCGAGTAGCGGCTTCGCCAGTGCGCGCCGCGGGCCGCCCGCCCCGCGCAACGGCAGCGCGCGTGCAACCGCGGCGGCCAGGGGTAACATGGAGGCCGTGCGGGCCAGGATCGCTGCGGGAATGAGCCAGTTCAGACTGGGTCCGTGCAGATAGGCCACTGAAAGGGGGGTGATCTGGAATAGCAGCGAGCCCAGTACCTGGAGACTGTTTACCACGCCGAAGCGCTCGCGTCCCTCCAAGGTTCCGGTGAGGACCCCGGAGATCGTCGCCACGGGAACGCTCGCGGCGAGCCATGGCAGCGTCGACAGCACCTCGATCCGCATCGCCTCCGGGATCTTGAAGAAGTGTGCGAGCGCCACACCGGCAATCCCGTAGAGCACCAGACCACCGGCCAGTCCGAAGCACGTGTTGAGACCCAAGGCGGTCCAGAACACCCGTTCGCGTTCCACCGGCGCGGCGTCGTGGAGCTGGGCGATGCGATTGGCTGTGGCCCGCGCAAGCCCAAGGTCGAAGAAATTGAAATAGCCCAGCAGCAACAGGACGATGGCGAGCACGCCGTAACGGGCATTTCCGATCAGGTGAAGGTAGAGGGGAATCGTGACCAGATTCACCGCGACCAGTGTGAGGCTGCCGGTGAGGTTATACAGAGTATTGCGTTTTAGGCTCATGGCTGCCTTTCGTTGGGCATATAACTCAAGTTTCGGAGTTCAAAATAGCCCAAAGTCAGTTGAGCCACCCATTCACTCATACTCCAAACTCAGGGTGAGGGCATCCAGTTGAAGGCTGCGGACGAAGAACGCATTCACGTATTCATCGATCGTCTCCTTTGAACACCCCAGCTTTCTCCGCAAGTCATTAATCGCTCCGGATATAATGAAGCGAAATATTGCCCAGAGACGTCCGGCAAAACTCAGCGTGTTCAGTTGTTCCTGTATAGTAGAGCGAATGCTCCCGATGCGACTCTCGTGATCCGTCAATTTATTATGCATGAGCATCAAATAACGAATGGCGCACAGATGGATCGAGGCCGTGTGTGATGCGAAGGTGGCGGTTTGCTCCTTGAGAAAGCCAAGATGCTGCTTCGCCTCCTTGAAATACACCTCAATACCACAGCGTAAGGCGTAGATCTCCAGCATTTTACTCATGCTCAGATTCACATCGGTGGTCAAAAATAACGCCCAATCTTTCTTGCCGGTCTCTGCTTCACCGGGATCCTTCAAGCCCCGCACAAACAGTAAGCGAACCGCTTGCCACCGTGGTGACTTTTCGTTGTCTTCCGCCAAATCCAATTCAACATCCAGTACTACGGCCTTCCAGGGTAGACCGCGAACCTTTTTCCATTCCCGCTTGACGACACAGGCGTAAAGCTCCTGCGCATTCAAAAGCACTTTCTTGCGCCCCTTGATGACGGCACGATATTTCATCTTGCTCTTCTTCATCCGCAAGATCGCACACATCTCTAGCCCCAGGGCTGAGCGTATCATCGATTTGGTTCCAAACCAGGCATCGGCAATGACGTACTCCGCTTCAATCCCGCAGCGCTTAGCCCGCTTCATCATATCGGTCGCCATTTGCAGCTTGCTCTGGGTCGTCGCTTCCCCATAGCGCTTGGCGACTACACTACGATGGTCCTTGTACTCAGCGATCAACGACCGGGACTTGGCCCCACTGACGTAAATCTGCGAATCCAACGGCAGAAAGGCTTCTTCCGTCGCCAACCCCAGGGTCAATACCTGCTGCCCCATGACATGGCCATCAAGTCTTTCTTCGATTTCCAAAATAATGAAAGCCCATATGTCAAGCCTGACCCCGTGCCCTATGTAACCAGTGTCCCCGGGGGTATGAACGACAGAATTTCTGTACTTGGCGAACAGGGTTGGCGAGGCAAAGGATGGTGCAGATGCAGTTTCTCGTCTAACTGGACCGGCAGGCTAGCCGTTTCAGCATGGATAGGTAGACCCCGATGGCCATTGGAATGAAAGGCAGGGCCGCATGTTTTCGATAGAATCGAATTGCGGATGTATTGAAGTATCGAGTTTGCCGCAAGCTCCCTTTCCCTGAACTGGCAGATTCCTTGTGATATAGATGGCTGTCCGTGGCGACGCCCAAGTGCCATCCTGCCGCCCGGATGCGAAAGCAAAGGTCCGAGTCTTCCCAGTACATAAAGAACTGCTCATCCAGAAGTCCAACGGATTCCAGGACTTTTTTACGTAGCAACATACTGGCGCCCGTAAGATAATCCACTTTACCAGCCCGCCATCGGTGTTTGGACCGCCCCGTCCACAAATTGATTGTACCGCCCCCCCACGCCTGAATTTTCTCAGGCTTATCCATGTGGAAAAGAATGGAACCAACAGCACCAAGCCGATTGTCGGATTCGGCCAGATTGACCATCGCTGTCAGCGTGCCCGGCTCAACCGTCGTATCATTATTTAGGAGCCATACGTAGTCGGATCCCGCATCCAAGGCATGGTGGATACCGATATTGCAGCCGCAAGCGAATCCACCATTACTTTTTGACCTTAATAGGCATATATCAGGATGAACCTCAGCAATGCGTTGCAGGGAATCATCCGAGGAATCATTATCGACCACAATGATATCAAAGTTTCCGTAGTTTAACCTTTTAAGTGAGTCAATGCATGCGTTGGTGTCCGGCCAGCGGTTCCAATTTAGGAGTACGATCGAAACCGAGCGAATGGCGTCATTCATGGTCTGGGCGCGATGGTGTACTTGCGATGAGAAATCCAGACTGTCGCTATCCAATGATGATGGCTCTCTGGTGGTCTCCGACTACCGATGCGTAGACGGCTCTATATTCAGTTGCGATACTGTGCCACGTGAATTTTGACACCCATTGCGCAGAAGCCTTTCGCAGAGCAGTGACCCGGTCGTTGTCGGCGGCGAGCCGGTCAATCGTCGAGAGGACGTGTTCGCAGGTATCTGAATAGATCACGGCCTTCGAGAGCTCATCCGGCGTTTGTCTGCCGTGCCGGGTGATAACTATTGCGCCATTCCCCAGTGTGGCTAGCAGGGATCCTCGCCGTTCCGAGGCGCCATCCGGATACCACAAATAGGCGAATCCGGACATTGCCAGTTCCTTAGCGACCTGCGTTGCATCCAGGTTGCGCTTCCATTGGATATTCTTTAGTTGAGCGGAGCGGGCAAGTATTGTTCGATAATAGCCATCCTTACGTTTTGGAACGGAACCGATGATCTTGAACGTGTAAGTCTGTTTCTTCCGTTCGGACAGTTCCGCCAATTCCAGAAACTGGTCGAGCCCCTTGTTCGGACGAATCAGGCCAAAGTAAGAAATCACGTGTGGATGATGCTCGCCTGGATTGGACAGGAACGGGATATTGGATCCTATTGGGATCACATGGATTTTTTGGCGGATAAATGGGTGGGTGGCGGAAAAATGACGAAACTCGTGCTCGTTGGTGAAGACTAATTTGTTGGCCGCAAGGAATGCAGATATCGATAGCCGCCGCAGAATATTCAGCTCGCTGCATTCGTGGATAGTGACTACGACGGGTATTTTCAGGCACAGCGACAGGATGTGTTGGATCGGTGATGGGCGCAGAGATGAGATCGGATATTGCAAATGGATGATATCAATGCCGTTCCGGCGGATTAAAGCGCGGAGTTCACGGAAAAGGAGGAAGCCCCGTCGAGGCGTGCGGCAAATAATGACATCGACACCAATATTGGGGAATTCGCAATACAAGCGATCGACGAAATCGCGAACGCCACATGGCCAGTTAAAATGCGGATTGAGCAATAGTACCCTCATTGGATGTCCCTTTTGAGTTGCCGGCCAGAGTATGGGGACTCGGTGTGGCCTAGAGGGAAAATCACATGCAGCAATTTCACGAATTCTTCGTAGTGGTTCCGGCATCGCATCCGCCGACCGTGCCTCCGCCCACGCAGCTCGGCTTGTGGCCGAGTTCATCTGAACACCCGCCCGCTCAACCCCTTCCCTTGGCTGCCAGGGTCTCGGTGGCGTTGAGCAGCTCCTCCGCGCAGGCCAAGCGATTGTAACGTCTGGCGGCCGGTAGGTGTAGCTGCGCTGCGGCGCGGTCTGGGGAGAGGGTGAGGGGGAATGAGTTCGCCGGCCTCGGTGCCGACGATCTCCCCGCCGAGCAGGACGTCCGCGAGCAGGCGCACGAAACCCGCACTGTCGCCCTTGGTGAGCGCGCAGGGCGAGGTCCCAAAGGCACTGAAACCCCGCGGGCCGGCTCGTGCCCGAGGTTCTCGCCCACGTCGTCGTCAAGGCCGATGCCCGCAACTCAATGGCGCTGTAGACCACGAACGGTACCAGAGCGCGTCCTTACGTTGGGTGTCGCCGGCGCGCAGTTTGGTGCTGGTGCGGGTCTCGATGGCGTGGCGCGCGAGCGCTCCGGCGAGTGCCGCGTGGTGGCCGCGCCGGTGGCGAGGATGAGGTGCGCGCCCGCCAGCTCTCTACGCTCGCCAGCATGCTCCACCACGACCCGATCGCGGGCGGTGAGGCAGGCGCGACCGGCGATCGCGCGCCCGCCGAGGCGTTTCATGTGGCCGAGGTGGCTCTCGCGGACCTTCTGGACGCACCGCGCTGGTGTTTCCAGCGCGCGCGCGAGGTCGGGTCGCAGTTCCCCGGACCAAGCGCCGTCGGTAGTGCCCACCGCCTCGATCAGGCGTGCGTTCCGGTACCAGTCCTTCTTCGGGACGCAGCCGCGATTGAGGCAGCAGCCCCCCCACGTCGACTCCTCGACCACCGCCACGCGCAGCCCGCACAACGCGCCGAGCACCGCGGCCCGGTAGCCGCCGCGCCCGGCGTCGATCACGATGACATCGAAGGAATCCGCCATGGTCTCCAG
>CAZAQG010000034.1:0-7080 GCA_964487445.1 uncultured Chromatiales bacterium
GTACCACCGGGACCTCCGCGAGCGGCACGCCCAGGGAGAGGTGATAGGGGCGATGTCCGCCGGACGCACCCGGCAGACCGGCGCCGGGGCGCAGGATACGCTCCAGCACGCGCTCGACCGCGGCCCGGTTGTGCGCCAGGTCCGGGACGACCAACCCGATCGGGCCCGGCGCATCGCCTTCCAGCAGGCCGCGCGCCCAGCGCGCCGCCGCTTCCAGTTCGTGTGCGGCGTCGGGGTGGTCGATGCGCACCGCCGCGCCCGGCCCGGCCTGTGGTCGCCACACTTCGATCCCGGCACCGGCCGCGCGCAACGCCTCCTGGAGCGCTTCCTGCTGCGGGTCGAATTCGTCGAATCCGGCCAGTACCACGCGCGCGGGCGCCTTCAGGCGCCCGTCGCGGAACGCCGCGATGAGCCGGTCGGGAAGCGTCGCCGAATCCAGCCAGCCGTGGCGCGCCAGGCGACGGCGCAACGCGGCGCCCCAACGCAGCAAGGCCTCGGCATCCGCGTTGAGCAGTGTCCGGTGCGCCTCGAGCCGGCAGCGCCACGCCGCCAGCAGTCCCCACGCCTCTCGCGCGCGGCGCGCGGCCGCCGGCAGTTGCAGCAGGGCACCGCCCGCCTCCGATTCCTCGACCACCCCCTCCCAGAGCGCCGTCTCCTGGGTGGCGCTGAGCAGCATCGGCGGTCCCTCTCCCTCCCAGGCGCCCGCGTCCAGACCCGCCTCCCAGGTCCGTTCCAGCCACGCCGCATAGGGCAGGACGTCCGCGCCGGGCCAGCAACCCGCGCGCGTCGCGCGATCCCGGTCGTAGGCGTCGGCGAGGTGTCGCGCCAAGTGGCGGCTGGCGGTGAGGACCGTGGCGCCGGAGTCCAGCGCGGCGAACAGGGTTTTCATAGGCGTGGGGTCGGCGACGGCGGTTCCGCGGGCGCGCCAAGCGGCGCCCCTACATCATGCCATACCACCGGCGGGTTGCGTGGGGCGGGATGAACCCGGCGCGGAAAGCCGATATACTGCGGCGGAATATCGGAGCTTTTTTAGGGTCTTGGCGGGTCCAATGTTTGGTGGTAACGGATGCGCGAAAGAAGAATTGGGGAGGGTGCTTTGATAAACGATGCGTTGACGATGGTTGATTCGAGCAGTATGCCGGAACAAAGTCGCTCGTGGCTGTCGCAAAAGCCCATCCCGCCGAATGAACGGCTGATATTTGCCCTGGATGTATCAAGCGTCGATGAGGCGAAAAAACTAGTCGAACTCCTCGGTGATAACGTCAATTTTTATAAAATCGGCCTCCAGTTATTCATGGCGGGTGGATATTATGACCTGCTGGACTGGTTGGGCGAGAAAGACAAACAAGTATTTGTCGATCTTAAATTTTTTGATGTTCCTGAAACGGTTGCGTCGGCTGTTCGCCAATTGCGGAATCGGAATGCCGCGTTTTTGACCGTTCACGGCAATGATGAAGTTATGAAAGCGGCCTGCGGGGAAAGAAACGGGACAAAAATACTTGCTGTCACCGTTCTAACGAGCCTTGATGAGGGCGACCTCAAGGATATGGGGTTTGAGGTGGACATCCAGACCCTCGTTTATTCCCGGGCGAAAAGGGCGCTTGAAATTGGATGTGATGGCGTAATTTCGTCGGGGTTAGAGGCTCCCCGTTTGAGAGAGGAGTTTGGCCATCGCTTCCTAATCGTCGTCCCGGGCATCCGTCCGGTAAAAAATACCGACGACCAAAAACGTACCGTCGATGTAGAGGAAGCCTTCAACAATGGAGCTGACTATATCGTGGTCGGTCGGCCAATTCGTAATGCGAACGATCCATTAGCGGCGGCCCGGGAAATTCAAAAGCGGATTGCAAAATTGTTTACCGGAGCGGCTTAGCCTACTAGCGCCCAAAGCGGATACTGCCCGGGGCCCTCTGTTCGGCTGGGCGTGGGGTCGGCGACAGCGGTTCCGCGGGCGCGCCGGGTGGCGCCCCTACATCCTGCCATACCACCGGCGGGTTGCGCGGGGAGGGATGAACCCGGCGCGGAAAGCCGATATACTGCGCCGCGTCATTCTCCGGACCGCCGGCCCGCTTCCACCGCCCAGCCGGCGCACACCGTACCTATCGCGATGCCGATCAGGACCTCACCGCCGCTCTGGGTATGGGGCTGGCTGCTGCTCACCGTGGGCATGCTCGCGTTGCGCACCGCCATCCCCATCGACGAGACCCGCTACCTCTCGGTGGCCTGGGAGATGTGGTGGCGCCACAGCCAGTGGGTGCCGTACCTCAACGGGCACACCTACGACGGCAAGCCGCCGTTGCTCTTCTGGTTGATGGAGCTGGGCTGGCTGGTGTTCGGGGTGCAGGCCTGGTGGGCGCGGCTGGTGAGCCCGTTGGCCGGGCTCGCCGCGCTCTGGATCACCGCACGGATCGCGCAGCGCTTGTGGTCCGACTCTCCGGCCGTAACCCTGGCGCCGACGATCCTTCTCGGCGCCTTTTATTGGGCGGTATTTTCCTCGGCCACCATGTTCGACCTGTTGCTGGCGGCGTGCGCGCTACTGGCGATTCTGGGACTGCTGCGCGTCTGGCAGGGCGGCGGCGACGCCGGATTCTGGCTCGCCGGACTGGGCCTCGGGCTCGGGATCCTCGCCAAGGGGCCGGTGGTGTTCCTGCCGGTGGCGGCGGTCGGGCTGACCGCGCCGTGGTGGATGAAGGATAGCCGCCCGCCCTCCCTGACCTGGCGCCGCTGGTACCGGGGGCTGGGACTGGCGACGCTGATTTCCGCCGGTGTAGCGCTGCTCTGGCTGATCCCGATGGCGATCCAGGGTGGACTGCACTACTTCATCGACATGACTTGGCACCAGACGGTAGGCTATACGGTGCATTCCTTCTCGCACCGCCGGCCGTGGTGGTGGTACCTGCCGCTGCTGCCGGTGCTGCTGTTTCCGTGGTCGCTGTGGCCCGACGCCTGGCGCGCGCTGGCCCGGATCGTGCGCCGCCTCGACCTGCCCGAGGTGCGCCTGTGCCTGGCCTGGTCGGTGCCGGTATTCATCCTGTTCTCGCTGATCAGCGGCAAGCAGTCCCACTACCTGCTGCCGATCTTCCCGCCGCTGGCGTTGTTGCTGGCGCGGGCCTTGACCGTCTACGATCCTCCGCCCACCCGGTTCGTGCTGCCGGGGGTGGTGTTTCTGGCGCTCGCGGGGTTCTGGTTGTTCCTGCCGTTCGGCTCGCACTTCACCCACGCCCTGACCTGGACCCGGGAGGTCCCGCTGCTGTTCGCGGGGGCGCTCGCCGCGGCGTTGGCGGCGATCGGTTTCGCCCTGATGCGGTGGCTGCGGCGCCTGGAGGTCGCGCGACGCGCCCAGGCCCTGGCCGCGTCGACATGGGTGGTCCTGTTGATCGTGGTCGGCGGACTGTTCCACGCCTCCTGGCCGGCCTACGACCTGCGTCCGGTGAGCGCCTTCCTGCGCAATCTCGCGGAGGTCGGCGCGCCGATCGCGATGACCGGTAGTTCCTATCAGGGCCAATTCAACTTCTACGCCCGGCTGAAGACGCCGATCGCCGAGGTACGGGGGCCGGCCTTGCTCGACTGGGTCCGCGCCCATCCGGACGGCTATGTGGTGGCCTATCGGTCGCTGCGCCGCCGGCCCCCGCGGGGGCGTCCGGCGCCCGTCTATCGCCAGCTCTACCGCGGGAAGGGGCTGGCCGTCTGGAGCGCGGCGGCCATTGCGCGCGATCCCGGGTTGATTCGAACGTTCCATTAGCCCGCCGGAGGGCCCGGTTCGCGCGCCGCTTGGTGGCCCCCGCCCTATACCCTACAATCTCTCCGCCAACTCAACGACAGGACACACGCCGAAATGCCTCAGACCGCCGATCCGACCTCCGCCATCCCCCGCGTCGTGCTCCTCGGCCTCGGCCGCTGGGGCGCCAACCATCTGCGCGTACTGCGCGGGCTTCCCGTGGAACTCTACTGCGCCGACACCGATCCCGCCCGGCTCGCCAAGCTCGCCGAGACGGGCATTGCGCAGCAGCGCCTGTCCACCGACCCCTACGCCTTTCTGGACACGGCGGACTGCGTGGTGGTGGCAACGCCGGCACAGTCCCACTATGAACTGTGCCGGCGCTACCTGGAGGCGGACAAGGACGTGTTCGTGGAGAAGCCGCTCACACTCACCTCGCAGGATTCGCGCGCGCTCGCGGAACTGGCCGCCTCGCGCGGGCGGATCCTGCAGGTCGGTCACATCTTCCGCTTCGATCCGGCCGCGCAGTGGTTGAACCAGGCGATCGCCAAGGGTGAGTTCGGGAACCTCAAGATCCTGCGCGGCAACTTCAGCGGCTTCAAGCGCCCGCGCAACGACAGCGGCGTCACCTTCGCCGACGCCATCCACTTCGTGGACCTGTTCAACCTGTTCATGGGGGGGCCGCCGGCGCGCGTGACCGCCATACTCGGCGACTTTCTCGGGCGCGACATGGACGACGAATCGTGGATCGCGCTGGACTATGAGACACCCGACGGGTCGGTGGTCTCGGCCCTGATCGAGACCGGTTACCATACCCCCGGAAAATACCGGGAGGTGAAGGTGCTGGGCGAACGCGCCAGTGCGGTCTGCGACTTCAACGTCGCACAGTACAAGGTCCGCATGTTCGACGCGCACCACGAGGTCGGCCGGGACGGCATCGTGGCGGTGGAGGAGACCACCCGCCAGCTCGAGTTCCCACCCGAGGAGCCGCTACTCGCCGAAGTGCGCGCATTCCTCGCTTCGATGACGAGCCGCACCCCCCCGTTGGCCGACGGCTGGGCCGGCTACTGGGCGGTGCGCGTGATCGAGCGCGCCCTGGAATCCGCGCGTGAGCGCAGGACACTGTCGCTGGATGCCTGAGCCGTACGCCGCATCCGGGCGCACCCCTTCCCTTACCCTTCTCAAGGAAACGAGCCGATGGACAAGATCCCCCTGTCACGAGTGTTTTTGAACGACGAGATCCGCGCGGCGGCGATGCAGGCGGTCGATTCGGGCAGCTACATCCTGGGCCCCGAGTGCCGGGCGTTCGAAGAGGAACTCGCCCGTTACGTGGGCAGGGAGCACTGCGTGCTGTCCTCGTCGTGGACCGCCGCGGTCATGCTCCTGCACCAGGCGATGGGCGTGTCCGAGGGAGACGAGATCATCATCCCCTCGCACACCGCCTTCCCGTCCGTCGAACCGCTGATCCACTGCGGCGCCAAACCCGTGTTCGTGGACGTCGATGAGAGCTATTGCCTGGACCCCGATGCGGTGGAGGCGGCGGTGACGCCGCGTACCGTGGGGATCCTCCCGGTCCACCTCTACGGCCACCCGGCGGACATGGACCGCCTCATGGCGATCGCCGAGCGGCACAAGCTGTGGGTGATGGAGGACTGCGCCCAGGCCCACGGCGCGCGCTACCGCGGGCGGCGCGTGGGTTCCATCGGCACCGCCAGTGCGTTCTCGTTCTACCCGTCGAAGAACCTGACGGTGATGGGCGACGGCGGCTGCATCATGACCAACGACGCGCAGGTCGCGGAGAAGGTCCGCATGCTGCGCAACCACGGGCGCAAGAGCAAGTTCACGCATGAGATCGTGGGCTACAATCTGCGCTTCAACGAGATCCAGGCCGCGATCGGACGCGTGATGCTGCGCCATCTCGACACGCTCAACGCGCACCGGCGCGAGGTGGCGGCACGCTACGACGAACGCCTGGCCGGTCTCGTCGAGATCCCGCGCGAACAGCCCTGGGCCGAGTCGGCCTACCATATGTACGTGATCCGCTCGCGCGATCGCGATGCGCTCGGCGCCTGGCTCAAGGAGCAGGGGATCGCCACCGGCATCCACTACCCGGTCTCCTGCCACCGACAGCCGGCGATCACCGGGCGCTACGCCGACCTCCCGCGGCTGCCGCGCACCGAGACGCTGGTCGACGAGATCCTGTCGCTGCCGATCTACGGCGAGCTTCCGCTGACGGACGTCGACCGCGTATGCGAGAAGATCGCCGAGTACCAAGGTTCCCGGTAGATGACCGGATCCGAGATCAGCTTTATCGTTCCCTGTTATAACGAAAAGGACAACCTGGGCCCGCTCGTCGAGGCGATCGAGGCTCAGGCCGATGCGCTCGATCTCGACTACGAGATCGTCGTCACCGACGATCGCAGTACCGACGGTTCCTGGGCGGTCCTGCAACAGCTCGCACGAACGCACCCGCGCCTGCGCGGCCAGCGTCTCGAGCGTAACTGCGGCGAGTCCGCGGCGAGCTTCGCGGCCATGCGCGCCGCCCGCGGCGCGATCCTCGTCACCCTGGACGCCGATCTTCAGAACGACCCGCGCGACCTGCCGGCGTTCCTCGCCGCGCTACGCGAGGCGGACTGCGTGTGCGGGACCCGCAAGCAGAGTCGGCGCGCCGGCGACGGCCGTCTGAAGAGCGTGGTCTCGCGCATCTCCAACGGCGTGCGCAGCCGCATACTCCGGGACCCGATCACCGACGCCGGTTGCACCTATCGGGCGTTCCGCCGCGAGTGCATCGATCAGGTCCCGTTCTTCAAGGGCGTACACCGCTTCCTGCCGATCCTCATCGGGCTGCAGGGCTATCGCGTGACCGAGGTTCCGGTCGCCAACCGGCAGCGGCACAGCGGGCGCAGCCACTACGGCGTATTGGACCGCGCCGGTGCCGTGATCGACATGTTCGCCGTGCGCTGGATGAAGAAACGAATGATCCGCTACTGCGTCACCGAACGTATTCCGCCGGAGTGAACCCGCCATGAACTGTGTATACAAAGGAGTCTGGCTTACCGACCCGCACCGCGTCCTCGGAATGGACTGGAGTTACCTGACCATCCTCGGACTGATCGGCACCGTCACCTTCTCGATGCGCTTCATCATCCAGTGGTTGGCGTCGGAACGCGCAGGCAAAAGCGTGATCCCCAACAACTTCTGGTACTGGAGCATCGGCGGCAGTCTGATCATGCTGTTCTACTTCACCTTCCAGCGCGATCCGGTGGGCGTCCTCGCCTACCTCCCCAACTCCGCGATCTACCTGCGCAACCTCTACCTGACGCGTAAGAACGAACGCAAACGCATGTGAGCAAACCGGGGAC
>CAZAQG010000034.1:7180-25744 GCA_964487445.1 uncultured Chromatiales bacterium
AACCTCTACCTGACGCGTAAGAACGAACGCAAACGCATGTGAGCAAACCGGGGACTGTGAGCAAATCGGGGACAGACCCCGGTTTCGGGGTTTCGCTGAACGACAGCGCCAAACCGGGGTCTGTCCCCGGTTAGTTTCCTATGGCGCGTGCGAGCGCAGGAACTGCGCGAGGATGCGCCCGGTGTGCGAGCGGCGCCGTGCGGTGATCTCCTCGGGCGTGCCTTGGGCGACGATGCGCCCGCCGCGGTCGCCGCCCTCGGGGCCGAGGTCGATTACCCAATCCGCCTCGGCGATCACGTCGAGGTTGTGTTCGATCACCAGCACGGAGTGACCCGCGTCGACCAGCCGATGCAGTACGCGCATCAGCTTCTCCACGTCGGCCATGTGCAGCCCGATGGTCGGCTCGTCGAGCAGATACAGGGTGTGAGCGTCCCCGCCGGGCGCCCGGCCCGCCGCACGCGGGTGCGCGCGCGCGAGTTCGGTGACCAGCTTGAGCCGCTGCGCCTCGCCGCCGCTCAGCGTCGGGCTCTGTTGGCCCAGGGTGAGGTAGCCGAGTCCGACCTCCTCCATGAGTTGCAGTGGGTGGCGGATGCGCGGGTGCGAGACGAAGAACCGGGCGGCCTCGGCCGCGCTCATCGCCAGCACCTCGGCGATGTTTTGGTCGCGGTAGCGCACCTCCAGCGTTTCGGCGTTGAAACGCCGCCCGCCGCAGGTCTCGCAGGTCACCGTCACGTCCGGCAGGAAGCTCATCTCGATGCGCTTCACCCCCTGGCCGTCGCACGACTCGCAACGCCCCCCCGCGACGTTGAAGGAGAACCGCCCCGGACCGTAGCCGCGCAGGCGCGCCTCGGTGGTCTCGGCGTAGCGCCGGCGCACCGCGTCCCAGACCCCGACATAGGTGGCCGGGCACGAGCGCGGCGTCTTGCCGATCGGTGTCTGGTCGACTTCCAGCAGGCGCTGCAGCGCCTGCCAGCCGGTGATGGCGCGGCAGCCGAAGGGGCGCGGCGGCGCGCCGCGGCGCCGGCCGCGCGCCGACAGCCGGCGCAGATTCTCGAGCAGCACGCCGCGCAGCAGACTGCTCTTGCCGCTGCCGCTGACGCCCGTCACGCACACCAGGCGCCCGAGCGGGATGCGCACCCGCAGATCCCTGAGGTTGTGCAGGTGCGCGCCCTCGATCTCCAGCGCCGGCGCGCCGGTGCGTCGGCGCGCGACCGCCCGACGGTGCGGGCGCATCGGATGAACGAGCGGGTGCGCCAGCAACCGCCCGGTTACCGAGTCCGGGTTGCGCATCAGCGCCCGCGCGCCGCCCTGCGCCACTACGCGCCCGCCGTGCACGCCGGCGCCGGGACCGAGGTCCAGCACGTGGTGCGCGCGGCGGATGGTCTCCTCGTCGTGCTCGACCACCACCACGGTATTGCCCTTTTTCTGCAGCCGCTCCAGGATGTCGAGCAGGCGCCGGTTGTCGCGCGGGTGCAGGCCGATGGTCGGCTCGTCCAGGACGTAGCACACCCCGCGCAGGTTGGAGCCGAGCTGCGCCGCGAGGCGGATGCGCTGCGCCTCGCCGCCGCTGAGGGTCGGTGCGGCGCGGTCCAGCGTGAGGTAGTCGAGCCCGACCTCGCGCAGGAACGCAAGCCGCGAACCGATCTCCGCGAGCGGGCCCTGTGCGATCTGCGCCGCGCGCCCGCGCAGGCGCAGCGCGGCGAAGGCCCGTTCGGCGCCGCTCACCGACAGCGCCGCGTAGGCGCCGATGTCGCGCCCGGCCAAGAGCACCGCCAGTGCCTCCGGGCGCAGCCGTCGGCCGCCGCAGGCGGGGCAGGGGTGCTCCTCGCCGTCCCACCGGCGGTTCCACCCGATCTCCTCGCCGGTCTGTTCTTCGTCGAAACCCTCGAGGATCAGCCCGGTCCCATAGCAGGACGCGCACCAGCCGTGACGCGAGTTGTAAGAGAACAGCCGCGGGTCCGGCTCGGGGAAGCCGCGCCCGCAGCCCGGACAGGCGCGTCGCGTCGAGAACAGCGTCGTCGCGCCGGGCACGCCGTCCTTGCCGCGCAGCGTCGCCACGCGCACCACGCCCTTGCCGAAATCCAGGGCGCACGCGATCGCCGCACGCAGTTCGGCTTCGCCGTGCGCCTCGACCGTCAGGGTCGCGACCGGCAGATCGATATCGTGCTCGCGGAAGCGCTCCAGCCGCGGCCAGGGGTCGGTGGGCACGCCCGCGCCGTCGACCACGAGCTGCGCGTAGCCCTTGGCCCGCGCCCACTTCGCGAGGTCGGTGTAGTAACCCTTGCGGGCGGTCACCAACGGCGCCAGGATCCGCACCCGGCGCCCGCGCCGGCGGCGCAGGATCCGCGCGACGATCACCTCCGGCGTCTGCGCTTCGATGGCGATCCCGCAGTCCGGGCAATGCGGCACGCCCAGCTTCACGAACAGCAGGCGCAGGAAGTGGTGGATCTCGGTGATCGTGGCGACGGTACTCTTGCGTCCGCCGCGGCTGGTGCGTTGCTCGATCGCCACCGTCGGCGGGATGCCGAATACCGCGTCGACCTCGGCTCGCGCGGCGGGTTGCACGAACTGGCGCGCGTAGGCGTTCAGCGACTCCAGGTAGCGGCGCTGGCCCTCGGCGAACAGGATGTCGAAGGCGAGCGTGCTCTTGCCGCTGCCGCTCACGCCGGTGATCACGGTGAAGCGTTCGCGCGGGATCTCCAGGTCGATGCCCTTGAGGTTGTGTTCGCGGGCGTTGCGGATCCGGATGGTGTTTCCCGCCCCGGCGCCGTTTCCATGTCGTGCCGCGTCGTGTTCCGCCGCCGCTTCGATCTGCGAAGCGGCGGACCCGGACGCGCGCAGCGCCGCGCCGGTGTGGCTCCCGGGGCAGGCCGCGACCTCGGCGGGGGTGCCCGCGCAGATCAGGCGACCGCCCGCCTCGCCGCCCTCCGGGCCAAGGTCGATGATCCGGTCCGCGGCGCGGATCACGTCCAGGTTGTGCTCGATGACCACCACCGAGTGGCCCTCGCTCAGCAGGCGCTCGAAGGCGCGCAGCAGCACCGCGATGTCGTGGAAGTGCAGGCCCGTCGTGGGCTCGTCGAACAGGAACAGGGTCGGCCCGCGGGGGCCGCCGCCGCGGCGTGCGAGGTGACCGGCGAGCTTGAGCCGCTGAGACTCGCCGCCGCTCAGGGTCGGCACGGGCTGGCCGAGCGCGAGGTAGTCGAGACCCACCCAGGACAGGGGTTCGAGCACACGCAATACCGCCTCTTCTCCGGTGAAGAACGCGCGCGCCTCCTCCACCGTCATCTCGAGCACTTCCGCGATCGAGGCCGAGCGGCCCGCGCCGTGGCGGCGCACCTCGAGGACCTCGGCACGGTAGCGCCGCCCGTCGCAGTCCGGGCAGCGCAGATAGAGATCGCTCAGGAACTGCATCTCGACGTGTTCGTAGCCGCTGCCGGTACAGGTCGGGCAACGGCCCGAGCCGGAGTTGAAACTGAAGGTGCCGGCGCTATAGTCGCGCTCGCGGGCCGCGGGCTCGGCGGCGAACAGCTTGCGGATCGGATCGAGGGCGCCGACGTAGCTGGCCGGATTGGAACGGGTGGTGCGGCCGATGGGTGCCTGGTCGACCAGCACGACGTCGGCGAGCCCTTCGTGGCCGGTCACGCCGCGGTGGCGCCCGGGTGGATCGGCGGGCCGGCCCATGAGCTTGCGCAGCGCGTTGTAGAGCACATCGCGCACCAGGGTCGATTTTCCAGAGCCGCTTACGCCGGTGATGCACACCAGGCGGTTGAGGGGGATCCGCACGTCGAGGTTCCGCAGGTTGTGCTCGCCGGCGCCGAGGAGGTGCAGGGCTCCCGCGTCCGGGCGCGCGCGCCGCGCGTGGTCGGCGTCCGGATCGATCACCGAGCGGCGCCCCGAGAGATACTGTGCGGTGAGCGAGCGCCGCGAATGCAACAAGGCACGCGGCGTCCCGAAGAACACCGCCTCGCCCCCGCGCGCCCCGGGACCCGGGCCGAGGTCCAGGATGCGATCGGCGGCGCACATCACCTGGGCGTCGTGCTCGACGACCAGCAGCGAGTTGCCGGCGTCGCGCAGGCGCTTCAGCACCCCGATCACGCGCCCGATGTCGCGCGCGTGCAGGCCGATGCTCGGCTCGTCGAGCACGAACAGGGTGTTCACCAGCGAGGTGCCGAGCGCCGTGGTGAGGTTGATGCGCTGCACCTCGCCGCCGCTCAGCGTGCGCGACTGACGGTCCAGCGTGAGGTAGCCGAGGCCCACCTCGACCAGATAGCGCAGCCGCGAGCGGATCTCGCCGAGCAGCAGATCGGTGGCCTCATCGAACGGCGCCGGCAGACGCAGCCCCGCAAAAAAGTCACGGCAGCGCGCGATCGGCAGGCAGACGAGCCCATGGAGATTGTAACCTTCGGATGCGCCGGTCGTGTCCCCCCCGAGTCGCCAAAGCAAGGCGTCGGGTTTCAGGCGCGCACCCGCACAGGCCGGGCACGGGTTGTAGGCCCGGTAGCGCGAGAGCAGCACGCGGATGTGCATGCGGTAGGCCTTGGTCTCCAGCCACTCGAAGAAGCGCCTTACCCCGTACCAGTGCCCGTCCTCCCAGAGCCCCTCGCCCTCCAGCACCCAGCGCCGATGCTCCGCACCGAGCGCGCGCCACGCCACGTCGGTGGGCACGCCGCGGCGTCGCGCGAAGCGCATCAGGTCGCCCTGGCACTCGCGGTAGCTCTCGCTCCGCCAGGGCTTGACCGCGCCGCCGGCCAGGGTGCGCTCCTCGTCCGGGACCACCAGCGCGTAGTCGATGCCGAGCACGCGACCGAAGCCGCGGCAGGTCTCGCAGGCCCCGATCGGCGAATTGAACGAGAACAGATTCGGGACCGGGTCGCGGTAGTGGAGATCGCACTCGGCGCAGTGCAGTTGCGCGGAGTAGCGCCATGGCGCCGCCTCGCCCGCCTCGTCCAGCGGATACACCGCGACCTGTCCGTGCCCGTAGTGCAGGGCGGCCTCGAGGGCCTCGACCAGCGCCGCGCGCCGCTCCGGTGCGAGCCGCACGCGCGCCTGCACGACCTCGAGCCGTGCGCCCGCGCGGCGGTGGACGCGCGTATAGCCCTGGCGCACGAGCAGCGTGCGCACCTCCTCTTCCGAGAAGTTCTCGGGGATCGTGACCGGGAAGGTGACCCGCGCGCGATCGGTGCCCGTCGCCCCGGCGCGCTCCAGCAGATCGGCGCAGATCGTCTCCGGCGTGTCCCGGCGTACCGCTCGCCCGCAGCCGCGGCAATGGAGCCGTGCGGCGCGCGCGAACAGCAGCTTGAGGTGGTCATTGAGTTCGGTCATGGTGCCCACCGTGGAACGCGAGGTGCGCACGGGATTGGTCTGATCCACGGCGATCGCCGGCGGGATGCCGTCGATACGCTCCACCCGCGGCTTGTCCATGCGCTCCAGGAACTGTCGCGCGTAGGGCGAGAAGGTCTCTACGTAGCGCCGCTGCCCCTCGGCATAGACGGTGTCGAAGGCGAACGAGGACTTGCCCGAGCCGCTCACGCCGGTGACGACGATCAACTCGTGCAGCGGGAGCTTCAGGTCGAGGCCCTTCAGGTTGTGCTGGCGGGCGCCTTCGATGCGGATGAACTCGCGGGCCATCGGGTCTCCTTGCGCCCCCCGACCGTGCCCGGCGGGGGGCGTCCATTGTACCGTGATGGGGCATGGCATCCGCGCCCCGGGACCGTTATCCTTTACGCGCGCGGATCGCGGTGATCCGCGATGGAGGATGGCGCGATGAACATTCGGTGCATGGAGACGTTGAGTGCGCGCCGGCGCGGCGCGCTGGTCGCGATCCTGATGGCCTGCGCGGTCGGTCTCGCCCCGATCTCGCCCGCCTGGGGGGCGCAACCGCCCGGCTCGGGCGACGGCGGTACCGGAACACCGTCGGGCGTGGCGATGCAGGCCGCGGCTTGGCTGGCGTCGGTCCCGTACGGCGCGCTCAAGCTGGCCTATGCGGCTTCGGGGGGTATCATCGGGGGGGTGACCTACGTGCTCTCCGGCGGCAACCGCCAGGCCGCCGACGCGGTGTGGGTCCCGAGCGTCTACGGCAACTACGTCCTCAGCCCGGCGCAACTGCGCGGGCAGGAGCCGATCCACTTCGTCGGCAGCCGCAGCCCGAACCCGCCGCACGCCGCGCAAGCGGCCCCCGCGCCCGGCGTCACCCGGGGAGATCGGGCGGGCGCCTCCGCCTACCCTTTGCAGCCGCGCGAGCCGCCCGCCCGGTGACGCCACAGCGGGCGGTTCGTGCCGCCCTCCGTCGCCTCGCGGCGCGAGTACGGGCCGCGCGCGGCACCACCGTCCCGCGTCATCCGGCGCGAATGTTCGCGCCGACGCAATCGCAGGCGGGACGAAGCACGGCGTCGGGCAGGACAGCTCGCGAGCGTCCGTTCCGGATGGTCGGGAAACGAGACCGGCTTCAACCTGGATTTACATTTAGGGGCTTGTGCCGCGACAAATCCGGAACCCGCCCCCCAAATTATTGTAGGCAATCAAATTTGCTCAAGGCCAAGGAGCGATCTCTTATGAAATCACTGAAAATTGCAATCATTGCTTCAAGTTTGGTATTTCCGGGCTTGGCGGTTCCGGTATTTGCATCGACTGCGCAATACCCGAAGATGCCGAAAATCAATACGAGCCGATATCCAAAAGGCGAACTCGGCCGAATGGTGAGGCTGGGCGAAAACATCATGAACAACACTTACACAAACCCCCTCACAAAAGACATGGTCGGGAACAAGCTCAATTGCAGGAGTTGTCATTTGGCGGGAAGTGATGGAAAACCGGGGACCGCCAAAGGCATCGGGACCTTCATAGGAACGGCCGCAGCGTTTCCCGCCTATTCAAAAAGAGAAAAGACGGTACAGACTCTTCAGGATAGGATCAATAACTGCTTCATGAGAAGCATGAACGGCAAAAGGCCGATCATCGACACCAAGGCAAGCATTGCCATGGCCGCCTATATTACTTGGCTGTCCCAAGGCCTCCCCATGAAAATGAACGAAAAAAGGCCTTGCGGATTATATAACTCGAACCGGTGGGCGAAAAGTGTCAAGAAATTTGCAAAAATACAAAGAAAGGCGACCCACCGAAACTACCTGGCCGGCAAAGAGATATTTGAAAACAAATGTGCCTCGTGCCATGGGACGAACGGAGAAGGGGTGGGGTCGTTCCCTCCGCTTTGGGGAAAGACCTCCAAAGGCGAATGGTTGTCGTATAACACCGGTTCCGGCATGAGCAAATTGAACAAAGGGGCGGCATGGGCCCAGTCGAATATGCCTCTGGGTCAGGGCGGAACGTTAACAAACCAGGAAGCGGCCGATGTAATGCTTTATGTGGATGCTCAGCCAAGAGCGGACTTTGATCTTCAAAAAGGTCTGTTCCCAAGGGCCAAGATGGGATATTACAACTCCGACGTGTTGAAAGAGCATCATAGCGTTAGAAGCAACTTCAAGGCGTTCGGGCTTGACCTGGATAAAATCAGGGGCTCCGTAAAGTAACGTCCATAGGCTCTTTCCATAGGCTCTTTGCCGGAATCCGTGGACGGTTCCGGCGTAGCTGCGAGGCGCCCGCCGGTGGTTTGAGCGGGTGGAGAACGGTGTAAGGAGAAACGTCCCGGCTTCTTCTCCGAGAAGATGGAGGCGCGTAGCGACTTCATTCGGCGGAAGAAGACCGGGATGCAATTGAAGGCCGTCCTGAAACGGGTTCGGACGTTCGAGTCGTTTGCGTAGTCTGCGGGCCGGGGCCCGCCCTACAGATGCAGGCGGTCCAGGCGCAAGCGCTGGCGTTCGTCGAACAGGCGCCGCGCACCGAGCCACACCGCACCCATCGTGCCGAAACCGGTACCCGCGGCGATCAGGAACATGATCAGGATCTGATACTTCACCGCCTCGACCGGCGGGCTCCCGGCGAGGATCTGGCCGGTCATCATGCCGGGCAGACTGACGATGCCGGCGGCCGACATCGCGTTGATGATGGGGATCAGACCGCTGCGCATGCTGTCCCGGCGGATGTCGCCGATCGCCCGGCCCCAGTCCTGACCGAGCACCAAGCGCCCCTCGATCACCGCGTGCTGCTGCCACGCCTCCTGGGTAAGACGATCCATGGCGATGGCGATGCCGTTCATGGTATTGCCGAGCAACATCCCGAGCAGCGGGATGGCGTACTGCGGCTGATACCAGGGTTGCGGCCCGATGACGACGGTCAGCGCGAGCAGCGTGACGGCGAAGGAGGAGACGAACATCGACAGGGTACCGACGCCGAACCCCCACCAGCCGGCGAGCCGGCGGCGCTGGCGCGCCATCACCTCGCGCCCGGCGAGCAGCAGCATGACCAGCGAGATGCCGCCGATCCACAACAGGTGCACGCGCGCGAACACCGCCTTGAGCACCAGCCCGACGAGCAGGAGCTGAACGGTCGTACGCAGCGCCGCAATGAGGAGCGGTCGGGTCATGCCGAGGTGCACGCGCGCCGAGAACAGTGCGAGCGCCAGCACCAGCAGGGCGGCGAGACCGAGATCCAGGGGTGTGAGGTGGATCAGGTGCATCCGCGCGCCTGCGTCGCGACCGTGATCAGCCGGCCCGCGTCCATGTGCAGCCGGTGCGTGGCCACGCGCGCGAGTTGATCGGTATCGTGCGCCACCCACACCACGGCGGCCCCGCCCGCCTCGCGGTAGTCGCGAATCAACGCCTCGACGCGCGCGCGGCCGGCATCGTCGAGGTTCGCAGTGGGCTCGTCCAACAGCAGGACCTCGGGACGGTTCTCCAGAAGCCGCAGCAGCGCCAAGCGCTGACGCTCGCCGCTGGAGAGCCGGCGCACCTCCCAGTCGAGCGCTGCGGCCGGCAGGCCGAGCCGCTCCAGGCCGTCGGTGGGGTCCCCCTGGAAGTGGTCCCGCACCCGCTCGCCCCACCAAGCGCTCTCGGCCGCCAGCAGCCCCACCCGCCGGCGCCAGACCGGCGGCGGGATACGGCGCGCGGGAACGCCGTCCAGGCGCACTTCTCCCTCGTGCGGATCGAGGTCCGCGAGCGCCCGCAACAGCAGCGTCTTACCCGCTCCAGACGGTCCGCTCACGCCGGCGCACTCGCCCGCCGCAAGGGCGAAACTCGCCGGTTTCAGGTGCGGCGTGCGCAGGGACTCGACTTCCAGACGGTTCAGGTCCGGACTCCTCGACCGCCTCGGGCGCGCCCGCTTGGCAGCGCCCCGAGCGATCCGCTATGGTACCCTGGGTTTCAGGTCAACGGTACGCCGTCGCCGCGTTGCGAGGTTGAAATGGAAGCTCCGGTCATCGCCCGAAAGGGCCCGTTTCCAGTCGAATTGGACCCCGGCACCTACTGGTGGTGCGCCTGCGGGCGTTCCAAGGACCAGCCGTTCTGCGACGGCTCCCATAAAGGCACCGGCTTCTTACCGGTGAAGCTGGAGATCCACGAGAAGACCCGCGTCGCCTTGTGCGGCTGCAAGCATACCCACGACCCACCCTACTGCGACGGCACACACAAAAGCCTCACCTGAATCGGATCGGCTCGGAGAAGGGGGCGCCTTCGGCCGCATTATTGATGGTGTTCCGAGGCATCCGGTACATCGTTCACGACCTGCGGCGGAAGCTGTGTGTGCTCGCGCAGCAGTGTCTCGAACGCATCGCGCGGCAGCGGGCGCGAGATCCAGAATCCCTGGCCGCGGTCCACGCCGAACTCGCGCAGCAACCGGTACTGCGCCTCGGTCTCGATCCCCTCGGCCACGGTGATGCACCCCAACCCTCGGGCGAGTTCCGTCACCGCCTTTATGATCGCCCGGTCCGCGGGACTCGAGACCACCTCCGTGACGAATGCACGATCGATCTTGATGACCTGCACCGGCAGGCGCCGGAGATAGGTGAGCGAGGCATGCCCGGTGCCGAAGTCGTCGATCGCGAAGCGTACCCCGAGTTCCGCCAAGCTGCGTAGCGCCGCCGCGCTGCGCTGCACGTCCTGCATCACCGCCGTTTCGGTCACCTCCAACTCGAGTGCGGAGGGATCGACGTGCGCGACGGCCAGCGCGCGGCGCAACCTGAGCGGATAGTCCGGATTGCGCAGTTCCTCGGCGCTGAGGTTGAGCGAGAGCCGCAGGCGCAGCCCGCGCGACTCCCACGCCTTGAGATCTCGACAGGCGCGGCGCACCACCCACTCGCCGAGCGCGGAGATCCGGCCGGTGGCCTCGGCGAGCGGAATGAACTCGCCGGGCGGCAGCAGACCGCGCTGCGGATCCTCCCAGCGGATCAACGCCTCGGCGCCCGCCAGCCGGCGCTGAGCCAGGTCGATGATCGGTTGGTAATACAGGACGAATTCATCGTCGGCGAGCCCGCGTTCGACGGCCTGCTGGAAACCGACACGCGCAACGCTGCGACGGCTGTTGTCGGGGTCGTAGAGGGCGATCTGCCCGTACCCGGCCTGCTGCGCCGAGTGCGCGGCACTGGCCACCGCGCGCAGCAGATCATCGGCGCTGTCGGCGTCGTCCGGGAAGCAGCTCACACCGACCGTGGCGTTCAGGCGCAGGGTCTGTTCACCCACGAACAGCGGCTCGTTGAGAACCTCCTGCAGTCGCCGCGCCAAGCGGTGGACCCTCAGCAGATCGGCGCCGGGGACACCCACCAGATACTGTTCGACACCGAGATGGGCCACCAGCGCATTCGGGTCCGAGATCCGCCCGAACAAGCGCCGCGCCACCTCCTGGAGAACCCGCTGGGCGCCGCCCGCGCCGACGGCGTCGTGGACGTCCGCGAAGTCGTCGATGTGCACCTGCAACAGGCCGAGCGTGCGCTCGCCCTCGGCGAGCCGGTGTTCCAGCCACTCGCGTGCGGCCAGCAGGTTGGGCAGCCCCGTGATCGGGTCGTGGCGCTCGCCGGCCGCGAGCGCGCGCAGGTGTGCGCGCTCGCGCTGCAGCAACACCCGGGACAACGTCACGTAAGCGGCCAGCCCAAGCAGGCTGAGCACCAGAAACGGCATGCTGTCATGCCACCACGCGCCCCACACGTCGGATTCCGGCACGCTGATGTAGACCGTCATCGGAAACCCGGGCAGGCGCGCATAGCGCCCGATGCGCTGCGTCCAGTCGCTCTGGACGCGACCCCGGTAGGCCCCGCGCGCGCGATGCGGGTAACGCTTGAGGGCCTGCATCAGCGGCCCGGCCATGTGCGCGGTATAGAGTCGCCCGGGATGGAGCGCCGGCAGCCGCGCCACGTGCAGCCCGTCGAGACGCAGCAGACCGATGGCCATATCCGAGGACATGCGCACGGCGCGCCAGTGGCGGGTCAGGGTCGTGAGCAGCATGCTCGCCTGGAGAATGAAGCGCGGACGCCCGTCGGGCGAGCGCACCGCGTAGCGCACCGGGACACGCCAGACCCCGAGCACCAAGCCCTTCTGAGTCTTACCGATCCAGATCCCGTGCGCGCCCAGCGCCGCCCGGATGCTCGCCAGTACCGCGGGGCGGCGGCGCGGATCCGGCAACGGCGCACCGAACGGACGCGCCGTGTTGATCAGCATCCGCCCGTCGGGTGCGAACAGCACCATGCTCGCCACGATCGGATGATGGCGCTGGTAGGCCTTCAGGAGTGCGTAGGAACGTGCCCGGAAATCGCCTTGTGTCCGCGCGGGCAACTGCCCGCCCAGATAGGTCAGGTCGTTGCCCAACCCGGAGAAGATCGCGTCCACCCCGTTCGCCGCCATGGCGACTTCGATACCCAACTCGGAATCGATGCGATTGAAGCTCTGGTGCCAACTCCAGACCGCGAACGCGGCGAGCACCAGCATACCGCCGCTGACGAACAGCAGGGTGACCCGGCGCCACAGGCGCCCGGGCTCCGGGGCGCGGCCTTCCGGTAGGGCGGTTGGCCCGGCGGATTGCGGCACGGTCATGGACTCCAGGTCCGGGGCACTCCCTCTGGACCGCCACCTATATCCAGGCACGCCACCGAACCTCGCGGGCGCGCGTGCACAAAAGCGAAACGACGATCGAAAACAAATTCATTATAGTCAAAGTTGTACGTACCGCCAACGCGAGCTTCGGCACGAAGGGGAAATACACGCAAAAAAAACGGGCGCCGAAGCGCCCGCTCGAAGAGAAGGGCACACGCCCGGGGTCAGAGGTTATAGCCGCGCTCGTCGTGCAGCGCGATATCCAACCCCTCCGTCTCCGCCTCTTCGGACACCCGCAGACCGATGAAGACATCGACGATCTTGAGCAGGATGAGGCTGACGATGGCATCGTAGACCAGCGTCGAGAGCACCGCGATGATCTGGATCCCGACCTGCCTGCCCATCGTCACGCCCTCGGCCAGACCGGCCCCACCCAGCCCCTTGACTACGAACACGCCGGTGAGAATGGCGCCGATCGCGCCGCCGATGGCGTGTACCCCGAAGGCATCGAGCGCATCGTCATAACCCATGGCCGGCTTGAGTTTGGCCACGGCCAGGTAGCACACCAGCCCGGCGGCGAAGCCGATGGCGATGGCGCCCATGGGGCCGACGAAGCCCGACGCCGGGGTGATGGCGACCAACCCCGCCACCGCACCGGAGGCGATACCCAATACGCTCGGCTTGCCGTGGGCGATCCACTCACTGAACATCCAGGTGAGTGCCGCGGCGGCGGTGGCGATCTGAGTGACGGCCATGGCCATACCCGCGGTGCCGTCGGCGGCCAGTTCGCTCCCGGCATTGAAGCCGAACCAACCCACCCACAGCATGCCGGCCCCGATCACGGTCAACATCAGGCTGTGAGGCGGCATCGCGGTACCCGGGTAGCCCTTGCGCTTGCCCATGACCAGCGCCGCCATCAGGCCGGCGATACCGGCGTTGATATGCACCACCGTACCGCCGGCGAAGTCCAGTGCACCAAACTTCTCCAGCCAGCCGCCGCCCCACACCCAGTGTGCGATGGGTGCGTAGACGAAGGTCAGCCACAAGCCTATGAACCAGAGCATCGCGGAGAACTTCATGCGTTCGGCGAAGGCACCGACCATCAGCGCCGGCGTGATGATGGCGAAGGTGAGTTGGAACATCGAGAACACCGACTCGGGGATGGTCCCGTGCAGCGTGTCACGCCCGACGCCCGCCATAAACGCCTTGCCGAATCCGCCGATCCACTGCTGCATGGAGCCGCCGTTGCCGAAGGCGAGTCCGTAGACGTAGATCACCCACAGCAGCGTCACCAAGCAGGTGATGGCGAAGCACTGCATCATCACCGACATGGCGTTCTTGGCGCGAACCATGCCCGCGTAGAACAGCGACAGCCCCGGGATGGTCATGAACAGCACCAGGGCGGTGGAGGTGAGCATCCAGGCGGTATTACCCGTATCGAGCTTGGTGGTGCCCGCCAGCGCCAGGGCCGGCAACAGCAGAGCCACTGCGGCGAAGGCGCCGCCGATGCCCGCGTGCTTACGTATTTTCATGATCGAGCTCCTCCCCCAGGTCCTAGAGCGCATCCGTGCCGGCTTCGCCGGTACGGATGCGGATCGCCTGTTCCAGGTTGTAGACGAAGATCTTGCCGTCGCCGATCTTGCCGGTCTGGGCCGAATTGCGAACCGCGTCGATGACCCGGTCGAGCAGTGCGTCGTCGACGGCCACCTCCACCTTCACCTTCGGCAGAAAATCGACCACGTACTCGGCGCCGCGATAGAGTTCGGTATGGCCCTTCTGGCGCCCGAAGCCCTTCACCTCGGTGACGGTGATGCCCTGCACCCCGATGTCGGAGAGGGCCTCGCGCACGTCGTCCAGCTTGAACGGCTTGATGATTGCAGTGACTAATTTCATTTGAGAGTCCTCCATTCGCGCCGGCCCGGGGCGCAGGCCCGCCGTGCGGGATCAGAGATCGAAGCTCTTGGTCCAGTTGACGAACAGTTTGGGCTTGCCGTCGACGAAGCGGCTGCTGTTCAGGGTCGTGTCGCTGACGGTGATCGCGAAGTCACCGAGCTTGCCCACGCTCTTGGTCAGGCTGGCGTTGAAGTCGGTGTAGCTGTCGAAGGCCGCCGCCGTGGGATTGTCGAAGTTGTAGCGCCCGATGTGCGCGCCCACCGTCAGGCCCTTGCCGACCGGCAGCGGGTAGCTGACCGCGACCTCGTAGTATTGCGCGTTGGTCCTTGTACCGAAGACGTCGTTGGTGAAATGCCCCGCCGCGCTGAACGGACCGTAGCTCAGCCCCGCGGAAAATTCCGTCCAGTTCAGACCGGTACTTTGCGGGTAGAGGTACTTGATAACGCCGAGGTCGATTCCGACCCCATTGAAGGTCTTGCTGAAGCCGCCGTATAGATCGACTTCTTGAGCGTCGACTTCTTGAGCGCTTGTCGATGTCGGAACCGTTACCTTACAACCAGAGCCGCACTTGACGGTCTGCGTACCGGGAAAAGAGACGTTCGACGTCCAGGTCCCCACATAGAAACCAGACGAGTGGGAATAGTCGATACCCCCTGAGATCGCGGCTCCGTCGTTGGTCTGGGTCGTACCCCGCCAGACATAGTCGGAGGTGGCGCCGATATTGGCAGTGAGATCCGCGTGGGCGGGCACCGCGACGAGCAGACCGGTGGCCGCGACCAGAGTCGAACAGGTTCGGGCAATGCGCATCATGAGCTGGTCCCCCTACGCGATCGTTGGATTCCACGCCCGGGAATTTCATCGGGCGGTGCGGCCGCACACAGCACGACACGCGGGCCTTGCTTTGCAGATCCCGTGCCAGCCATAGTTCACGTTAAATAACAATGGGTTGTAATACTTTAGGATATCGGTCCGCAGTGGGAGGCACCACCATGGGGCGGCCCGCGCGACGGAACGCACAAAAACGGTGCGCAACGCATCGCCGAGCGGCGGGACAGCCCCGCGCGCCTTGGCGTACACTGTTGCGCTGAAGTTTCAGCGGAAATAATCGATATGGACCCCAAGACTCTCGACGACCTGGCCCGCCGGCTCGCGGAAGCGGTGCCCTCCGCAGTGCGCGGATTCCAGGAAGATCTGCAGAAGAACCTGCGTGCGGGCCTGCAGGCCGCCTTCGCGCGCCTGGACTTGGTGCCCCGGCAGGAATTCGACGTCCAGTCGGAGGTCCTGGCGCGTACGCGGGAGAAACTCGAGGCGCTGGAGGCGCGGGTCGCCGAACTGGAACGGCGGGGACAGGAACCCCCGCCGGGGTAAACCGCCGGGCGCCGCCGGAGGCACGCCCCCGAAAACCGGGAAGGGAAGCCGATGGCCCTAGCGGTCACCTACAGTCGTGCCCAGGAGGGCGTGAGCGCCCCGGGCGTCACCGTGGAGGTGCACCTCAGCAACGGCCTGCCAGGCCTGACGCTGGTCGGACTGCCCGAGACCACGGTCCGCGAGAGCAAGGATCGGGTACGGGGCGCGGTGGTCAACAGCGCCTTCGAGTTTCCGGCGCGGCGGATCACCATCAACTTGGCGCCTGCGGATCTGCCCAAGGAGGGGGGGCGCTTCGATCTGGCGATCGCCGTCGCGATCCTGGCCGCCTCGGGACAGATCCCCTCCGCCCTGCTCGCCGGCTATGAATTCCTCGGAGAACTGGCGCTGACCGGCGAGTTGCGCAGCGTGCGCGGCGTACTCCCGTCCGCCCTCCAGACGCGCGCCGCCGGCCGCACACTGGTGGCGCCGACCGCCAACGCCGAGGAGGCGGCCCTGGCCTCGGGACTGACCGTCCTCGGGGCCGGGCACCTGCTGGAGGTCTGCGCGCACCTCAACGGCACCCGCCCGCTCGCGCCGCACCGGCGCCCGGCGTGGGCCGATCAGGCCCCGTGCACGGAAGATCTGGCGGAAGTGCGCGGCCAGTATCATGCCAAGCGGGCCTTGGAGGTCGCCGCCGCCGGCGGGCACAGCCTGCTGCTGATCGGCCCGCCGGGTACCGGCAAATCGATGCTGGCGAGCCGCCTCCCGGGCATCCTGCCGCCCATGGAGGAAGACGAAGCCCTGGAGAGCGCGGCCATCGCCTCGGTGAGCCATCAGGGCTTCGTGCCGGCCACTTGGCGCCGGCGCCCGTTCCGCGCCCCCCACCACACCGCCTCCGGCGTGGCCCTGGTCGGCGGCGGCAGCAACCCGCGCCCGGGCGAGATCTCGCTGGCACACCACGGCGTATTGTTCCTCGACGAGTTGCCGGAGTTCGACCGGCGCGTACTCGAGGTACTGCGCGAACCCCTGGAATCGGGCCGCATCACCATCTCGCGGGCGGCGCGCCAGGCGGATTTTCCGGCGCGTTTTCAACTGATCGCGGCGATGAACCCCTGCCCCTGCGGCTATCTGGGCGACCCCCTCGGTCGCTGCCGATGCACGGCGGAGCAGGTACAGCGCTACCGCGCGCGCGTCTCCGGCCCGCTGCTCGACCGCATCGACCTGCACGTGGAAGCGCCGCGCCTGGCGCGGGACCAGTTGCTGGGCCCACCGGACGGCGAGTCGTCCGCGACGGTGCGCCAGCGCGTAAGCCGGGCCCGCGCCCGGCAATTGATGCGTGCCGGAAAGCCGAATGCGGCGCTGCGAAACCCGGAGGTCGATCGATGGTGCGCGCTGCAGCCGGAAGATCGGCAGTTACTCAGCCGGGCGATCGAGTACCTGGGCCTGTCCGCGCGCGCCTACCACCGCGTGCTCAAGGTGGCGCGCACCATCGCCGACCTGGCGGACACCACCGAGATCCGCACCACCCACCTCACCGAGGCCATCGGCTACCGGCGCCTCGACCGCGCCCCGCCCGCCCACGGGTAACCAACCCCCGCGGGGTCAGGCTTGACTTATGGGTATTTGCAGAGGTTCCCCCTATCTGCTACCAAGCCGTTCTTCGATCCCGGGCTCCCGAGTTTGCCGCTGATGCAATCGGTCGGCGGCTTGACCGAGCCCGGACCGTTTCCGCCCCAGGTGCGTAGCCAGATCGGTCAGTGACAAACTTTTCATTTTCAGAACAACGAATACCCATATGTCAAGCCTGACCCCGCGTTCGCGGCGGCGTAGACGCTGGCACCGACGGCGGGGTATCCTCTGGCGTCCCGCGCCCGTAGCTCAGTTGGATAGAGTGTCGGCCTCCGAAGCCGAAAGTCACAGGTTCGAATCCTGTCGGGCGCACCATGTTATAGGGACTGTTATAGTGTTATAGGGACAGACCACGGTTTCCCGTCGCTCCAGGAAAGTCTGAGCGGCCGCGGCGACCGACTGATTAAGGAAACCGTGGTCTGTCCCCGGTTTCGTTGAGGAGTGGCGGAACCGATGAAGGCGGGAGGTCACTCGCATCTGCGCACTGTCGGTCCGTGGCTGGTCATCGTCGGCTACACGGTCGGCTATCCGGCACGAGGCGGCGCGGTCGAGGTCGCCTCTCTGCTCCTGGTGATGGCGGGACTCGCCGGGACCGCGTTCCTCTGAGCGCCGGCGTCAGTCCCGCCCGGCGCCCGGACAGACGTTCTCCAGCGTGGCGATGCCGAGCATCCAGGTCTTCACCCGGATCATGTGGATCGGCCGCCCGTTGTAGGCGTTCACCAACCGCCACCCGCGCCGGCCCGCGCGGTCGAGTCCGATTCGGCATTCGTGGTAGTTCATGAGCAAACCGTTGGCGAGGTAGCGGATCACCAGCACGCCACGACCGGTGCGCGAATCGATGCGGCCGCGGAGCAGGATCGCCTCGACCCCCCGCCCCCGTCCGAGGACCACGCCCCGGCGGCTTTCGATCCGCCGCAATGGATAGACGCGACGCGTGACCTTGTCCGCCCCGCCACTCGCTGCGTGGTACGTTTCGACGGCGATCGCGCGCACCGCATCCCGGGCGTCCACGATGAGGGCGAGGCGGCTGAGGCCGGCATCGCGATCGTTGGTGATCCCCGCCAGGGGCAGGACCTCGGTGCCGGACGGCGGTGAACCGTGAGCGGTGGCGAGGACGTTCGCGCTGAACAGCACCCCAAGCGCCAACAGCAGGCGCGCAAGAATACGGGCCATGAGGACTCCGGGCGCGCCCATGCCGGACGGGGCGCGGCGATGATCGATCCGGTGAGGGGTGGAATCGGCATCGACCGCGGTGCGGCGGCCTTGAGCCAACGGGCCGCGCAGTATAACTCGGCCGCGCGTCCCGATCCAGGCCGCGCCGCCAAGCGCTGGCGGGGTGGGGACATGGCTCAGCGCTGGGTGAGCGCCGCGTTGCTCGATGCGGAGAAGCGGTTCCGTCGCGTGCGCGGTCATCGCGACCTGTCTCTGCTCGCCACCGCCCTGGATGCCCGCTCACCAGGGGTTACCGAAACCGCGAGGGTCACCTAAAATCCATGATCATGGGGTCCGCCGCCTCCCGAAGTTCAACAGCGGATGGGCCAATCCCTGCTGTCATGAGGAGCTGTGACACGCCGCGACAGCCTACTGTGACAAGCTGTGACACGAAGCTGTGGCGGCCTCGCGATCCGGTGCGCGCCACGCTGCGTCCCATGACGGAGGACCCCGCCTGATGCCCGGCCGTCACACCGAAGCTGCCATCGAGGCCTATCTCACGAACCCGTGAGGGTACGTCGCCGGAGATCGAGAGGTCTTCGATGCCGGGCGCTGCCTCGACCACAGCGCG
>CAZAQG010000035.1:0-25635 GCA_964487445.1 uncultured Chromatiales bacterium
GTAGCCGACGATGGTGGTACCGGCCCCGTCGATACCCCGTGCGAGCGTCGTATCCGCACTCGGATAGTTCAGGGTTGTCCATGTGGGGCCGGACGGATCACGGACAAATCCATGCGGATTGCCGTCGGCAGCGTAGTAGTGGCCGACGATCTGTCCGCTGTCGTTGATCCCATAGGCGCGGGTATCCGACCACCCATTCGTGTCGGGTTTGGCGTTCGGATCCTCGATCGAAGAGAAGGTTCCGCGATCATAGAGAAACCCGTGCTCGCTCGAGGAATCGTAGTAGTAGCCGACGATTTGTCCGCTGTCGTTGATGCCCGTTGCGCCGGAATCGGTCGCGCCGGAGAAGGGGGCATCGATCGTCTGAAAACGGTAGGTGGCGGCCTGAGCGGTGAACGGTGCCCCCAGGAGCAGCGTCGCGAGCAGTGCGGCGGGTATTGAAATGGTCGGTCCGGTCATGGGGCGTAGCCTCCCCGGGAGGGTGTCGTGCCCGCTTTCCCTGCTCGGTGGGCGCGTCGAAAAAAGACGCCACCTGGCGGTGGCGTGGGGTGATGGATTTTTCATTGCCTTCTTTAATGTGTGTTCTCGTTTGTAGTTCCCCGGCCTTTCCTTCCCTCAGTCCCGGTCCACCGATTGGTTCTTGCGCCGCTTGCGCCGGTTGGCACCGGCCAGTCCCAGCATCCCGGCGCCCAGAAGCAGGACGGTGCCGGGATCGGGCACGGTGATGTGCTGGTCGATGCTGAACCCGATGCTGGAGTTCGGCCCCCCGGCCGGCTGGAGGGTGAAGTCCCACTGGCGGGCGTAGGTGACGTCACCGACCGTCCCGCTGCCACTGTTGCCGAGGGTCGTGGGACTGCCGTTGCCCAGGCTGTCGACGATGTCCGAATCGAGGCCGATCTCCCACCGCGACGGCATAGGCGACACCGCGTCGGTGAGGATCATGCCGCCGTCGCTCTGCACGATGGTGTTGGCGTTGACGGCCGTGCCCGTATCGTTGGCGTAGTTGCCCGACAGGTCGAAGTCGCTGTACTGGAAGACGTGAAGGTCCCTGCCCGTCTGGGTCAGATTGGTGAAGGTGATCTGGGTGGCGAGGTCCGACATCTTGCTGCCGGGGGCGCCCCCGGAGAGGCTCAGACCCAGTTCGATCTTGAATCCGGGGGTGCCATACAACAGCGCCAAGTGGTCATCGCCCGAGTTGAGGTTGGCATCGGTGGCCTTTGCGCCAAGCAGGGGAAGCGTGTCGAGTCCCCTTTCGCTGCTGCCGGACCCGATCCGGCCCCAGAACCATTGTTGATAGAGCTGGTTGACGCCATCCACCTTCCAATGCGAAATCCCGTCGGTGCTAATGGGATCGACCGTGATGCTGCTGTTCTGATCGGTCAGCGTGTAGACGGTCGCTTGGGCGAGCGGCATGGCCGCCGCGAGCACGGCTCCCGACAGGGTCAGCAAGGCCCGGCGCCGCCACAGCGCGGCTGCGGATCGCGAATTCCCGACGCGGTGTGGTTTCATGGTCCGATATTCCTCTTCACGTGAATGTCTCATGGTCGGTCCGCTTGTTGGTCGTGTTACCCGGTACCGGAGAGTACCGCTGTCAAATAAATAGCAAGGACCGTGCCAAGCAGCAAGAACCTTTCGGAAAACAGTAAGTTCGAAAATGAAGTCGAGGGTCGACCTGGGCCATGCGTGGAGAAGTGTAAAAAAACCTGACAGTTGAAAAAGGGTGGATAATCTCCACCAATCATAGAAGGCGTTGTTCATAAAGAAAATTATTTTTGGACTCGATTAGCAACCCGACGATTCGGTGTAAAAAAAATGGACACTTCGGCCAGACCGACCAACCGGTGACCGATGTACACGATTGCGGGTTATTACCTTGGCGGGAAAGGGCTTGTCATATGAGAATGATACCTTCACCATTGAAATCCGGACAGGAACTGAAACGTGAAGTTCCTTTGGAAGTTCCTTTGTTCGGGGCGCGCGGAAGGCGGGAGACTCATCGGGGGGATTCAACATTCGGGGAACCGTAGCCGATGAGGGGTCCGGGCGGGCGGGTCGTGATCGTGGACCATGCGGTAGGGGGGGGAAGGTGAAAGGTTCAGCGCAAAAAGTCTTGGTGGGGATGCTCTGTGCGGTCGCGGTGCTTCTGGCCGGCTGCGCCGGCACGGGCCCCGGTGCGGGCGCCAAGGCGGCGACCGGGGTGGCCCCGGAGTACGTCATCGGCCCCGGGGATTCCCTGAAGATCTTCGTCTGGCACAACCCGGAGGTCTCTGTCACGGTGCCGGTGCGTCCCGACGGGCGCATCTCGATTCCGCTGGTTCAGGACCTCGTCGCCAGCGACAAGACGCCGACGCAGTTGGCGCACGAGATCGAGAAGCGGCTCGCACGCTACATCAAGAACCCCATGGTGACCGTGATCGTCACCGGCTACGTGGGGACCTTCGGAAATCAGATTCGCGTCGTCGGGCAGGCCGTGAAAGCGCAGGCACTGCCCTATCGCCAGGGGATGACGCTGCTCGATGTCATGATCGCGGTCGGCGGCCTGACCCAATACGCGGCCGGCAACCGGGCGGTCGTGGTGCGCAGGATCGGCGGCAAGGAGGTCAAGATCCCCGTGAAGCTGGGCAGCCTGCTGGACGGCGGGGATATCAACGCGAATATCCCGATGCGCCCGGGTGACATCCTCATCATCCCCGAGTCCTGGTTCTAAACCGATTCGAGGTCCGGTGATCGCATCATGAACGAGATCGTCTCGCAATTGATGAACTACGCCTACGGCGCATGGCGCTACCGCTGGTACGGCGTCGTCGTTGCGTGGCTGGTCTGCCTCGCCGGGTGGACCTGGCTCCATTTCCAACCCAACATCTATCGCGCCACCGCCCAGGTCTACGTGGACACGGATACCGTCCTGCGTCCCCTGCTCGCGGGGATGGTGGTGCAGCCGAATGTCCGGGGTAAAGTGGACCTCGTCACCAGGGTGCTCCTGAGCCGGCCGAACCTGGAGAAGGTCGTGCGCTCGACCGACTTGGATCTGCGGGCCGGGACGCCCGAGCGAATGGAGCGGTTGCTGCTCGAGTTGGATCGACGCATCGGCATACGGGGGACGCGGCGCGACAACTTCTACACGATTTCCTACGTCGATCGCAATCCCGCGATGGCCAAGCGCGTCGTGCAGAATCTGCTCAACGGCTTTGTCGAGAACACGCTCGGCGCGGGCCGCGCGGATTCCAATACGGCGCAGCGGTTCCTGGATCGGCAGATCAAGGCCTACGAGGAGAAGCTCAACGCCGATGAAAATCGGTTGCGGGATTTCAAGCAGAAGCACGTCGGTACGATGCCGCAGCAGGGCAGGGACTACTACAACCGCCTGCAGGGCGCGATGGCCGAATTGCAGAATGCGAAGCTGCAGCTCGCCGAGGCGGAACGTACCCGGGATACGCTGAGCAAGGAGTTGAGCGGGAACGAACCGACCTTCGGCATCATGTCGGAGGTCGGCGGTTCCGGCGGACCGCTGGATGCGCGCATCAACGCGCTGCAGTCCCGCCTCGACGACCTCCTGCTCCGGTATACGGACCGGCATCCGGATGTGATCGCGGTGAAGGCGCAGTTGAAGGAACTCGAGGCGCAACGCAAGAAGAAGTCGGCAAGGCTCGCCGCCTCGGGTGTCATCGGCGGGATCGCCGAGAATCCCGTCTACCAGAAGCTGAAGATTTCCCTGAACGAGACGCAGGCGAAAACCGCGGGGCTGCGTGTCAAGGTCCGGATATACCAGAAGCGCGTGGATTACTTGAGGAAGATGGTCAATATAATCCCGGCGGTCGAGGCGCAACTCGCACGCCTCAATCGGAATTACAGCGTGACCCGCAGCCAGTACAACGACCTGATCAAGCGGCGCGAGCGGGCGAAGATGACGCAGCAGGCCGAACAGAGTTCCGGCGATATCAAGTTCAAGATCATCGATCCTCCGTTCGTGGCGCAGAAACCGGTGGCGCCGAAGCGGCTGTTGCTGGCGTCGGTGATCCTCCTCGGCGGCCTCGGCGCCGGGCTGGGTTTCGCGTTCTTTCTGTCGCAACTCAAGCCCACTTTCAACGACCGTCGTGTGCTGCGGCGCGTGACCGGGTTCCCGGTGCTGGGAACCGTCGGGACCGTGTTCATGGGCGGCGCGCTCGCCAGGCGGAGAATCGATGCGACGTTGCTGGTCATAACGGTGTTGTTGTTGATCGGCGCCTATGTCGGCGGCGTGGCTCTGACGGTACTGAAGGTCGGCGCGTGAGACGGTGCGCGCCCGGACGAGAGTGTTGCTATGAGTATCATTGAAAAGGCGATCAACCTGGCGAACGGAAAGGGCGCTCGCGGCAAGGCCGGCGCGGTGCCGGTGGATCCGCAGTTTACGCCCGTTCGGGCGGGTGCCGAGGGTCGCGCGGGGTCGGCCGAGGCGCCGCCGGCCGCGAAGTCGGCGCTCGCGGGCGCCGGATCGGCGACGCCGGATGAGGGGGGGGCGCAAAGGCGCGGCCCGCGAATCTCGCGGAGCGTGACGGTCGACGTGCAGCGGCTGGCGGGGTTGGGGATCGCGCCCGGACCGGACGTCGATCGGCAGGTCCATGCCCGGATCACGGAGGAGTTCCGCCGGATCAAGCGCCCGCTCCTGATCAACGCATTCGAGCAGGGTCCCGGCGCGCCGCCGGGCGGAAACCTGGTGATGGTGACCAGCGCCGTGGCCGGTGAAGGCAAGACGTTCTGTTCCGTCAATATCGCCATGAGCATCGCTATGGAGCGCGACCGGAGGGTGTTGCTGGTGGATGCGGATCTGCAACGGCCCAACGTTGCACACATGTTGGGAATCCCGGGTGATAGGGGGCTGGTGGATCTGCTGGAGGATCCGTCCCTGGACCTGAGCGACGTGCTGTTGCAGACGGATATCCCACGGCTCAGCGTGCTCCCTGCCGGGAAACGGCACCCATATGGGACCGAACTGCTGGCCAGCAACGCCATGAAGGAACTGGCGGCGGGACTCTCCGAGCGCTATCCCGACCGGCTGGTTCTCTTCGATTCCCCTCCCCTGCTTGCGGCGACCCAGGCGGTGGTGCTGGTGGAGCTCGCCGGACAGATCGTGATGGTGGTGGCGGCCGGCGGTACGCCTCAGGATGCAGTGACCGAGGCGTTGGCGTTGCTGGACACGAAGAAGCCCGTCGGGCTCGTCCTCAACCGATATCCGCGCATGTTCCAGCCCGAATACTATTACGGGTGATCGCGATCACCCGCTCGGCCGGGAGTCTGTCGGACTTGGGAGGTTCTACCGCGGCGGCGGGAGATCGGTCCATTTTTTCGATCATCTTCGTTGAATAGTGCCCGCTATTCGCCTCGAACGATCGAAAAACCGTCCTCGATTTCCCCCTCGCCTCGCTATGAACCCCTGAGTCCGACGGATTCCCGGGGGTGCGGCACGATGCGGCGTCACCCATCCCGGCGGATCCGCAGCGGCTCCTGCCGGTCGCCACTCGGGGTTCGTCGGAGTGGAGGAGAGGTGCAGGGGGGGCCGGCGGGGCAGGTTGACGGTGGTCCAAAACGAAAGCGGCCTGAAGACGGCCTGAAATACAGGCAAGGACTCTGCTGATGAGGATACGATTCCGGGAACGGGAAGGAAGGCCGCGTCGGATGGGGGGCGGCTCGTTGGTGGCGGTCGGCATGATTGCGGCGGTCGCGGTCGGCCCCGCGTACGCGGCGGTTCCGGGGCGGCTGGGCGGGTACGGTTCCTCCGGTGTGCCCGGGTCGGGCTCGGGTGCCGGGTTCGGGGTCGGGGCCGCGCGTGGGGTGCCGTTCCACTCCGCCGCCGGCGCGGTCGGCTGGAACTTCTCGCCTTCTCTCACCCTGCGGGAGATCTACAACGACAATATCGCCCTCGCGGTTCCGGGTCGGGAGAGGAGCGATTTCGTGACCGAGGTCGAGCCGGGGATATCGATCAGCAAGCAGACGCGGCGCTTCGATCTCCTGGCCAACTACCGGATGCAGAACCTCTTCTATGCGCGAAATTCGGCCAGCGATGCGATCTTCCATCAACTCTTCTCGCGGATGAACGCGGACCTCTGGCCCGGCACGTTCGCGCTGGGTGCGCGGGCGACTGCGTCGCAGTCCCTGATATCCCCGGATCAGCCGGTGCCGCTCAGCAACGTGTCGATCACGGGGAACCGCACCGATGTGGTGACCTATTCGGTCACACCCCGCCTTCAGCACGCCTTCGGGCGGATGGCGATCGTCAAGGCGCATTACGCCTACAGCGTGGTCGATTACAACACCCGGCAGCTCTCGGGGAGCCAGACCGGCGAGGTGGGCGCTTCGCTCGGAACGGGACCCGATGTCACCGGCATCGCGATCAGCCTGAAATACAACCGGAGCAGGACCAACTTCGATGCTTCGCCGGACGTGATATTCGAACGGCTGATCGGGGTGGCGCGCTATCCCGCGCAATACCGATTCCGGCTCGTCCTGCGCGGCGGATACGAGGACAACAACTTTCAGTTCGGCTCCGCCGCCGCGCAACCGAAGGGCAAGATCTGGAGCGGCGGATTCGAGTGGAACATTACGCCGCATTCGTACCTCGAGGCCGGTTATGGGAGGCGTTTTTTCGGGCGTACGGTCAATGCATCGTTTCGGCATGAGGGGGGTTGGACCACGGTTTCTTTGAATTTCACGGAGGAGCCGACAACCATTTCCAGATTGACGCTTGAGGAACAACCGCTGGTTCTTGGCCCGAACGGTCAATTCATTCAGGTGCTGGCGCCGTCCCTGCCGACGTTGTCCGCGCAGGTATTCATCAACCGGCGGTTGTCCGGGACGCTCAGTGCGCGCGGTGCCCGGGATCGTGTGGCGGCCACCATATCGCGGTCCGAGCGCACTTTTGAAATCACCGGCTCCAAGGAGACCGTGACGGGGGTCGATGCGTCCTGGTATCGGAACCTGGGCGCGCGGACGAGTGGCGACATCGCGGGGTATTGGCAGCGTCGCCGATTCATCGGGGGCTTCCGGGTGGATGATTTGTGGGAGGTGCGGGGCGGCCTGCAGTATCGGTTCGGAGTCCATGCCAGCGGCTCTCTGTCCGTGATGCATACTCAGCGAACCTCCAATGCGGCGGCCGATTATTCCGTGAACATGGTGGCGCTGGGCATTACGCTGGGCTTCTGACCGGGCGCGCCATGGCGCGCGTGCCCGGGCACGTCGCGGCGGCGGGTGCGTGCGGCGGTGGGCGGCGTGGCGTGATATCGGCGGCTCCGATCCGGAGAGGGCGGTAGCGTGTGCGTCGTGGAGCATCCGAAGGGGCCGCCGGAGGAATTGATTGGAGTGACGCAAGGATCGATCAACGCGATGAGCGTCGACGTGGAGGACTACTTCCAGGTTTCGGCGTTCGAGAAGTACGTTCCAGAGCAAAGCTGGTCCACCATGTCGTCGCGCGTGGAGCGCAATACCCATCTCGCGCTCGATCTGTTCGATCGGTACGGCACGAAGGCTACGTTCTTCGTGCTCGGTTGGGTGGCGGAACGGTTTCCCGACCTGGTTCGCGAGATCGTCCGGCGCGGACACGAGCTTGCGAGCCACGGCTATGCTCATATCCGGGTCGTCCGGCAGTCGCCGGCCGAATTCCGCGAGGACGTCACCCGGACCAAGGCGATGTTGGAACAGATCGCGGGGGTGGCGGTGTCGGGCTATCGCGCCGCCAGTTATTCCATCGGACGCGACAATCTGTGGGCGCTCGATATCCTCGGTGAGGCGGGTTACCGGTACAGCTCGAGCATCTACCCGATACGCCACGATCTCTACGGGATGCCGGAGGCGCCGCGATTCGCGTTCCGGTATCGGGGCGAGGGGATCCTGGAAGTCCCGATCACGACGGTGTCGGTGCTGAACCGCAATCTGCCTTGCGGCGGCGGCGGCTATTTCAGGCTTGTGCCGTACCGCGTATCCCGCTGGGCCATCCGGCGTGTGAACCGGCGTGACCGCCGGCCCGCCGTATTCTATTTTCACCCCTGGGAACTGGATCCGGGGCAGCCGCGTCCCGACGGCCTGGGACTCAAGACGCGGATACGGCACTACCTGAATCTGAATCGGATGGAGGCGCGCCTGGCCCGGCTCCTCGAGGACTTTCGCTGGGACCGGATGGATCGAGTCTTCCTCGAAACGAACGGGAAGGAGCCGGGCGGGCCGGTTTTCGCGCAACGGGGCGCCGGCCGATGATCCGGCGCAGGTTCGGATGGCGACGCAAGCGGCCGAACTAGTCGCGCAGGCCCCCCGGGACCCGTGGCGTCCGGCGCTGATCGCGTTGGGCGCATCGCTGGCCGTTCTGTTGCTGCTCTATGCCGGCACGGTTCGGTCGATGGTCGATATCTGGTCGCGCTCGGGGACCTTCATGCACGGTTTCCTGATCGTCCCGATCAGCCTCTATCTGATCTGGCAGCGGCGCGCGACGATCCTTCGGATCCGGCCGGCCCCCAGTCCATGGGCCCTGGCGGTGGTCCTGTCAGGGGCGTTGGTATGGGCGGTATCGGCGCGTATCGACGTGCTGCTCGGCGAGCAGCTCGCCCTGGTGGTCATGGTGATCGCCGGCGTCTGGGGGCTGCTCGGGACCCGGGTGACGCGGGCGATGCTGTTTCCGCTCGCCTTCCTGTTCTTCGCAGTCCCCATGGGGGATGGGTTGATTCCGCCGTTGCGGGATTTCACGGCCCGTGTCTCGGTATTCATTTTGCAGTCGGTGCATATCCCGGTGCTGCTGGAGGGGCGCTATATCTCCATCCCGCCCGGAACGTTCGAGGTGGCGCAGGCCTGTGCCGGGCTGCGCTACCTGATCGCGTCGGTGGTGCTGGGGACGGTCTACGCCTATCTGGTCTACCGCAGCGCATGGCGGCGGCTGCTGTTCATCACGTTCGCGATCATCGTCCCGATCGTCGCCAACGCGCTGCGTGCGGCCGGGATCATCGCCCTGGCCTACGTGAGCGATATGCGGCTCGCGACCGGCATCGATCACATCATCTACGGCTGGATCTTCTTCGGCCTGGTGATGTTTCTGCTGTTCTGGGCCGGTCAGTTCATGCAGGAGCGCGGTGCGGCGCAATCGGGCGTGAGCGGGCCGGAGACCGTTCCGGTCCCGGCGACGGGGGTCCGCGGATGGTATGTGGTCGTCGTCGCGGTGCTGCTCGTCGGTGCTGCGGGCGCCGGACCCGGCGCCCTGCGCTGGTTCGAGGTCCGGGCCGCGCACACGCCGGAGCCGGCGGCGCTGGGCGCACCGCCGGCCCACCCCCCCTGGCGGGGTCCGTTGCAGACCCGGGATGACTGGCACCCTGTCTTTCCGGGGGCCGGCGGGTCGTTCCTGCGCGCGTACACGCGGGGTCCCGACACGGTGTATCTGTACTCCGCGTACTATCTGCGCGAGAGTCAGGGCTCGGAGCTGATCCAGTGGGGGAACCGGCTGTATGACGGTCGGCATTGGGTGCGAATCGGTTCCCGGCCCCGGGAGGTCTCGTTCGGCGGCAGGCGCATGCGGGTCGTGGAGACGATCATCCGCTCCGGGGACACGGACCGCCTGGTCTGGAGCTGGTACCGGATCGGCGACCGGGTCACGACCCGTCCGGTGCGGGCCAAACTGCTCGAGGCATGGGACGACCTGCGTCGCGGAGGCGGCGTGGTCGCGGTGGTCGCGGTGGCGGCCGACTACGAGGTGAGACCGCGCGATGCGCGTCGGGTGCTGCGCGGGTTTCTACACGATATGCGCGATGTCGGGCCGGTGGCGGTCTCGCCGCCGGCCGGGTCGATCGGATCGATTCGGCGCTGATCGATGCGGGGTGCCGTACCGGCCCCGCCGGATCGCATCCTCTCCATACGATGCGCATCTCCGGATGCCCGGGGTTTCCCGGGAGCATCCGCCGGTGCCGGTCCGCCGGCGGCTCCGACGGGACGGGAGGTCGATGAGCACAACTCCGGGCAGACTCCACGAGGCGTTGCGCGATATCGGGCGGGTGTCGGTGTCGTGCGTATTGTTCCCGCTCCACGAACGGCTCAAGGGGCACGATACGCTACGGCGGCGCCGCGCGTTGGAGCGTACGCAGTGGTGGTCGCCGCAGGACTTGGAGGAGCTGAGGCTGACGCGGCTGCGTGCGTTTCTGGGGCATGTGGCCGTCCATGTTCCGTATTACCGAGACCTCTTTCGTGCGACCGGCTTTCGTTGGGAGGCCGTTCGGAGCGCGGCCGATCTGGCCGGGCTGCCGTTTTGCACGAAGGAGATCATCCGCACCAACGGGGACCGGCTGCACTCCGACGTCGCGGGTCGTTTGCAGCGTTCCAATACCGGCGGCTCGACCGGGGAACCGATGGTGTTCTATCTCGGCGCGGATCGGGTGAGCCACGACGTCGCCGCGAAGTGGCGCGCGACCCGCTGGTGGGGAGTGGACCTCGGCGATCCGGAGATCGTTCTATGGGGGTCGCCGATCGAGTTGGGCGCCCAGGATCGCGTGCGGGCGATACGCGACCGCCTGTTCCACAGCCGGTTGCTGCCCGCGTTCCGCATGGCGGAGGCCGACCTTGAAGGGTACGTGCGGATCGTCCGCAACTACCGGCCGCGCATGTTGTTCGGTTATCCCTCGGCCCTGTATCGCCTTGCGATGTTCGCGAGGACGCGCGGGGAGTCGCTGACGGATTCAGGGATCCGGGCGGTCTTCACCACCGGAGAGCGCCTGTACGACGATCAGCGGGGGGTGATCGCGGAGGTGTTCGGCGCTCCGGTGGCGAACGGCTATGGCGGTCGGGACGCGGGATTCATCGCACACGAGTGCCCGGCGGGCGGCATGCACCTGTCGGCGGAGGATATCATCGTCGAGATCGTCGACGGGACCGGCGGGCGCGTCGCACCGGGGGAGCCGGGCGAGATCGTGGTGACGCACCTGGCGACGCGGGCGTTTCCGTTCATCCGTTACCAAACCGGCGATATCGGTGCTCTGGACGATACCCCGTGTTCGTGCGGGCGGGGCCTCCCGTTGCTGAAGGAGATCCAGGGGCGGTCCACGGATTTCGTCGTCGCGGCCGACGGGACTGTCATGCACGGGCTGGCGCTCATCTACGTGGTCCGCGACCTGCCCGGGGTGCGCGCCTTCAAGATCATCCAGGAGAGTCGGCATCGGATTCGGGTGCTGATCGTACCCGGCACCGGATTCGCGGCGCCATCGCGGGAGCGGATCATCCGGGGTTTCCGCGAGCGACTCGGGCCCATGGTCGAGGTGCTCGTCGAGACCCTCCCCGAGATCGCCGGGGAGAAGTCCGGGAAGTTCCGCTATATCATCAGCCATGCCGTGGAGGCGGCGCCTTGAGCGGACCGGCCGGGAACGGGGGCGGCGGCGGGATGCGGGCCGAGGGCGGCGCGCAGGTGCCCGGCGAGGGACTGAGAACGACGGCCGCTCGGGGCGTTTTGTGGACCGGCGGGGGTCAGGTGCTGAGGCAACTGGTCCAGGTCGTGACTTCGGTGTTTCTCGCACGCCTGTTGATGCCCGCGGACTTCGGCCTGCTCGGGATGGCCCTCGTGTTCTACGGGCTGGTGCAACTCTTTTCCGATTTTGGTCTCGGTGCTGCGATCATTCAGGTGCGGGGGCTTACCGGCCTCGCACTGTCGTCGAGTTTCTGGCTGAATGTGGTGGTGGCGATCGCCCTCGCGCTTGCCTTATCCTCCGCGGCCCCCTGGATCGCCGCCTTCTACGGCGACCCGCGGCTCGCGCCGATCGTCGCGGTCCTTTCGATCGGATTGATATTCGGCGGGTTCGTGGTGGTGCCGCGGGCCGTCTTGTACAAGGATTTGCGGTTTGCCGAGATCGCGAAGGCGCAGGCCGTAGGCAGCATGCTCGGTGCGGCGTGCGCCCTCACGCTGGCGTGGCTCGGCTTCGGCGTATGGAGCCTCGTGGTGCAGCCGCTGATCGGGTCCGCGACGACCATGGTGCTGACCATGCTCTACGCACGCTGGCTTCCGGTCGTGCGCTTCCATTGGGGGAGCATTCGCAGGATGACCGGGTTCAGCGCCGCCGTGCTCGGCGCCGACGTGGTCAACTACGCGCATCGGGAGGGCGACAATCTGTTGGTGGGGAAATTCCTCGGGAGCGGTCCCCTCGGCTACTATTCGCTCGCCTACCAATTGATGTTGTATCCGATGAACCAGGTCAGCCAGGTGATCGTCCGGATCCTCTTTCCCGTGCTGTCCACCCTGCAGGACCAGTTGACGCGTTACCGGGAGGTCTATTTGAAGGCGGTAGCGGCGATCGCGTTTGTGACCTTTCCCATGATGGTCGGCCTGTTTGCCGTGGCCCGGGACCTCGTGACGGTCGTCTTCGGTGCCAAGTGGCTGCCCATGTTGCCCGTCTTGCAGATCCTGTGCTGGGTGGGGATGCTTCAGAGCGTCGCGACCACGGCCGGCCTGATTTACCTGAGCACGGGGCACGCGCGGACGCGGCTGGTGTTCTCCCTGTTCGCGACCCCGGTATTCCTCGCCTTCGTGATACTCGGTTTGCCGTGGGGTGTGGTCGGAGTCGCCGGCGGCTATGCGCTCGCGGCGTTCTTGGTCGCCTATGCAAATTATCGCGTCGCGTTTCGACTGGTCGGATTGTCGCTCAGACAGTTCCACGCGGCGCTCGGTCGCCCGGTGGCGGCGTCCGCATTGATGTTCGCAGTGGTCAAAGTAGCGGAGTGGCGCCTGGTCGGCCATGTGCAGTGGTCCGCCGGCGGGAGGCTCGCGTTTCTGGTCGCGCTGGGCGTGGTCGCCTATGCGCTGATCAGCGCTCTGATCAATCGCGGGCAGTTTGCCGAGATCAAGTTCCTGTTCCTGAGTGCCCGCGGTTCCGGGGGGGCGGCGCCCGGCGCGCAGGCCCCGGGGGGTGGCGCATGAGGGGGGTCGCGGTCGCGATCATCGTGTTCGGTTCATTGCCGTTCATCCTCGCCCGACCGTGGATCGGGATCCTGATGTGGTCGTGGATCGGTTACATGAACCCCCACCGGCTGAGTTGGGGCTTCGCCTTCAACTACCCGTTCGCCATGGTGATCGGTGTGACCACGCTGGTTGGCTGGGTGGTGTCGCGCGAACCGAAACACCCGCCCTGGAACGGGTTGGTGATCCTGCTCGTCGTGTTCAACCTGTGGATGCTCTTCACTTCGTTCTTCATGCTCAACCCGGCGGATGGATGGCACGAGTGGGATAAGGTGGTCAAGGTGCAGTTGATGACCTTCGTCGCCATGATGCTCATGCAGGATCGCAGGCGGTTGCACGCGCTCATCTGGGTGATCGCCGGCTCGGTCGGCTTCTTCGGGATCAAGGGCGGCCTGTTCACGATCCTGACCGGCGGGCAGTACATGGTGCTCGGTCCGCCGCACAGCTTTATGCCGGGCAACACGGAGATCGGGTTGGCGTTGAGCATGACCTTGCCGTTGTTCCGGTATCTTCAGTTGAATTCAGAGAACAAGTGGGTACGGCGCGGGCTGGGGGCGGCCATGGCCTTGACCGGGGTGGCGATCATCGGTACCTACTCGCGGGGGGCCTTCCTCGCCGGCGGGGTCATGGGAGTCATGCTCCTGGCCAAGAGCCGCAAGCGGGCCCTTATCGGACTCGGACTGATCGTGGTGGCCGCCACCATGTACCACTTCATGCCCGAGAAGTACTTCCACAAGATGGATACCATCGAGACCTACCAGCAGGACCGATCCGCCTTGGGGAGGCTCAACGCATGGTGGTTCGCCTTCAACCTGGCCAATGCCCGCCCGATCGTCGGCGGAGGATTCGAGGCCTTTACGCCGGAGCTGTTCAAGAAGTACGCACCGGAACCCGAGGACTATCATGACTCGCACAGCATCTATTTCGAAATGTTGGGTGAGCAGGGTTACCCGGGACTTCTGATCTTCCTGACCATCGGTGTACTGGCGTGGCGCTACGGGTCGTGGACGATACGCCACTGCCGGGGCCGTCCGGATCTGAAATGGGCCTCGGATCTGGCGGCGATGGTGCAGGTGAGCCTCGCGGCCTATGCCGTCGGGGGTGCTTTCCTCGGGCTCGCCTATTTCGACTTGGCCTGGAACCTGGTCGCGATCCAGGTGCTCACACGGGTTCTGGTGCAACGCGCGTTGGAGGAGGCGCCGGTCCCCGGCGCCGGGATGGGGCCGGCCAAAACGCCGGTCAGGGAATTCGTCAGGAGGCCCGGAGTCGTTGCGGATGGGGGGCGGTAACCGGATACGCGCGCCGGAGGCCTTCGAGAAGGGCTGGCGGCGGCGCTTTACGGGTTTTGCGGAGGCCTTCGAGGATGATGCGGGCATCGCGGGATGGAGTCCATCCGGTCTGCAGGCACGGCTCGAGAACTTCCGGCGCCTGGCGGGGGACCGGAAAATGGACGGCCGGTGGCTCGACGCCGGGTGCGGTGCGGGGACCTATGCCCGGGACTTGGCGGCGCGCGGCTGCGAAGTCATCGGATTCGACTACTCGCCGCCCACGATCGCAAAGGCACGCTCGCGCGGTGGGACGGGTATCGGCTGGGCGGTCGCGGACGTCACCGCCCTTCCGGTTTCCGCGGAGGTGTTCGACGGAGCGCTCTGTTTCGGGGTCGTGCAGGCCCTGGCGTCGTCCGAAAAGGCGCTCGGGGAACTCGTGCGCGTGGTCCGACCGGGCGGAGAGGTCTGGATCGACGCGCTGAACGGCTGGTGTCTGCCGCATGCCGTCGAACGCCTGGTACGACGGTTGAAAGGCCGGCCGCCGCACGTTCGCTACGAATCCCCCCTACGGCTCATGCGTCTGGCAAGGGAGTGCGGGTTGCGGGACGTGCAATTGTACTGGGTACCGATCTTGCCGGAGCGGTTCGCGGCATTCCGGTGGATCGGCGCGACGCAGGCGGTGCGCCGGGTCCTTCGGATCCTCCCGTTTCTCGGCGCCCTGGTGAGTCACGCCGTCGTGATCCGCGGGATCGTTGCGAAGCGACGGTGATGGGCATCCGATCCACCGCGCTGCGTGCGCTGGGGGGCGTCGTTTCCCCGGCGGGAAGCCGTGCGCGGCTTTCCGTCCTGATTTACCACCGGGTCCTCGCGGATCCGGATCCGCTGGTGCCCGGGACGATCGATGCGCCGGCGTTCGAACGCCAGATGCGGACACTGACGGCGCACTGCCACGTGCTCGGCCTCGGCGGGGCGCTGCGGCGCCTCGCCGACGGCACGCTGCCGAGCCGCGCCGTTGCGGTCACGTTCGATGACGGGTACGAGGACAATGTCCGTATCGCGCTGCCAATCCTGCGGCGGCTCGGTGTCCCGGCCTGCTTCTTCGTCGCGACGGGGTTCCTCGACGGCGGGATGATGTGGAATGACGTCGTTATCGAGTCGCTGCGCGGTGCCCAAGGCGACACACTCGAGCTGGACGCCGTGGGGCTCGGACGCCTGCGGATCGGAGACCTCGCCGAGCGTCGGGCGGCGCTGCACACGATCCTCTCGGCGTTGAAGTACTTGCCGCCGGTGGAACGCAGCGCCGGGGTGGATGCGCTGCTGCGCGCCGCCGCCTCCCGGCCGACGATCCGGCCGATGATGTGCGCGGACGACGTGCGGCGCTTGCACCGGGAGGGAATGGAGATCGGCGGGCATACCGTCACCCATCCGATCCTGGCACGGGTCTCCGCGGACGAGGCACGCTCGGAGATCCTCGGGGGCAAGCTCCGCCTGGAGGAGATCCTCGATGCGTCGGTGGAGCTGTTCGCCTACCCGAACGGGAAACCGGGCCGGGACTATACGCCGGTCCATGTCCGGATGGTCCGGGAACTCGGGTTCCGGGCTGCGATGAGCACCCAATGGGGCGCGGCGTCGCGTGCGGATGATCGCTACCAGTTGCCCCGATTTACACCCTGGGACCGAAGCCCCGGGCGGTTCGTGCTCAGGCTGTATCGGAACTGCATGCACCGGCCCGTGGCGGGGGTTTCGCCGGACAGCCGCGCACCGACCTGATGGAGCGCCGGAGAACCGGAGCGCGTCCTCTCGGGGCGGGTGCCCGCCGACTACCTGTTCGCGGACTCGGTGGAGTGCGCTCGGGTCCTCGGCGCCGACGGATGCGTCTCCATCCATTGGGCGAGCATCATGAGGATCCAGATCATCGTGCCGTAGTAGGACGCGTGTTCGGCCAGACGGCGGTTCAGGAGCGAGTCGAGAAAATCCCGGCGGAAGATATGATGGGAACGGAGCCGCCCGATACTGTCGGCCGCCAACTCGTGCAGGGGCGGATAGTCGCTCATCCATACGCCGAAGGGGAGTCCGAATCCGTGCTTCGATTTCGTCAGGATTTCCGCGGGGAGGAAATCGGCGAGCGCCTTTTTGAAGAAGTATCGCAACTGCGTTCCGCGCACCTTCAGCGGTGTCGGGAGGTGCGCCGAGAATTCGACGAGCCGTTCGTCGAGCAGCGGAAAGGCCGCTTCGACCCCGGCAAGGTCGCACATCCGGGTGACCTTCGGCAGGTCGTTGTCGGCCAGGGTCTGTTTCAGGTCCAGCGCCAGGAGCCGGTTGATCGTGCTTTCCGCATGCGCGTGCCGGTATGTATCCCGCAGCATCTGCAGCGGATGATCGGGGTCGACGGTGTGGAGGAAATCCGGATCGAAGACGTTTTGGGCTCCGAAGTGCATCAGGAGATTGTACGACTCGGCGCGGTCCGGAAGCGGGATCGCCGCCTGGGCCACGTAACGGCGCAGTTTGTGCAGCGGGCCGCGCCCGCCGCCGACCCGTCGCCCGAGCAGCGGTTCGATGAGGCCGCGGCGCAGGCCGGCCGGTATGCGCTCGTAGAGCGAGAAGACATATTGTTTGGCGTAACGAGTGTTTCCACCGAACAGTTCATCGCCGCCGTCTCCGCCGAGGAGCCGGGCGACGCCGTGTTCCTGCGCGAGTCGGGCGCAGTAATAGGTGGGCACTGCGGACGCGTTCCCGTAGGGCTGGTCATAGCTCGCGGCTATTTCCGGCACCGATCGCACCACGTCATGCGGCGTTACGTAGTACTCATGGTGATCGGTCCCGAAATGTCGCGCGGCGATTCGCGCATATCCGGTTTCGTCGTATCCGGAGACGTCGAAGCCGATCGAGAACGTGCGCGCGGGGCGCCCGCCGATCCGGCCGAGCATGCCGGCGACCGTCGAGCTGTCGGTGCCGCCGCTCAGGAAGGCGCCCACCTCGCCGTCGGATGCGTTCTCCGCCACCGACTCTTGCAGTCGCTCCAGAAACTCCCGCTGCAGTTCCCGGAAGCCGGTGCGCGGGGGTTCGGTGTATTCCATACGCCAGTATTCGGTCGATGCGGCGCCGCCGGGCCCGCACAGCAGGTAGTGTCCGGGAAGCAGGCGTTCATGACCGGCGTAGGCGCTGAGCGGTGCCGGAACCATGTGGAAATACACGTAGTCGTAGAGGGCCTGATGATGGAGCGTTCGGGGCGTGGCGGGGTGCCGGAGCAAGGCGTCGGCCGTCGTGGCGAAGACCGGCGCGCCGTCGGCGAGGGCGTAGGTCAGCCCGTAGATGCCGAGGCGGTCGATGGCCAGAAACGCTTCGCGGGAATCGTCGCGGATCACGGCGAGGGCAAAGGGACCGCGGAGCGCCTGCACGATGGCGGGCCCGCGTCTTGGGTATTCCCGGGCGAGCACATAGGCCGGGCCGTATCGTGCGGCGGCGTCCGCCAGGTCGGGCTCCGTCCAGCGCGGCCGGCCGTGGATGGCGGCGAGTATCGTCCCTTCGGTATGCAGCCATGCCGGTCCCGGGCCGGCGGTGACCGCCAGGGCGGAGGCGGTCGCGGTCGCGTTCAATACGGGTGCGGGGCCGGCGAGCGGGGCGGGCAGGGCGTCGGCCATGTCCGCGATCCGGCGCCGCCGCTCCTCGGGGGGCGCCGGGAGTCCGGTCCAGCCGCAGATTCCACTCATGGCTCTCTCCCGGTGCCCGTCCCGGAGGTCGATGCGGCCCTGATCCGGCGCAGGCGGGGTTTGAGGTCGAGATCCCAGATCGAAAGGGCACGCCCGCGCAGCGATGGACTATACGAATGCGCCGTGATCAAGGGGTCACCGGTCGTCGACCAGCGGAGTTTATACGCGTTCTCGCCGGGGCCCATATAGTAACGTGACAGTCCGGCACCGAACAGCGCCTCCAGGATCTTCCAGTTCAGATAGGTGCCCGGCGAGAGTTGTGCGCGGGCCTCGTCGAAATCGGCGCGCAGGGCGTGAACCGTACCGCCGTGAATGAGCTGGTACTCCATCGCCACGGGTTCCTCGGAGAGATACAGGATCCAGATCGAGAGCCAGCCGCGTTCCAGGGCCGTTGCGGAGAGTCTCCGGATGAAGGCACCGGGACCCGGGTGATCGAGGCTGAACGGGGTGCGTCCCTTCCAACTGCGTGCGGAGATGCGGGTGATCGCATCGAGTACCACCGGCAGACGATGATTGTCGGCGCGGCCCGATCGGAACCATTCGACGCGGACTTCGCCGGCCCGGCGCAGGCGGCCGGCTGCAAGATTGTTGCCCTTTTTCATGCGTCGGCTGCGGCTTGCGTAGAACGCGTCCCAGGTACCGTCGAGATCGACGTAGGGGTTCGTTCCGCCGGAGCGGGCCAGGGAGCGGATACGACGTGCGGACAGGGTCTCCGTGAGGGACGCCACGGTGGGGGAGCTCCGGGCGAGATAGCGCAGGACCATGACCTCCCACGCCGGGGCGTTTTGTGCCAGATAGGCCGCCGTCGCCCGCAGACAGGCCGATCGGTCCGAATCGCGGCAGATGAGATCGCAGTACTGCGTGTCCGGTACCGACAGAAACTCGAGTTTCCGGGCACCCAGGCGCGTGCACGGCGGGTGGCGCAGCAGCAATGGGAAGAAGCCGACGGTCCGGTCCGCGTTCCGTATTCGCAGGATATGCAGATCCGAGTCCAGCCCCGCCCATTCCCATGCGGCCTGGAACCACTCGTGGAACAGGAATACCCGGGGAGGGGGCATGGCCGACGCCAAGCGATTCCACGGTTCGCGCAGCTCCGCGAACCCGGACGGATCGCGGATGCAATCGACCTCGAGCCGTTCGTGGACCGGCATGCATCGACTCGCGTCTGAGGCGGGCTGGTCGCCGCGTGCAAAACCGCTCGGCGTCGCGGCCATGGCCGCGGCCCGGATTCTACCGACGGTGCGTACCCCCGTATGCCGCTATGATACCAGTTTTGCTTTTCCCCGGGATGCCCGCGGACGCGGGGCCGTCGCAGTGGTGGGCCGCTCCTTCCCTGCGGGGTCGAAGGTGCCGCGCGCCATGGCGCCGTTCGCCGGGCGGTATCGCGACTGCGCAGGGTATGCGTTATGAGCCTGCAAGACCCGTTGATTCTGTTGGTCGGGATGCCTCGCTCGGGGACGACCTGGATCGGGAAGATCTTCGACAGCCATCCGGACACCCTGTATCGTCACGAACCCGACAGCGCCGAGCCCATCCCGGAACTCCCGGTGACGCCCGCCGTGGACGATTGGCAACGATATCGTCGGTCGGTCCGGTCCTTCGCGGGCCGGCTTCCCGCCATGCGGGCGACCAAGGTCGCGGGCTCGCTCCCGGTGTTTGCGAAGAGCTATCTGTCGCCGTTCGCCGAGTACGCGCAGCGAGTGGCAATCGTGTCGGCCAAGCTCGCGGCCAGGGCGTTCGGGGAATGCGGGGTTCCACGGTTCGTGCGCTATGAGCGCGTCCCGCAGCTGCGCATCGTCTGGAAGTCCATCGAGTCCACCGGTCGGCTCGGAGTCCTGGTGCGCTCGATCACGACACGCTCGATCCTGATCCTGCGCCACCCATGCGGCTACGTGGCTTCGGTGCTGCGTGGGGAGGCGCAGGGGAAATTCGCCGACGCCGCCGCCGGCAGCGAGGACTACGATATCTTCGAAATGCTGATGGATACGCCGCCGGGGCGTGCGTGCGGGGTGAGCATGGCGGCGCTGCGTGCCGCGGATCCGGTGGAACGGTTGGCGTGGCGGTGGCGGTTGTTCAACGACAAGGCGCTCGGGGAGATCCGGGGGCGCGAGGATGTGCTGGTGCTCCGGTACGAGGATCTGTGCGCGGCGCCGATGGAGCAGGCGGAGAACCTCTTCCGGTTCGCCGGCCTGAGTTGGGTCGGGCAAACGGCGCGGTTTCTCGCGGCGAGCACGTCCGCAGGGCGTTCGGGCTACTATTCGGTGTTCAAGGATCCGCGGGAAGCCGCCTGGGGATGGCGCCGGGAACTCCCGCAGGCGGTGATCGACCGGATCCTCGGCGTTACGGGCGCCGGGACGGCCGGAAGGATGTACGGTTCGGATCGAAGCGAATGGGATCCCGGACGCGCCGAAGCGGTGCGCCGTAAATGACAGGGGCACGCGGAATTCTCCGGGAAATGGCCGGGAGGATGCGGTGTCCGTCGAGGAATCCGAGTGGATCCGCGGTCGCGCCGCCCACATGAGGGACCGGCGCGCAGGCGTTAGCGCGTGACCGGTCGTCGTCCGGCCGGCGGCGGGGAGGCGGGCATCCATTTTCCAAGTCGTTGCAGCCGCTGTCGCAGACCCGGAAGGGGATAACCGAGGCGATAGGCGGTGTGGGCATGCCGGTTGGCCAGCTTGTAATCATGGATATCGAGATAAGCGAGCCCCAGGTCATAGTGTGTTTCGGCCGAGGTGGGATCGAGTTTCAATGCCTCTCGGTATTGGTCGATCGCCTGCCGAAGTTTTCCTGCACGGTGCAGGAAAACCCCATAGGCCGTATAGGTCGCTGCGTGGTCGGGGAACCTGCGGATCGCGGTCTGGAAGTAGCGGACCGCTTCCTGGGGCTTGCCGGTTTTGATCGCCAGTTCGCCCATGAGCAGCAGTGCCTTGGGATCGTTCGGGAAATATCGGAGGATGAAGTCGAAGTCCTGTCGTGCGTACCCGTACTCCCCGCGCTCCATCTTCCGTGTCCCCTGCTCGAGGTGATAGCCCTCGACCATTTTGAGCAGGTTGCGGGATGTGGGGTCGGTGACGTAGTAGTCGTGCGGGCGGCGCCATTCGGGTACCGCAGCCGCATGCAGGGTCGGCGCGATCACCAGCACTGCGAGCCAAGCGGTGCGCAGCATCCGCGCACGGCATGCCCGGAACGGCGATGCGGACATGGTCGGAATTCCTCGCTTGAGTGGCCTTCCAAGGCGCCGGCGCGCCATGGTTTGAATTACCATAACGGGCCGGGCGGATGTCGTAAAGGGTTCGTGCGCGGCGGTTGCGGGGGCCTTGGCCGGTCGGTGTGGCCGGAGGCGGGCCGGCGTGCCCGGGCGGCTCGATACATCGGGGCGGCGATGCGCGGTATCGCATGTGCGGCGGGGCGGATGTGACCCGGCGGGGCGGAGGACTTCGTGTCGTGCTGGTGGGGCCCATGCCGCCACCCGCCGGCGGCATGGCCAATCAGACGCGCCAATTGGCCCGGCTTCTGGAAACGGAAGGGGTGAGGGTCGATATCGTACGGCAAAACCGCCCGTACACGCCGGCATGGGTCGGCCGATTGTACTGGCTGCGTGCATTCGCCCGGCTCATCCCCTATCTGATCGATCTCTGGAGGGCGGGCGCACGCAATTCGGTGTTCCACATCATGGCCAATTCGGGGTGGTCGTGGCACTTGTTCGCCGCGCCGGCCGTAATAGTCGCGAGGCTGCGCCGTGCCGCGGTGGTGGTCAACTACCGCGGCGGCGGAGCCGAAGAGTTCTTCAGACGGTCGTATCCTTTTGTCAGACCGGTCCTGCGCTTGGCCGACGCGGTCGTCGTACCCTCCGGTTTCCTTGGAGAGGTGTTCGGGAAGAGGGGGGTGGACGTGCAGGTGGTCCCCAATATCATCGACCTGCACCGGTTCCGGGGAGGGGAGGGAACCGGTCCCGGCGCACGGCGCCCGCACTTGGTGGTGTCCCGCAATCTGGAGGCCATCTACGACAATGCCACCGCGGTGCGTGCGTTTCGCCTGGTAAAGGATCGTGTTCCGGATGCGCGGCTGACCCTCGCGGGCACGGGTCCGGAGGGGCCGGCGTTGCGCCGGCTGGTCGAAGAACTGGGGTTGGGCGATGCGGTCGTGTTCGCCGGACACGTGAAGAACGCCCGCATGCCCGAGCTGTACCGGTCGGCCGCAGTTGCCATCAATCCCAGTCTCGTGGACAACATGCCGATCTCCGTGCTGGAGGCGCTGGCGTCCGGGGTGCCCGTGGTCAGTACCGATGTCGGCGGCGTTCCGCACCTGGTGGAGGACGGCAGGACCGCGCTGCTGGTGCCGCCGCGGGCACCGGAACGGATGGCGGAGGCGGTGCTGCGGTTACTGCGCGACCCCGACTTGGCCGTGCGGCTCGCGGACGCGGGGCGGGCCGCGAGCCGGGAGTATTCATGGGACCGTGTGCGAGAGCGGTTGTTCGCGGTCTACGGGCAGGCGCTTGCCGCCGCCGGCGCCCGCCAAGGCGGGCCCCCGGGGCCGCCTTGGCGGGGGACCGGTACGGCGGCAGGCACCGATCATGAGGATCGGAGGTCCGTGGCGCCCGGTCGGCGCCGGGATGTGGATCCTGGGGGCGGGCGTTGACTTCGAATCCGCGACCGTTACCGCACAGGCTGCTGGTGATCGCGTTCCATTACCCGCCCGATAACTCGAGCACCGGGGTTCTGCGGACCTTGAAGTTTACGGAGTATCTCGCCGACCATGGATGGTCCTCGGAGGTCATCTCCGTGCCGGAGGAACTCTACGAGAGCCGCGATCCGGACTTGGCGGCGAGGGTTCCACGCCATGTCGACGTACACCGGGTGCGGGCTGCGGACGTCAAACGCCTGCTGGGTGTGCGGGGGGTCTATCCGCGCGCCCTGGCCTTTCCCGACCGCTATTGGCCGTGGATGCGCGCCGCGATCGGGAAAGGCGCGGAACTGATCGCCGCCGGGCGGATCGACGCCCTCTATTCGACCTACCCGATGGCGACCGCCCATCTGATCGGTCTGCGCCTGCACAGCCGCTTTGGGTTGCCGTGGGTGGTCGATTTTCGCGACCCGTGGATCGAGGATTCGATGCCGCCGGTGCGCCGTTGGGCCGAAGGCCTCTTGGAGCGGCGGGTCATTGCGCGCGCCGGTCGGGTGATCTGCAACACTCCGGCGATGCACCGTTACCTGCTCGGGCGCTATCCCGGGTCGGCGCCGGAGAAGTTCGTGACGATCACGAACGGCTATGACGAGAAGGATTTTACGGGGTTGGTGCCGGAGGCGATCGGGAAGTTCGAGATCCTGTATCCGGGGGCGATCGATGGCGGGAACCGCGATCCGCTTCCGTTCCTGGCGGGTGTCCGGCTGGCGCTGGAGCGCGGATGGCTCGATCGCGACGATCTCCAGGTGACGCTCCTGGGTTGCGGCCCGTATGCGGACTCCGCGGTATTCCGGCAGGCGCTGCAGCACTCCGGTGTGGCGGATGTCGTCGCCGTTTACCGCGACCGCCTGCCTTACCGCCGCGCCTTGCAGCGAATGGCCGGTGCCGATCTGCTGCTCGCCTTGAGCGAGCCGGTCGGGACCGGCGCCGCGGCGAGGCGCAATCGCACGTGGACCTATATGCAGGTTCCGGCGAAGACCTACGAATATCTTCGGGTCGGGCGGCCGATCCTGGCCCTGATGTCCGGTGGGGCGGTGGCGGAGTTGCTCGAGCGGGTGGGGGGCATCCGGACGATTCCTCCGCAAGACACCGAATCCGTGGCGCGGCTGCTGCGCCGTCAATACGAGTCCCGGCGGGGTGTGACGCCTCCTCCGGGCGGGCCCCCGCCCGGGGTCGGGGACTATAGCCGCGAGCGGTTGACGGCGCGGCTCGCCGCCGAACTGGACGTTCTCGTCACATCCGCTCGGCGACGCTGATCGGCATCCGGCGGCACATTCCGTCGGCCTACGTCGATTGCTGTTGCAATGCGATGATCATTATGTGGTTTTATCCGTTGGGTCCGGCTCGCACGGTCGGATGGGGCGCCGGCCGTGCGCCGCGACTCCGGCGCGCGACCGTGATGCGCTCGCAATGTGCCGCAGGGGCCCCCGTACCGCCTCGTTATCGAACTGCCAATCGGGTCACACAAGGTGATCACGATCCATCGATATACTTCCTCCCGACTCCAATGCGGCCTTGCCGAAAGGGATCGGGGAGCCGCAGCGGGAGTGATATGGGCGCGCCGGAGCGGCGCGTCGGGATGCGGTTCTAAGGGGAGACATTGCATGCGCAGGCTCTACGCGGTCCTGTTTACGCTCGTTGCGGTCGTATCGACCGGTCTTCCCGCCCAGGCCAATCCGATCGACAGTCTCGCCCCGGGGCACTGGTATAAGGTGCCCGGATCCCTCATGAAGGATGTGGCGCCACAGCCTTACGACTCCCGGGTGCGGAATATCATCGACGCCTGGAGCGGCGCCGCCTTCGACACCAAGCGCCACCGGCTCGTGGTCTGGGGGGGCGGTCACAATGACTACTGGGGCAATGAGCTCTACGTCTTCGACGTGAACACGCTCGAATGGCAGCGCCTCAACGACCCGTATTGGCCGGCCAAGAACTTCGGCTGGGGGGTCAGCGCCACCGTGCTTCCGGATGGCTCGCCGGGCTCCCGGCATACCTACGACGGCATGGTTTATCTGCCGGTTCAGGACCGGCTCTGGGAGAGCGGGGGTTCGATCTGGCGTAGCGGGAACGGGGTGCAGGATACCGAGGAGTTCGACTTCTCGACCCTCAAGTGGGAGCACAAGCTGCGGGCTCCGCATGCCGCCGACGGCGTGGCGACCGGCTATGATCCGGTGAGCGGGCATGTGTTCATGTATTGGTGTGGCTGGCTCACGGAATACGACCCGGTCGCCAATACCTGGGCGACTCGCGGACAGGCCGCCTGCATCAGCAGCTTCGTCGGCGCCGTCGATCCCGTCAACCGGAAGTTCGTCGTGCTCGGCCGGGGCAAGGCCTATGTGTATGCGCTCAGTTCTTCCGGGTCGATCGCACGGCGGGATCTCGGCGCGGTCGGCGATGGCGCGTCGGTGATGATGAATGCGAATGCACCGGGGTTCGCCTATGATCCGGCGATCGGGAAGTTCGTCGGCTGGGCCGGTGGAACCGAGGTCTATACGCTGGATCTTTCCGTCTCCCCGCCCCGCTGGAGCCGTATACCGGCCGCCGCGGGCAACACGGTCACGCCGACGCCGCCGGCGCACAACGGCACCTATGGCCGTTGGCAGTATGTCCCTTCCAAGAACGTCTTCATCCTGGTAAACGGCGTCGATCAGGATGTCTATTTCTACAGGCTGCCTTCCGCCCAGGCCGCATCCTCGACCTCCGGTGCGTCGTCGCCGGCGCCGACGGCGAGTTTGAGTTTGAGTGTAGACAAGGGGACGGTGGTTTCCGGGGGCGGTGTACGGTTGACGTGGAACGCAGGGAACGTGAGTCGATGCACGGCCTCGGGCGGGTGGAGCGGCGCGAAGGCGGTGAGTGGGAGCGAGGGAGTGGGTCCGCTGAGTGCGGACAGGGTTTTCACGCTGACATGCAGCGGGGTTTCGGGGAGTGTGGCGCGTTCGGTGGCGGTGTCGGTGACGCCGGCGCCGAGTGCATCGCCGGCGCCGAGTGCATCATTACCGGCGTTGCCGACGGGAGGAAGTGTGGCGGGTCCTGC